>JANPDK010000023.1:0-21134 GCA_031431415.1 Acidobacteriota bacterium | reverse complement strand
GATGGCTTTTTGGATGATGCGTTTAATGTCGAAAAGCAGTTGAGACCTTGTACCGGTGGGGAACGTTCCCCATTTTTCCGTGTCTTTAGCAGCGATCTTCGGGCCGGAAACGTCGATCTTTAGGGCCGAAAATCGGCGATCGATGGCATACGTTAAAACATCGATCCGCACATCGATCTCCTGCGCATCACGGATCAATTCGACCTCTTCGGGCGTGAAGTAATCGCGCTGGGCCGACGTCTCGTACGCCGTCATGACGATCACGGCAAAGCCCACAAATACGATGAAAGCTCTTCTCATAAATTATCGCCGCCACGGCGGTTTGGTACTACAGAGTCGCCAAAGAACGGTTCGGTTGCCCTTGTTCGTGCGGCGCGGACGTATTTCATCAGCTTTCTGACGTAATCGTCGTAGCGAAGTGGCAGTTCACGGCGAATCGTCTCGATGCGAGGCGAAAACCCGCGAAGGCCGATCTCGATGCGCTTAAAATTGTCCAGAACCTTGCCGTTCGAGCCAGTGTCGCGGCGATTAAGATAATCGAGGCTGTCGTCCATCAACGCCTGAAAGCCTCCAAGCTCGGTAAACATCGCCTCAAACTGTCGTCCGCCGGCAAATTTCTCCGCAGCATCGAGCCGAAGGTCCATCAATTCGAGCGAAAGCTTCGTCCGCTCCTTTATCACAGCAACCTTCGCATCGAGCCGCGAACGTTCTTCCTTCGAAAAGATCTTCAGCGGTGGCGGAGCAACTTCGGGCGGAACTTCCTGCGCGAAGACGCTCAAAAGTGAAAAGTGAAAAGTGAAGAGTAAAGAAGCACAAGAATAGAACGCGCTAGTACTAGCTTCAAGCCTTTAACTTTTAGCTTTTTACTTTTCACTTTCACCTACTTCTTTCGTCCTTTGCCTTCGTTAATAAACTTTTGCACCGCTGGTAATCGCAGATTGACCTTTTCGATGTCCAGTTTATTGTCGACTGGATCAGCGAGGCGGATGTATTGCTGATAGTTGGCGGCGGCGTCCATGAATTCGCCCTGTTGGTCGTGAATTATCCCGAGGAAAAGATATGCGCCGGCGGATCGCGGTTGATCTGTGGTCAGCCAATTAAACTGCTCAATGGCCTCAGGATATCGTTTCAATTGAAAAAGGGCCGTTGCCAGATTAGCATGGGCGGTCGCATTGTCGGGAGCAATGCCTATGATCTTTTTCAACAAGACCGTCGCGGCGTCGAATTGCTTCGCCTGCACGAGCGCAGCACCGAAACCGACTGCGTGATTCACATTCGCAGGCTCGACCTCGGACGCACGTCGGCAAAAGGTCAGAGCTTTAGCCGGATCGTCCTTTCGATAGAGCGAACAGAGGCGACTGAGAATAGTAATGTTTCGATCGTCGCTCTCAAGCTGTTTTTCAAGCTCAGCCGGATTCGTCGAACGGATGGCCGTGATACGTTTGCGAAGTTCGGTGACCGGGACGCTGTTGACTTTGATCGCGTCAAGCTCGGCGAGCGCCTCGTCGTATTTCGCTTCGAGAGCAAGTACATTCGCGCTAACCAGTCGCAGAGCACCAGAACGCTGCACGCCGCTTTCGAGACGAGCGAGAATCTCGCGTGCACGAACAACATCACCCTCGGCGATCGCGAGATCGGCGAGTTGAAACATCGCGTTGCGATTCTTCGGGTCGAGTTCGAGAGCCTTTGCCAGGCTGGCCTTAGCTTGTGCCAAACGGCCGAGAGCATTTTCTAGGGCGGCCCGCGTTACCCATATCGAGGGCATTGGATATGCTTTGCCGGCGAGATCAGTGAGTTTTGTGAGCAGCGTTTGGAGTTCTGTCGCGGGAGCTCTTGCATGCAGCCGTATCTCAGAAAAGGCGGCAATTGCCGGTGGATTCTGTGGTTCGAGTTCGAGCACCTTGCGAAGCACCGGTTCGGCCTCCGCGTACTTGCCGCGATTTACCAGCAAAGCACCAAGCCCCGTCATCGCCAGCGTCCAGTCTGGTCGCAGCGCGACAGCGCGGCGATACGCAGTCTCGGCTTCGTCGGGTTTGCCGAGGGCGACAAAAGCCATAGCCCGTTGAAACTCTGCCTCGGGGAATTCAGGCATTGCTTTCAGGGCTTTTTCGTAGAGCTTTAATGCACCGGCGAGATCGCCTTTTTCGTGAAGATCCTGAGCCTGATTAAACACAGCGACGACGTCGATATCTTCCTCGTCCCGTTGCGCAACCGCCAAACTGGCCGATGCGGCCACGAACAAACATGCGGCAACCACTACGCCAATGAGGCGTCGGGGCCGAGCCGGGTACGCAGATAAAACTTGGTACATCGAAATCAAAATGATATTAAGGATGTTAACACCGCCGCAATAAAAGGTCTAGAAAATAAGGGTATGCGGCCCGATTTTATTCGCAATCATTTGCGTCTCACTTTTTGGTACGTTAAGATTCTCAAATTGAACTAAACGCCTCGACGACGAGCGTTTCCTGCCAAAAAATGATCGCATCGCTATTTCAACCGAGCCAATCGATTGACATCGTAAGATAACCGTTTCCCGGTTAGTTGAGATGCGTATGTCCAGGCGTTCGGTTGGATGCGATCACGTGGCGGAGTTAAGATCAGAAGAAGATTCAAAGACCTTTTTGGGAGTTTTTAACGATGGCAAATCCGATGGCTGATGACATGCGGCGTTTTCGCGGCAGTGATGAAAAGAATCCGTTCGAGGCGATGAGTGAACGCTTTGACCGTGCCGCCAAGCTGCTCAATCTCGAAGAAGACCTGTACGCGGTGATGCGCGTACCGAGCCGCGAGATCAAGGTTTACATTCCGGTTCGAATGGACACGGGGCATATTCAGGTGTTTGAGGGCTTTCGCGTTCAGCACAACTTTGCGCGCGGGCCGGCAAAGGGCGGCATTCGGTACGCACCGGACGTCTCGCTGGACGAGGTCAAGGCCTTGTCTGCCTGGATGACCTGGAAATGTGCCGTTGTTAATGTTCCTTTCGGTGGCGGCAAAGGCGGCATTATCTGCGATCCGCATCAAATGTCGATCGGCGAACTCGAACGAATGACGCGTCGCTATACATCGGAGTTGATGGATTTTATCGGGCCGGACAAGGACGTGCCCGCGCCGGACATGAACACCAACGAGCAGACGATGGCGTGGATAATGGATACGTATTCGATGCACATGCGTCATACCGTCAATGCGGTTGTAACGGGTAAGCCGGTCGCTCTGGGCGGTTCGCTTGGCCGACGAGAGGCGACTGGACGCGGCGTGATGTTTACGGTCAACGAGGCGATCAAGAGATTGAACCTCACTCCTGAGAACACGAGCGTTGTTGTTCAGGGTTCGGGTAATGTCGGTGGCATCGGTGCAGAACTAATGCACCAGGCCGGTTACAAGATCGTAGCAATATCTGATGTGGGCGGTGGAATTTACAAGAAGGATGGCCTCAACATCCCGCACGTTCTAGAATATATCAAGAACAACAAATCACTCGAAGGCTATCCCGATGTCGAAGTGGTCGATAACAAGGCTCTACTTGAGATCGAATGTGATGTGCTTGCTCCGTGTGCGACCGAGAACCAGATCACGTCCGAGAATGCGGCACGTATTAGATGTAAGATCCTCGCCGAGGGGGCCAATGGCCCGACGACGCCCAAGGCCGATAAGATATTGCATGACAACGGGATATTTGTAATTCCGGACATTCTTGCGAATGCCGGCGGCGTCACAGTCTCGTACTTCGAATGGGTTCAGGATCGGATGGGTTACTTCTGGTCCGAGGATCAGGTTAACGAACGCCTCGAGATCAAAATGGTCGCGAGTTTTAACGAACTCGTGCATTACGCTGAGAAGCATAACGTCGATTCGCGAACCGCAGCCTATATGCTGGCGATTGACCGTGTCGCTTATGATACGCGTATGCGCGGCATTTACGCATAGACTCGTCGGCGATTATCTGTAGAATTTTCTTGCTTTTGACTAGCGAGTGCGGTAAGGTCAAGGGCGGAAAAACCTAAGTTTTGGTATTGACTTTGCCCGGCGAGTCAATTATAACCATAACGTAAGTATAGATTTATCAGTTTGTCTCGGGGGAGTTTGTCGGGCACTAAAAAGTTGGGCAGGTTCTTCGGGGTTGTGATAATCAGGCATTAAAACGTTGTTCTAAATGTAGGACAGCTGGCATTTTGATTTCGAATTGAAATTTAATTTTGTATCTTTGGCGGAGGAATGTGATGAAACTCGCTAACAAGGCGTACATCGTAACGCTTATATTGTTAACGCTCGTGTTTACGGCGACGGCCCAGCAGAGGTCGGAGAAAGACGACCGTAACACGGCACCGACTGTTGGAACTGGCGGCCCTGTGGGCGGCCCGACCGGCCTTTTTACTGTCTATGACAGCTCGACCCTTAGAAAGGGTGAATATACGCTGAGCGCAGCGCTCAGCAACTATGACCGCGATCCGGGCAATGTCGACATTAGCTCGGTACCGCTTAGCTTCCAGATCGGTCTAACGAACAAATTAGAAATGTTCTTTACGACTGAGGCATACAGAGGTGTCAAGGTTAACGCTCCGCAAAACCTCTCGAGCTTTTACCTGCCGAACTCACAGCTTCGTATTGGCGCTGGCCTAACTCGTGGCGGAGCGATCGTGCTCGAACCGGGTACCAGTAATCGTTCTGTGTTTCGTCCGGTAGGTGCACCGTTTTCTCAATTCCCGTATGGTGGGGCATTTTATAATCCGGCCATTACGACAGTGCCAACCCTCGGTCCGCCACGTGCTGGCGGAGCTTCGGATCTCTTTCCGGGCGTCGGCTCTGGCTACGGCGGCATTCTGCCGGGAATCGTCCTGACCACTACGACCCTTGCCAGTGGGGCAAGTGCTCCGGCTAGTTTCTCGGCGGCTCCGATATATCTTGCGGATGCTCCGTTTATCAACCGCACTTGGGGCCAGACCTCTTTTAATTCGATGGTCGTAGGTTTCAAATGGCGTGTAAATGATCTTGCTGCTTCGTGGGGCCATGGTTTCTCGGCCTTCTACCGCTACTATCCTGACAACGCTTCGGATTTTGCTGGATTTAACCAGATGCAGCGTGGAGCGGGTCCGGGCAGCAACAAGGGCGATATCGGCCTAAACTATTTCATTGATGCTCGTGCGACCACGTGGGCAAATGTCTCGTTCAATGCGGGCTATGTTTACACCAGCAAGGTCAAGGGAACTTTTGGTGGCGGCCAGTTCACGATGCTTGATCCGGCTGATGAGATCCACCTCTCGGTTGGTCTCGACTTCCCGGTGAACAAGTTCTTCCAGCCGATCCTGGAGTTCCGCTCATTGAACTACGTTGGCGGTCACACGCCGAACGCTCTCGATCAGAATCCTATTGACGGCCTTGGCGGTTTTCGCGTTTACCCGCGTCGCTGGTTTGGTTTTGGTTTAGCTTATCGCTACAACTTTAATCAGCACGATAAAGGTTATTTCGACGGCTCTTCGCAGACGAATACTACGACCGTACTTTGCGGCCCAGTGCCTCTTGCAGGTTGCGTACCGACGACGATCACTTCGACGACCACTGGTGCACCGGCTGGACTCGGTCTCTCGACCGATCCGCATGGTTACATCGGCCAGTTCTGGATCGGCCGTCGCGACAAGCGTGCGGGCCCGATCGAGAACAAACCGGCAGACGTAAATTCGGTAGCGATCAGCGACATGGTGATCACACTGCCATGCCCTCCAGGAAGCCGCTCGCGTTCGGGGGCCTGCAACGACAGCAAGTCTGTCAGCGTCGCAACCTCGGCCAGCGATCCTGAGAACGATGTTCTGACCTACAACTACACCGTCTCTGGCGGACGTATTGTCGGTACGGGTGCAAACGTCCAATGGGATCTGAGTACCGCTCAGGTTGGAACCTATACGATCACGACTGCCGTTGATGACGGCTGCGGTTTCTGCGGTAAGGCAGACACCAAGACGATCCGTGTGGAAGCCTGCCCCGATTGCGAACGTCCGGTCGAATGTCCTTCATGTGCTTCGGTTTCGGTTAGCGGCCCTAGTGGTCTGACTAAGCCTGGCGACACGATGACTTTCACGGCGACAGCTGCGGGTGCTGAGAACTACAATTGGACAGTGTCGCGTGGAACTATAGAATCGGGTCAGGGAACCCCTAGCATCACGGTTCGTACTTCTACTGCTGATGCGGGTTCGAGCGTTACCGCCACTCTTCAGGTGGGCTTTGCTTCGCGTCCGGGCTGCGAGCCGTGTCCAAACGGTGGTTCTGCGTCGGCTGAGATTCAACAACCTGTTGTCCCAATTCCTGTCGATGACTTTGGTAAGAAGTCTGACGACGAGGTCAAGGCGATTGTTGACAACTTCTACATCCAGTTGAACAATAATCCTTCGGCCCAGGGCTATATCATCAACTACGGTACGCCTGCACAGATCAAGAAGCGTCGTGCTCAGATCATGAAGGCGATCAACTTCCGTAAGTATGATGCTGGCCGCGTCACTTTTGTCGACGGACCGGATAGCGGCGGCGGCGAATCGACCAAACTTTACCTCGTACCTGCCGGAGCGGAAAACCCGCGTCCGTAAGTGACGACAGCTTCTCGCCTCAATGGGGAGAACATAATTCAACCGGCCGGGGTCGATTCATCACTCCCCGGCCGGTTTTTTATTTGCAATTTTACTTGCATTCGCGCGCGAGTCTTGTAGAATAGCGTTGTACGCGACTCTGTCTTAAGAAAACCGGCTGTTATCGAGATCTTTAGTGCCATCAGAGTCGAAGCGCAACCCTTCGCCGGTATATTACATCTCATTAACGGCCCATATGTTGTTTTACATATCGGCACATCCTGTCTCGATAAAACCCGAAATATATGCAGATCAAGTTCAATAAAATCTTTGCCTTGATAGTTGTTCTTTCGATCGCCCAAGCAGCCTTTGCGCTGCCACCGGCCGAGGTCGTTGCTGATGCTCCTGCCTACAGCGACTGGCAGGTCGTCGGCCCGAGCGGCGGCGATGTCCGCGTGGTCGCGATCGACCCGAAAGATAAGAACAAGCTGTATATGAGCACGCTCGATGGTCAGATCCACACGTCGGTTGATGGTGGAAACTCATGGCGTTTGCTGGTGAATCTGAATAAGCCCGAGCTCATCCTTGATCAGTTGTTCGTCGACGCACGCGACTCACGCATAATTTACACATCTGGCCACAGGCACAAAGCTCCGGGCGGTTTCTTTCGCTCGACGGACGGCGGTGCGACGTGGAAAGAGGCTAAGGAACTAAAGGACGAATCGATCCACTCGATGAGCCAATCGGTCGCCGATCCGAACATCATTATCGTTGGCACAACGCACGGGGTTTGGATGTCGAAAAACTCTGGAGGCGACTGGGATAAGATCTCTTCAACGACGATGCCGGTCAACGTCGATGCTCTCGCAATGGACCCGCGAAACACTTCGACAATGTACGCCGGCACATGGTGGCGTGCTTATAAGACAACCGACGCCGGAAAGAATTGGCGGCTAATCAAGGATGGAATGATCGATGACTCGGATGTATTTGCCGTAAACCTTGACCCGAAAAACCCGGAGCATATTATCGCATCCGCCTGTAGCGGCATATACGAGTCGCAGAATGGCGGCGAGAAATGGACAAAAATTCAGGGCATCCCGTCGCAATCGCGTCGTACCCGCGACATCATGCAGCATCCCAGCATGCCGGGCACGATCTTTGCCGGAACCACCGAAGGTTTTTGGATGTCGTCAAACGGCGGCAAATCATGGGCACTCACAACGCAGAGAAATCTCGAGATCAACTCTATCGCTGTTCACCCTGACGATCCGAATCGCGTCTATATCGGTACAAACAATTTTGGCCTGATGGTCTCGACTGACGGCGGGCGCAATTTTGCACAGACGAACGGCAACTTTACCAGCCGGTTTACATATCTGGTTACTCCCGACGTCCAACAGCCAAACCGACTCTACGCAGCCACGCACAACACGGCGACCGGCGGCGGATTCTTCTTTATTAGCAACGATAGCGGACGGACATGGCAGCAGGGACGCAATCTGGATATCAACCGCGTAAGGGTGCTGACTCTTAAGCAAGACCCGATAAATCCGAATAATCTATTTTTGGGAACGAACCTGGGCATCTATCGCTCGGTCGATCGCGGAAATTCATGGTCCCCATTGGTTGCTGGTAAAGCGGCCGCACCGGTAAAGAAAGCGGTCGCCAAGGCGCCTGTAAAAGGCAAAGCCGCACCTAAGGCCATACCCAAAGCCGTTGCAACAAAACCGGTCGCGGAGCCGAAGATGGTCGCGTCGATCAATGAGAAAGTAAAGGCGATCGAGTTCCTTCCGGCTGGCGGCGGAATGCTGATCGGAACTGATTCAGGCGTCTATCGGAGTAAAGACCTGACCAGCGGTTGGGAGAAACTTCCGATCCCGGCAACGATGAACTCAAATGTCTTTGCTCTCCACGTGGCATCTGCCCGTCCCAACACCTATTGGGTTGGCACCGCCACATCCGGCGTGCTTGTCTCGGGCGATGCTGGTGCGACTTGGGTCAAGTCGAATGGTGCAGCGGACAATATTCCTGTGAGCTCGATCGAGTCGGATCCGAAACGGCCCGATTATATTTATGTCGGCTCAACACAGACCTTTTATACCAGCAAGGATAGCGGTGCTACATGGTCGCGTCGCGGTGGTGGTCTTCCGCTCGGGAACTTCACGAGCATTCTTATCAATCCGGGCAATTCCGAGGAGGTTGTCGTTTCGAGTTCGCTCGATACGGGCGGCGGAATGTACATCTCGTCGGACGCCGGTAACCGCTGGAAACGAATCGATAACAACGATATGAAACTCGCGAGCCGACGTATCTGGTCGATCGCGTTCGACCCGCAGGATCCGAATCGTATCTTCGCCGCGACGCATTCGTCGGGCGTTTATAAGGTCGAGCGAAGCGGTGCTGTCTCCGGAAACTAGCTCGTAATTTATCGATTGATCAACTGGCGGCTCCACTTGGGCCGCCATCTTTGTTTGTTGCTTTGAACTTACGCCTGAGGCTTCTATAATTTAGATATAGAACTGCCAATGTCTTTGAAGCAAGCAACCGAACGCGAGGCCGGATGTCGAAGTACAAACATCCATGTTTCGCGCCTGCCTTTTTCATCGATACCGCACCAGTCAAAACTATTTCTCCAATATCTTCAGGATCCGCAATCACTTAAAGAGTATTATCCCAACGCTGTCGCAACGCCGACTGAGGTTGGTGAGTTTGCTTCTGAGGTTCTCGCAAACTATACGACCGATCGCGATGCACTGTGCGACGCATTGGTCGAGATCAACGCGAACGTCGGAGCCGGGCCGCTGACACTCGAAAATATCGAATTACTTCGTCGTGACGATGTTGTCGCAGTCCTAACCGGGCAACAGGCCGGGCTTTTTTCTGGTCCGCTCTACACGGTTTACAAAGCTCTCACTGCGATCAAGGAGGCTGGGTATCTAACGGCAAATGGCGTTTGGGCTGTGCCTGTATTTTGGGCGGCAACGGAGGATCACGATTTCGATGAGGTTGCGGAAACGAATGTCATTGGCCGAGGTAATGAGCTTGCAAACTTCGCTTATCGGCCAAGCGGTTACCAAGAGAATTCGCAAGTAGGCTCGGTTGAGATCGACGCCGGTATCGACGGCATAATCGCCGATCTGCTGGACTCGATCGAGCATACGGAATTTTCGGATGAGGTGCGCTCGATGCTTTCGCAGTGTTGGCAAAGCGGAGATGGATTTGGCAAAGCTTTTATGTCGCAGCTTGCTGTCATATTTGCCAAATACGGGCTGATTTTTGTCGATCCGATGAATGCGAAGATCAGGCAGCTTGCCAGCCCGATATTCGAAAAGGCGGTCAGACATTCGGGCGAGATCGTTTCGGCCTTGGCCGAGCGAAGCTCGAAACTCGTGCAGCGAGGTTTTCACGCTCAAGTCACTGTAGAAGACGATTCCTTTCCGCTGTTCTGGATCGACGACGAGGGCGGACGCCGTTCCCTGCGAAGCGTTGGCGATGACATCTTTCGTGTAAAAGACGGTAAGAGGCAATTCACATCTGCCGATCTTGAGTCCATTGCCCACGAACAACCGGAACGCCTGAGCCCAGGTGTCATGCTCCGCCCGGTCGTACAGGATTTTCTCTTCCCGACCGTGTGCTATTTTGGCGGCGGGGCTGAGGTCGCGTATTTCGCACAGAACAGCGAGGTTTATCGCATACTAGGCAGGCCTGTGACACCAGTATTTCATCGCCAGAGTTTTACCGTGACGGAGGCAGTTGACCGGCGCTCGATCGATAAACTCGGTTTAAGTCTCGTCGATCTTTTCGATGGCCGCGAGGCAGTGACGATAAGCGTGGCCGAAAACCACCTCTCGCCCGAAACGCCGATCTTATTCGCAGAGGTCGAGGACAACATCAATGCCGAGTTGGATCGTCTCGACCAAGCGATATCGAACATCGACCCAACGCTTGCGGCAAGTCTCGCGACGCGGCGGCGAAAGATCATTCACCATATCGCAGCTTTGCGGAGAAAAACTCTGCTTGCACACACTCTGAAAGATGCAACCTTTCGACGAAGACTGGATGCACTGTTCGCTGCGCTATTGCCTAACGACGGCTTACAGGAGCGTGGCCTGAACGTCGTTTCGTTCCTTAATAAATTCGGCTCAAATTTCATAGATTTGGTATACGACGCCATCGATCTCGACGACAAGGAGCATCGGATAATCGAGCTTTAGAATGAATAAGATCAAGATCTTATCGGATAATCTCGCAAACCAGATCGCCGCCGGCGAGGTGGTCGAGCGGCCCGCGTCCGTCGTTAAGGAGCTTGTCGAAAATTCGATCGATGCCGGTGCTACGCGCGTCCAGATCGATATTGAACTTGGCGGTCGGCGGCTAATGCAGATCGCTGACAACGGCGAGGGAATGACGCGCGACGACGCGATCCTTGCCTTTGAGCGGCATGCGACATCAAAGATCAGAACGGCTGAGGATCTCGGTAGTATCGCAACGCTCGGCTTCCGGGGCGAGGCCCTGGCGTCGATCGCGTCGGTCGCAAAAGTTGAGCTTTTGACCAAGATCGAGGCTGACGAAGCCGCAACGAGAGTCGTCATCGAGGGCGGCCGCCTCATCGACGTCAAGGATGCCGCACGCGATGTCGGCACGACGATCACTGTTCGCGATCTGTTTTTCAACACGCCTGCCCGACGTAAATTCATGCGCAGCGAGGCGACGGAGAATTATCACCTCACCAGCATCGTCACGCACTACGCCTTGGCGCATCCTGAGATCGCCTTTACGCTGACGAACAATGGCCGCGAGGTTTTGCGGGTGTCACCCGCCAAAGACCTACGCGAGCGGGCCTTTCAGGTATTCGGCGGCGGGTTGCTCGACAGTCTTTTGCCGGTCGAGGGCGGCCGCGAATATGTCGCCCGCGTTACCGGATTTATTTCGGCGCCACGCGAAAGACGAACGACGCGGGACGGCCAGTATTTCTTTGTTAACAACCGCTTTGTCCGGGACAAGACGATCGCCGGCGGCCTGCTCGAGGGTTATCGCAGCGTCCTGCCGCACGGCGTTTATCCGGTTGCATTCCTTTTCCTCGAAATGCCGCTCGAAGAGATAGATGTCAACGTACATCCCGCCAAGACCGAGGTCCGTTTTCGACGCGGCGAGGCGGTCAAAGATGTGATCGCCGAGGCGGTCAGAACGACGCTTGCGAAAGCCCGGATAACGGGTGACGTGGTGCCCGATCGATTTGTGCCGGAACCAGCGTGGACTCCGGCTGCGGTTGAGCCACAAACGCCCGACGAAGAAGTAATCGAGCAGGTTGGGATTGAGTTTGAGGCAACACTGCCGATAGAAAGCCATGCCGCAGTCGCCGGCATGGGAACACGGCCCGAGCCGAATCTCAGAGTTGTACCGCCAAGCGCTGAGGAGAAGTCCGATTCTGCTCCAACAATCGACTTTGTAGATGAAATCGCAGTCCCCGGGGAGAGGTTGACGGTTTCCGGCTATGCCGAGCTGCCACCAGTCGACTCTGCGGCAAAGCTGCCTCGATCAATTGATGTGGCCGATGTCACGGCATCGAAGATACAGCCGCTCGGCCAGCTTCACGACAGTTTTATCATCGCCGTAGATGACGAAGGCCTTTTGCTGATCGACCAGCACGTCGCCCACGAACGCATTCTTTTCGACAAATACCGCAAGAGTGAAACCGACCGCAGCATCGAATCTCAGAATCTGTTGCTGCCTGAGACGATCGATCTATCACCGGCCCAGGCCGAGGCCTTTTCGCTGATCGAGGACGACCTTGAAAGTCTTGGCTTCGGGACAATGCGTTTGTCGGGACGAACGATCGCCATAAAGAGCATCCCGACCGATCTGGCTCCGTCTGAGGCTCGAAACCTATTTTCCGAAATACTCGACACGATCGAGGCTGAAAAAAAAGGTGGTGCGAAATCCACTTTTCGTGACGACATCGCGGCGAGCCTTGCGTGCAAGGCGGCGGTCAAGATCAACATGAAACTAACGCCCGAAAAGATGCGTTGGATGATCGATCGCCTATTGATCACTACATCGCCGACGACCTGTCCGCACGGGCGGCCTGTGATATTGCGACTTTCAATGAAAGATATTGAGCGTGGATTTCATAGGACTTGAGCTGTCGGAACGCAGGCTGCCAGCCTGCGTGTGAAGAGGGCAAAGAGATGAACGAGAAAAACACGCAGGCTAGCAGCCTGCGTTCCAAAGAATTTCCTGACGAGCGGACGAACGAATTCTGGCGCAAGATCTATCTTGGTGTGGTAGCTTCGACCTTCGTCGTCGTCACCGCTCTGTGGGCATTTTCGCGGTACTTTAAATGAGAGCATTAGACTGGGCAATCGTTGTTGCGTACCTTGTTTACGTCATCTGGGACGGCATCCGGATGACGAAGCATAGCGGCAGTAAGGAAGGATATTTCCTCGCCGACCGCGGCTTGCCGTGGTGGGCTGTGGGCCTGTCTGTGATGGCGACGCAGCTATCGGCGATCACGCTCGTCGGCACAACGGGGCAGGCGTACAGCGACGGCATGCGGTTCATACAGTTCTATTACGGGCTGCCGTTCGCGATGATCATACTGTGCGTGACGGTCGTCCCGTTCTTTCATCGGGCGAATGTTTTTACGGCTTACGAGTATCTCGAAAAGCGGTTCGACGTAAAGGTCCGCACGCTAACAAGCTTCTTCTTCCTCATCTCACGCGGCCTCGGCGTTGGCACGATTATCTCGGCACCTTCTATTGTTCTGTCAATTGTTTTTGGCTGGAATCTGATCGCGACGATATTTGCGATCGGGATGTCGACGACGATCTACACGGTTTTCGGCGGCGTTCAGGCGGTGACTTGGACAGACGTGAAGCAGATGTTCGTCATCTTTCTCGGTTTAGGCGTCTGCTTTGTTGTTATATTGTGGAGCTTTCCGACAGGTGTCTCGCTCGGCGACGGACTCCACTTAGCGGGAAGTTTGGGCAAGCTGAACATGGTCGATACGACCTTCGACCTGAAAGAAAAATACACGATCTGGTCGGGCCTGATCGGCGGCCTATTCCTAATGCTCGGGTATTTTGGCTGTGATCAGAGCCAGGTGCAGCGATTCCTAACGGCAAAGTCGGTTGACGAAGGCCGCACTTCGCTGCTTATGAGTGCGTTTCTCAAGATCCCGATGCAGTTCGGCATTCTGCTGATCGGCATCATGGTGTTTATTTTTTACCAGTTCACGGCTCCGCCAATAGTCTTTAACGCGGCTGAGGTAAGCAAGGCTTCACAGACAGCCGAATTCCAACAGATCCAAGGCAAGTATGCAGCGGCTCACGCCGAGCGGCGTCTGGCGGCTACGAGTTTCGACACGACAATTCCGGAAACACGGCAGACATATATAGACGCTGATAAGAAGTTTACCGAAACGCGGAAGGAGGCTGTCGCCTATGTCCGCTCGACCAGCAATCCTACATTCAACGATATTAACTACGTCTTCCCGACCTTCGTGCTCGAAAACATGCCTATGGGCGTGATCGGACTTCTTATCGCTGCGATATTTGCGGCGGCGATGTCATCGATCGCGGCCGAGCTTAACGCCTTGGCGACCGCGTCAACGATCGACTTCTACCGCCGTCTGTACGCCCCCGATGCGACCGATTCTCATTACGTGAAGGTAGGACGGATAACGACCTTTATCTGGGGAATTTTCGCCTGCATAGTCGCGATCTTTGCGACCAATCTCGGCTCGCTGATCGAGGTCGTCAACAAATTTGGCTCCTTCTTTTACGGCTCGCTGCTTGGGGTTTTCGTACTGGCCTTCGTCGTAAAACGTGCAAGGGCACGCGGAGCCTTCTTCGGGTTGTTGTTTGGAATTGCCTCGGTATGGACGGCAAGTATTGTTACGGACATCGAGTTTCTATGGTTCAACGTCGTCGGCTGCGTCGTAACGGTTGTCGCCGGGTATTTGATCAGTTTGACGGTAAAAGCAGATCCGAACCGCGAAGACGCGGAGAAGCAGAGTTTATGAGAGAGAAGAGATCACGAGCCATATTAGGTGTCTTGCTTGGAAGCATTTTGCTTCTGCATTCGGCGTTCCCGATCGCTTTGGCTGCCCAGGTTCGCCCGGTGAACGATTACGGTGCGCTGGGCATTGGGCGGCTCTTACGCAAACTCAACACAACCGCCAGCGTGATGATGGTCGGAGCACATCCGGATGATGAGGATTCGTCGCTGCTCGCATTTCTTGCTCGTGGCGAGAATGCCAGAACCGCTTATCTGAGCCTCACCCGCGGTGACGGCGGACAGAATATCATCGGCCCGGAATTGTTCGAATCGCTCGGCGTCATCCGAACGGAAGAGCTGCTGCAAGCCCGCCGTCTGGATGGAGCAGAACAGTATTTTGCACGGGCATTTGATTACGGGTTCTCGAAATCTCTGGCCGAGGCGAAGCAGAAGTGGGATGAAAAGATCGTGCTTTGCGATGCTGTTAGGGCGATCAGAATGTTTAGGCCGATGGTTGTTTTATCACGCTTCTCGGGCACTCCATCCGATGGTCACGGACAACATCAATACGCCGGATACATTACGCCATTGGCCGTAAAGGCGGCAGCCGATCCGGCTCAGTGCACGCAATCCGGAACGCCGTGGCAGGTTCTTAAATTTTACAGCGGCATTGGTGGCACGCCAACTTTGCGTGTGAATACCGGGCAGTTCGACACGATGCTCGGACGCTCGTATTCCGAGATCGCGATCGAAGGCCGCAGCCAGCACAGGTCGCAGGGCGAAGGCCGTATCGAGGTCCGAGGCGAAAGATTCTCAGGGTTGAATCTGCTCGATAGCAAGGTCGCTAAAGTTGAGAAAGAGGCGAGCATTTTTGACGGTGTCGACACGACGGTTACGGGTTTGTCTGCTATCGCAGGGAACACCTTTCCAGGGATCACAACGGATCTCGAATCGGTCAAGAAGTCTGCCGAAACGGCGCTGAAAGAATTTCGTCCGGTTGATGCACGTGCAATATCGCCCGCCCTTCTCAGCGGACTCAAAGCAACGCGAGATGCCAGATCGAAGCTAGCCAACAACACAGAGTCGATCGGCCGCACTCTTGACTCGACACTTGCAAGAAAGGAGTCTGAGTTTTCGGCGGCGATAGCCGCGATCTATGGGATCACGCTCGACGCCCTGGCCGATAAGGAAACGGTCGTGCCGGGCGACGATATGGCAGCGACGGTGAACGCCTATTTCCCAAAGGATCAGACCGTTAGCGTAAAGCAGATCTCGCTCAACGCACCGGGCGGTTGGACGGTAACGAAGGCACCCGCACCGACTACCGCTGCTCCAGGATTTGGTGGCCGCGACGCAGCAAGCCAGGCCGAATATTATGCCGTCAAAGTTGCCGCGACTGCTGCCGTCACTCAGGCTTATTGGCTGAATGATCCTCGTGACGGAGATCTCTTCCGCTGGCCGGAAAACGATGTACAGAATCTGCCGTTTCAACCGCAGCTACTTTCCGCACGTGCGACGTTTGACGTAAGTGGAACCGAGATAGCGATCGAACAGCCTGTTCAGTACCGCTTTGCCGATCCGTCTCGCGGCGAAATAAGGCGTGAGATCAACGTTGTTCCGTCGCTATCTATCAGCGTCGATCAGAAGCTAATAATCGTTCCCCAGAGCAACAAACCGCAGACACGCAATCTGGCGCTCAATATTACGAGCAACTCGGCAAAGCCTGTTTCTGGCGTCACGGCGTTGAACATCAACGCGATGCCGGAATGGAAATATGTGCGAATCCAGACCGGCTTTTCGCTTAAATCAAAAGGCGAGAATACCAATTCTACCTTCGACATAACCATTCCCGCCAAGACAAAGACGGGCACTTACAATATCGCCCCGAACGCAATGGTAAGCGAAGCACTCGCCACTCAGACGATGACGACCATCGCGTATTCGCACATTCAGACGCATCGTTATTACACACGTGCAGAGACGACAGTCGAAGTTCTCGATCTGAAGGTTGCACCGGTCAAGGTTGGCTACATCAAGGGCAGCGGCGATGAGGTTCCTGAGGCGATCAGGCAGATGGGGCTGGCGGTGACGTTGCTCGACGAGAAGGATGTTGCTTCGGGGGATCTTACGAAATATGACACGATCGTCGTCGGCATCCGGGCGTCCGAGACGCGGCCCGATCTGGTTGCAAATAACGGACGGCTGCTCGAATATGCAAAGAGCGGCGGAAATGTGATCTTTCAGTATCAGCGCGGCAATTGGATCGCTCTCGCTCCGTTTCCGGTCACTATCGCCGACACTCAGCGCACCGCCGCAGGCAGCATTGCGCGCGTTGTCGATGAGAATGCGAAAGTAAACATCCTCGAACCGTCGCATCCGATATTCAACACGCCGAACAAGATTACGGAAGCCGATTTTAACGGTTGGGTTCAGGAGCGGAATGCTTACAACCTGGTCACCTTTGACCCGCAATTCACGCCGCTGCTTGAGTCGCATGATGCGGGCGAACAGGAAAACAAAGGCGGCCTGGTCATCGCGAAGGTCGGGAAGGGAACGTGGACGTATTGCAGCTACTCGTTCTTTCGCCAACTGCCGAACGGCGTCGTCGGAGCTTATCGATTGTTTGCCAATATGTTGAGTTTGCCGAAAGCCAAGAAGTAGAACGTTATGAATCTTTCATCAAAACAAAAGTCTCTCATCACGAAGGTGATCAACGTATTCGAGTCCGGCTCACCGGCCGGGAATTATGGGATCATTGCGATCTTTGAGGACGGGCCGGGTGATATCAGGCAGATAACCTACGGGCGTTCGCAGACGACGGAGTATGGCAATCTTGCTAAGTTAGTAAAGAACTATGTGGCGGCGAACGGTACGTTTAGCAACAAACTTAAGCCGTTTGCTGCCAAGGTTGGTGTGACTGCGTTGACCGATGACGAGACATTCAAAGGCTTGCTCAAAAAAGCGGGGAATGAAGATCCCGTGATGCGGACGGTTCAGGACGTATTTTTTGATGAGACCTACTACAAACCGGCGATGAAGTGGGCGAAGGATAAAGGGTTTATCTTGCCGCTGTCCGCACTCGTGATCTACGATTCGTTCATTCACAGCGGTAGTATTCTGTCGGTGATCCGAAACACTTTTCCCGAGACAGTACCGGCCAACGGTGGCAATGAGATTGAGTGGACGACCGCTTACGTTAAGGCCCGACATGATTGGCTCGCCAATCATTCGCGAGAGGCGGTGCGAAAGACGACTTATCGAACAAAGTGCTTTATTGAAGAGATCGCTCGCGGGAACTGGCCTCTGACGACATTGCCGATCAACGCGAACGGTACCAAGGTGTCCTGAGCTATTCGATCACGACGAGAACATCACCTGCGGAGACCGTATCGCCTTCGGCAAATTTGATTGTGGAGATGACGCCGTCTTTGGGCGATTTCATTTCGTTTTGCATCTTCATCGCCTCGACGACGATCACGCCGTCGCCTTTTTGTACCGAGTCGCCTTCCGCAACAAGAATTCTGACAACCTTACCGGGCATGGCGGTCTTGATCTCGGCCTTGCCCGAGGCATCGGCGGCGTCGCCCTTGGCGCTGCGGAGCCGTTTCGGGTCAATGATCCGCACCTCATGAACTTCATCTCTGACACGCACCAGATCAGGATCGCAAGGATTTGCCTGCGACGAGACAAACGCCTCGTAGATCGCTCCGTCTTTCTTCAAAAGAAAAACGCCACTTTCAGGCTCCGAAGCCTCGAGCTCATACTTCCGCCCGTCGACGTTTGCGAAGACGCGGCCTTCCTCACGCACGATCTCGACCTCGTGTTTATTGCCGTCTGTTTCTGCAATAAATTTCATCTTCCGTTTCCTTATTGTTGGCTGTCTTCTAAAACGTGTGCCAAGATTTTGCCACGAATGCACGAATGTTCCCGCTCTAGCAACGACCTGTTCTTATTCGTGCATTCGTGGCTGATTCTGCTAACTCCATCGAGAATAGGACAGTAACTTAACGTTGCACGGTCGCTCTTACCTTCTTCTCCGCGAGAAACTCCTCAAACCTAGCTTCGTTCCCCCACCAAATGGTGGTGCCGGTGACCAAACCGAGTGCGGGATAGGCTAGCAGTAGGTATTTCGAAAGCGGTAGTCCGGTCCACGCCCAGCTTGCCAGATTCATCGTCACGAAAAACAAAATGCCCGAAATGACCGCCGTTCTCGCCACGACGTATCTCTGTCCTTTTAGCCGGAGCTTCTCCCAACGGAGAAACTCCTTTCGTGACATTTTCCTCATCGAATAGGTGACGATCTATCCAACCTTATTCGGCTGCGGCGTCACTCGTAGATATGGTTTGATCTCGTTCCAGCCGGCGGGAAATTTTGCTTTGGCGTCTTCGTTTGAGACGGCGGGGACGATGATGCAATCGTCGCCATCTTTCCAGTTTACCGGGGTTGCAACGCTGTAGTTCGCGGTCAGCTGCAGGCTGTCGATCACACGCAGCAGCTCGACAAAGTTGCGCCCGGTCGAAGCCGGATAGGTCATGATCAGTTTGACCTTCTTATCCGGCCCGATGACGAATACTGAGCGGACAGTGAATGTGTCGCTGGCATTCGGGTGGATCATGTCGTAGAGGTCAGCGACCTTGCGGTCGCTGTCGGCAATCATCGGGAAATTAACCGCGTGACCCTGCGTTTCCTCGATGTCCTTTTCCCAACCGATATGCGAATCCAGCGGGTCGACGCTCAGCCCGATTACCTTGACATTGCGTTTCTCAAATTCCGGCTTAAGCTGCGCCGCCATGCCGAGTTCTGTGGTGCAAACCGGCGTGTAATCTTTTGGATGCGAGAACAAAACGCCCCAACTGTCGCCGAGCCAGTCGTGAAAATTGATCTGTCCTTGTGTTGTTTCCGCAGTGAAGTCCGGGGCTTCGTCGCCCAATCTGATAGCCATTGTAAAACCTCCGATCTATGTTTGAAAGAAAATTATAGCAGACATATTGACGCCGCGGTCATGCGGCCGTTTCAACGTTCGGATCGCTCTCTGCAAGCGGTCGCAGCCGCAATAGATGCAGCTTTTTCTCATCTGCTTTTATCACTTCGATGGCGAGGCCGCGAAGGGTCAGTTTGTCGCCCACCTTTGGCACATAGCCAGCCTCACTCGTGACGAGTCCTGCGATGGTCGTATAATCTTCGTCTTCGAGATCGGCGTCGAAAAGCCGTTCGATTTTGTCGATCTCGGTCGAGCCGAGCACGTCGTAATAGCCGTCGTCGCCCTCTACTATCTCGATTATCTCTTCGTGTTCAGTGTCCTCGTCCTCGATCTCGCCAACGATCTCTTCGATAATGTCCTCGACAGTGACAAGCCCGGCGACACCGCCATATTCGTCGATTACAACGGCGATCTGGACATGATTGAGCTGCATGCTCTTTAGCAGATCGTTTGCGGTTTTTGTTTCTGGCACAAAAAAAGCATCCCGCAAAAATCCGTCAACGCATTCGTCCTCCTTACCGTCCGCCCATGCCTGCATAAGATCACGAACATAGATCATGCCTTCGATATGATCGATGCTTTCGCGATAGACGGGCATTCGGGAATACTTCTGTTCAAGGATCAGATCGCGGGCGTCTTTTACAGTAGATTCGATAGGCAGAGCAACGATCTCAGTTCGCGGCGTCATTATCTCGCCCGCGCGTGTATCGCTGAACTCGACCATCGTCTCTATAAGCTCGCGCTCATCTTCCTCGATGATACCTTCGGCCTCGCCGACTTCCATCAAGGCCTGAAAATCTTCGTCGCCCGCGTCGTCTTTGTCGTCAGCAGAATCCGGTGCGACGGTTGCCTCGATCTTTTGTCGCGTCTTACTGCGGCGCGACGTTATAGGTTCGACAAAGAACGACGCCACAGCATAGATCGGCCTTATCGCCGGAAGCAGGAAAAGCAATTTTCGCTCAGTATCGCTCCGAACCAGCAGCCGCGGGAGGATCTGCCGAAAAAGCACGGTCGCAACCAGTCCGATAAGTAACG
Source organism: Acidobacteriota bacterium (assembly GCA_031431415.1). Lineage (GTDB taxonomy): Bacteria > Acidobacteriota > Blastocatellia > Pyrinomonadales > Pyrinomonadaceae > OLB17. The sequence goes on along the minus strand of JANPDK010000023.1, from coordinate 559 downwards.
TGAAGAAAATAAGCCGTGGAATCGAGTCTGTAAAGTGCCGAACGATCACGGTAAGCAGCACGGTAAAACCGATCAATAGAACCTGAATCGTCGATGAAAGCGCAAAACGAAAGCGAGGACGGTTTTCGAGGATCTCACGAAGAAACTTGACCGATGTTTTCTTATCTGCGAATTCGTCGTCCGACGAGATTCGTCTCAGCGCAACATCCGAGATGTGAGAGAACGCGGCGTCGACCGCCGCGAGGAAGCCTAGCAGCAACAGTAGGCCAATGGCGACAATGATCTCGATCTCCATATTTATGTGTCAATGGTAGGTCGGCAGGACGCGAAAATCAAAAGAAATCGGCTCAATCAATTAAATTCTTCCACGCGCGTCCATCTGCCTCCAGCAGTGCGTCAGCCTCGCTCGGCCCCCAACTTCCCGAAGGATAGTTAGGGAATGTGCGGGCGGGCAAGGCACGCCAGACATCCAGCACAGGGTCGACGATCCGCCAGCCGGCCTCGACCATGTCTGCGCGTTGGAACAACGTCGCGTCGCCGATCATGCAATCGTAGAGCA
>JANPDK010000022.1:0-6097 GCA_031431415.1 Acidobacteriota bacterium | reverse complement strand
ACCGCGTAAATTCCTTCAGGAAAGCCAGCTTGACGGTGCCGGTCGGGCCGTTACGTTGTTTGGCGACGATCAGCTGGGCGAGGCCCTGGTTTTCTTCGGTCGGTTTGTAGTAGTCTTCGCGATAGATAAATGCGACGACATCGGCGTCCTGCTCGATCGAACCGGATTCGCGAAGGTCGGACATCAACGGGATCGGCGGATTTCTCGACTCCGCGGCACGCGAAAGCTGGGAAAGAGCAACGACGGGAACGTTCAATTCCTTTGCCAGGCCTTTTAATTCACGCGAGATCTGTGAAACTTCCTGCTGGCGATTATCATTTCGCCGTCCAGCGGCTCCGCCCATTAATTGCAGGTAATCGATCACGATCAGATCGAGCTGCTTTTCCTCAGCAACCAGACGCCGGCATTTTGCGCGGATCTCAAGCGAGGAAATACTCGGCGTGTCGTCGATAAATATCTTCGCGTCCGACAGCGTGCCGATAGCCCCGGCGAGGCGTTCCCACTCGGCGGACATCAGATGACCCGTGCGAAAGCGATGAGCGTTAATGCGCGCCTCGCTCGAGAGCATACGTGTGACGAGCTGCTCCTTAGACATTTCGAGCGAAAAGACAGCAACGATCGCATTGGATCTTAAGGCAGCAGTCTGTGCGAGAGTTAGACAAAGAGCGGTCTTACCCATCGAAGGCCGAGCCGCAATGATAATCAGATCGGTGCGTTGCAGTCCCGAGGTCATATCATCAAGCTCTGTAAAGCCGGTCGAAAGCCCCGTGATACCTGACCCTCCGCCTTCGGCCCTTTCGCGAACGCGTGCGAGAATGCCGTCCGCAACCGGAGCGATCCGCGAGAAAGTCTCTCTTGTGCGTGCCTCAGCGATCGCAAAGATCGCCTGCTCAGCGTGGTCGAGAATGACAGCGGCATCGTCTTCCTCAGCAAGGGCTTCGCCGGTGATCGCATTGCAGGTGCGGATCAGATTACGCACCGTCGATTTGTCTTTGACGACCTTGATGTATTCCTCGACATTAGAGAAATGCGGAAGGCCGTAGCTCAGATTCGTGATCGCCGTGATACCGCCAAACCCGTCGATCGAGCCTTCTTTTTTAAGCTCCTCACCGATCAGGATCGGGTCGATCTGCGTCTGCTTTTCGAACAGAGCGATCATCGCGGCGAATACACGCCGATTGAGCGGCGAATAAAAATCCTCCGGTTTCAGATGCTCGACCGCCTGTGCGATCACGGCGTTATCGAGCAGGATCGCACCCAAAATTACGCGCTCGCTATCCTCGCTCGAGGGTAGCGGCTTTTCGAGATATTGGTCTCGTCGATTATCTGGAAAAACACTTGCCATTGGCTATAAATTTGATGTGAGTGAAGCTAATTTTAGCGACAAAAAATGGCCTTGTCTAAAGGCCAAAAGCGAAAGTCGGCAAGTTCTTGCCAGTCCTAGACTTGCGGCTTTCAAGCCCACTTAAGTACCGGTTTTTTCTTAGAATCTGCGCAATCCCGGAGAAACATATTCATCAGATTCTGATACGAAATACCCGATTCCGCAGCCAGGATCTTGAAATAATCAATAGTTTCCTCCTCGATACGGATGGTGATCTGCTTCTTCAGCATCTTCGCATAAGGATTCTTTTTCGATTTAGAGAAGTCGTATTCTTTTCTCATTTTAATGCACCTCCGTAGAGCTTGTGTTCGTTCTTCGTTGCCTTGCGGGCAGAGATTATTCGGATGTTCAACTCGTCCGGCCTGTAACAATGGCAAACCGTCAAAAGTCGTGGTTTAAGGCTTAGTCCCAATAAAACAAATCTGTTTTCTTCGTCCGAATGGTCTGGATCATTGATCAATCGGGCATTTTCATCGTAAAAGACCGTCTTTGCCTCCTCAAACGAGACCCCATGCTTTTTCTTGTTGGAAATTGCTTTTTCCGCGTCCCATGAGAATTCGAGACTGTTCATAATTATAATATAATTATAAGTGCATTATAAATCAAGAGAATATTGAGAAACAAAAAGCCCAGGGATTCGCTTTCACTTCTCCCTAGGCTTTGTTAGGTTATTGTCACCGGTTGGCGACGAAGAAAATCGGATAGCTAAGCTGCCGCTTCTTCTTCGGCAGCCGTAGTTTCCTCAGCGACTGGTTCTTCAACTGCCGGAGCAGCTTCTTCCTCGACCGGAGCCGCAGCTTCGACCGGTGCTTCTTTCTTCGCTTTCTCTTCCTTCACCGGCATTACGCCGCCTTCGCCTGTTACGGTGACGGGGACCTCAAGCGTGACTTCGCGGTGAAGTTTGACCTTGACGGTGTATTCGCCGGTTTCCTTGATCGCGTCTTTGAGGACGATCTTGCGACGGTCGATCTCATAGCCTTTGGCCTGGAGAGCCTCCGCGATGTCCATCGACGTGACCGATCCGAACAGAGTTCCGTGCTCGCCGGCCTTACGCTCGAACGTAAGAGCGATGGTCGTCATTTGCTCGAGCTGTGCTTCGGCGGTAACCTTGTCGATCGCTGCTTTCTTGAGGAGCGCAGTGCGTTCCTGCTCGATCTGTTTAATGTTGCCCTTGGTCGCGAGCGTCGCAAAACCCTGTGGCAGCAGGTAGTTGCGGGCGTAACCGGCTTTGACCTTGACGATCTCGCCGCGTCCGCCGACATGCTCCATGTCCTCGCGTAATAATACTGTTGTGTTTGCCATAAATTCTCCTTCGGGAGTAGTCAGTAGTCAGTGGTCAGTAGTCAGATAAGAACTGACAACCGACAACTGGCAACTGACAACTAAACTAATCCGCAACGAACGGTAGCATCGCCATTGAGCGTGCGCGTTTAATCGCCTTTGAAATACGGCGTTGATCTTTTGCGGTGATGCCTGAGATGCGTCTCGGCATGATCTTGCCGCGTTCCGGCACAAACTGCCTTAGCAGGTCGATGTCTTTCCAATCGACATAATCCGGTATGACCAGACGCGACCGGCGACGCTGGTATCGCCGAGGGCGATCTCCAATGACCTCTTCGTCGAGGTTCATATCCCGGTCATTCAAAACTTCCATTTCTTTCTCTGCCATAAAATTCTCCTGGTGAACAGTGAATGGTGAACAGTAAACGGCAAAAGCACCTGTCACTGTTTACCGTTTACGGTTAACTATGCTTCTGCTGATGCCTCTGCCGCTTCCGCTACCGGCGGTGCGTTGCGGAACGAAGCACGTTTCGCCGTACGGGCCTCGCGTTTTTCGGTACGCTTCGCGGCGGTCTTGCGATCTTCGTCGACGCGGACGGTGATGTATCGCATGATCATGTCATTGACGCGCATACGGCGTTCGAGCTCCATGATCTCCTGGCCGGTGCCTTCGATCTCGAGCAGAACGTAATAGCCCTCAAATTTTTTCTGGATCGGATACGCCATCGTCTTCATACCGATCTCATTGGTATTGATAAGCGTACCGCCTTCTTTTTCGATCAACTTGACCACGGCCTCGTTGAGCTTTTCGATCTTATCGGCCGTCGTGTCCGGATCGATAATGTACATTACTTCGTATGTTCTATTTGCCATAAATGCTCCCTTCGGTAGCAAGTAAACAGTGAATAGTTAACAGTGAATAGTGAAAACTCACAATTCATGCCACTAACGATACTGTTCACTATTCACTATTCACTGTTCACCATTCACTAATTAAACTTCGCCATCGCTGCTTCCGCCCCATCTCTAATGATGGTCTCGATCGCATCGGCGGCCGTTTCCAATATCTTTTCAACCGTCTCGAGTTCCCCTTTTGAGAAGTTCTCCAAAACGAATCTCGATGCGTCCCCGATCGGGTGCTCGGGCTGTATCCCGATACGCAAACGAATAAAATCCTGCGTTTTCAAACAATCGATGATCGATCTCAGGCCGTTCTGCCCGCCGTGCGTTCCTTGCGTGCGAATCCGCATCGTGCCGAATGGCAGTGCGAGGTCGTCCGAGATCACGATCAGCTTTGCGACATCGCGGTTATCTTTTGCAAGTAAACCGCTTACAGCCTCACCGCTGAGATTCATATACGTCTGCGGCTTAACAAGCTCGAGCACCTGTCTGTCAAATTCGGCCCGTCCGATCAGCGAACGGCTTTCGTCGCGAGTGACCCGCGTTTGCCAACGCTGCGCGAGCATATCTACGAGCATAAAGCCGAGATTGTGCCGCGTCTTAGCGTATTCCGTGCCCGGATTACCGAGTCCGACGACTAACCAATTGCTCATACGACTGGAGCGGCAAGCTCCTTGCTTGCCTGAACCTGGTGAACGACCCGCTCGGGTAAGCAGGATGCCTACCCTCCGGTCGCTTACTCGCCGCCATCTGCTTCAGGCTCGGCAGGTGCTTCGCCAACAACTTCAGGTGCCGCTCCTTCCTCGATCTGCGGTTCGAGCACTTCCTCGCTCACCGTAACGATAGTCGCAACGACCGTTTCCATTGATGCAAGTATCTCGATCCCGGCTCCGACCTTTAGGTCTGAGACGTGGATCGATTCGCCCGCTGCCAGATCGGTAACATCGACATCGATCGAATCCGGCGTATTTGCCGGTTCGCACAACACCTTGACCTCGCGCATCGCCTGGGTCAAAACAGAGCCAACATCCTGCAAGCCGGCAGCATGACCGGTCAGGTGGATCGGCACGGTCATCTCGATCTTCTCGCCCTTCGCAAAGCGGCGAAGATCCGCGTGGATCAAACGGCCATGGACCGCGTGGATCTGTCGATCCTGGAAAATAACGTCATTTATTCCAACGCCGTCGATATCGAGGCCGAACACAGTATTAACACCGGTGTCCGTACGCAAGATCGCCGCGAGATCGGCCAAAGTCGCCGTCGCGGCAAGACTCTCCGAACCACCGCCATAGACGATGACCGGGATCTTGCCAGCCACACGAAGCCGACGATTCTCATTCTTACCGCGGGTGTCACGTTTCTCAGCTTTTACAATTACTTTTTCTGCCATAACTTCCTCAGTTGTCAGTTGTCGGTGGTCAGTTGTCAGAAGTCGTTTTCTTCGACAACTGACGACTGACAACTGACAACTTCCTAAATAAACAACGACGAAACACTCGTCTCGTCATGGATCGACCTGATCGCCGAGGCCAAAAGGCCGGCGACGCTCAAAACTTCCAGTTGACCGCTCTCGGCCAGTTTCTGTGCCTCTGCACTTGTCGGGATCGTGTTTGTCACGATCACCTTTTTCAAGTGCGAATTCGAAATATTCTCGACTGCATTGCCGCTTAAGACGCCGTGCGTAAAACACGCCGAGATCTCGTTTGCACCCGCCTTGTGCAAAGCCTCGGCAACCTTACAAATGGTACCGCCGGTGTCGCACATGTCGTCGATTATCAAACAATTCTTACCACGAACATCACCGACGATGTTCATCACGTCAGCCTCATTGGCATGCTCGCGACGTTTGTCGCAAAGTGCGAGGCCCGCATTCAACCGCTTTGCATATGCACGGGCACGCTCGGCACCGCCGGTGTCAGGAGCGACCACGATCAGATTCTCGATCGGGTTCTGCTTAAAGTAATCAACCACCACCGGAGCCGCGTAAAGGTGATCGACCGGGATATCAAAGAACCCTTGTATCTGCGAAGCGTGCAGATCAATTGTCAAAACACGCTGTGCCCCGGCCTTTGTGATGATATTCGAAACCATCTTGGCCGAGATCGGAACACGCGGACGATCTTTTTTGTCCGAGCGTCCATAGCCGAAATACGGGATAACCGCCGTCACCCTTTCTGCCGAAGCCCTGACAAAAGCGTCAAGCATTATCAGCAATTCCATCACGTGCTGGTCGCTCGGCGGACACGTCGGTTGAACTATGAAAACGTCATGCCCGCGAACATTCTCGCTGATCGAAAAATTGAATTCGCCGTCCGAGAACCTCGCAGTCGAAGCCTTGCCCAGCTCGATGCCGAGGTGGCCGCATATCTCCTCGGCCAATGCAGGGTGTGCATTGCCCGAGAAAACTTTTATCTTTCCATTGACGCTCATAGGCTGTTGCAGAAGCGCCCCCGAAATAAAGGGGAGAATTGGGGGAAAAAATAGCAGAAATAGGGGGGGGGGGGGGAAAAAAAAAGAAGAACAAAAAAAAAA
>JANPDK010000021.1:0-10726 GCA_031431415.1 Acidobacteriota bacterium | reverse complement strand
CCGTTGGTCGTTGTCGCATTGAGTCCGTTACCGCGCCACGACGTGCCGGCCAGCGTTACGTTGAGGCCGCCATTTTTGGTAGAGCCTGTGACCTCACCCGCAAGATTTTTAAGGCTTACACCGCCGTTTTGTGTCTCAAATTCGATCATGCCGTCAACATTGGCGATCGAAATACCACCATTGTGTGCATTGAGTTTCAGATTGCTCTGGCGCGGAACGGATATCTGGAACGAAACAGACCAGTTGTCTTCCGTCGTGTTCTCGGCCTTGATGGTGCCTGCCGTGCTGATCCTGATTCCGGCTGCAGCTGCCTTTGCGGCTTCTTCGGTGGTTCCCCAGGCCTGAACGCAAGCCTTAATTGCGACATCGCTGCGGTCTTCGCCGGTTACGCTGACGCCGCCATTCTTACCGGCATCGACGGTAATGGTGCCTCCTGCGGACGAGGTCAGTTCGCGAAGGTCAGCAAAAGAGACCTTGCTGTTCGACGACCAGTTCCAGTTCTGGCAAAAGCCGCTTTCCTTGTCTTTGTAAACTTCCTTGACCTTTTCTTTGCTTACCGAGGTCTGAGCGAGAACGGTCGTTGCGGAAATGCCGATTGCGGCTGCCGCGAGCGCGGTGGCGATGTACTTCAAGTTGCGAGAAATGATTTTCATTTGAGCGTAGCCCTCCAAGATGTATTGATTTAGAAATGACTTTCTAGAACCAATACACCGCAAAGGGCGACTTTATGACAGGTGTTAGTTGACGTGAATGGTCAGGCCGTCGGCGTTGACGTGCCAGTCGAGGACCGTTGCACCTTCTTCCCGGCTCAATGCTGCCTCGACGTCGGCACGGCGGCCCTCCTGGCAGTAGAAGGCCATACAGCCGCCGCCGCCGGCCCCGCAGATCTTTGGAGCTATAGCTCCGTTGGCGAGTGCGGTGTCAATGAGGTGATCCATTTGAGGCGTCGTGATGTTTGGCGAGAGCCGTTTGCGGTGCGGATGAGAATCAGCAAGGATCTGTCCGACTGCGTCCCAGGCTCCCGCACGCAATGCCGCACGCATCTTCACAGACGTATCGCGGATGCCGTCGAAGATCTCAAATATCTCCTGATCACCGTCAATGTGGCGTTTGGTGATCTCCCAGTTGTTCGTCCCAGAATTTCGCGGTTCGCCTGTGTAGCAGACGGCGATGCGGCGTTCGAGAGTCGCGATATCGACGTGGAGAGCTTCGCGTTCGATACCGGCCGGTCCGAATTTGATCGACGCGACGCCGCCGTACTGGGCCGAGTAATAATCCTGAAATCCGGTCGGAACACGGATCACCTGACATTCGACATTGGCCGCGATGGGGATGAAGCGGTCGGGCGTGTAGCGGTCGCCGACGAGCTTGTTAAGGGCTCCGATACAAGCGATATTAAGAGTCGATGACCCGGCAAGGCCGGCACCGGCCGGAGCTTCCGATTCGGTCGTCATGTGAAAACCGGTTCCCGGGCGGAAGAAATAGACGAGTTTTGCGAGCAACTGCAATTTCGGCTCGTCGCGAAGACTCGTGATATTCCCGACCGTTGTTTCAACAGTCGATTTTTGGTCGATCGATTCGAGAATGATGCGGTCGTCGTCGCGGGTTTCGATGCGGCAATGCGCGAGCAAGCTGATCGCGAAATTCACAGTCGCGGCACCCTCGTGAAAAAGAAAAAGAGGCGGAATATCGATGGTACCCCCGGCAAGGTCAACCCGGGTCGGGGCGGATGATTGAATTATCATTTGGTCAGTTGTCGGTGGTCAGTAGTCAGTTGTCAGAAAAATCAACGGACTCCTTCTCGGCGTCGCTGCGGGCCGGTGTCGCTGCGTCTGCTTTTTCCTCTTGCCGTTTTTCCGCTCGATTCGGTTCACGCGTCAGGTGAAGGCGCTCGCTTAGGTCGTGAAATTTCTCGTGAGCGACTTCTTCGACAGCGAGTAGTTTTTCTTCGATCCTTTGGATCGTTTCGGGTGCGGCTGCCTCGACGCGTTCGGAAATCCAGTAGCGTTCGAGTACGTAGAAAACGATCACGCCGAACATCACCACAAAGAATAATACAAAGCCGACCTGCTTAAAGTCGCCTATCATTGACGTGACCGCGCCGCTAAAAAAGTAACCCAGACCCGAGAGAAGCAATACCCAAAGCGAGCAACTCAAGAAGCTCAATCCCAGAAACCGTAGGAACGGCATCTTGCTGACGCCGTACGATAGACAAACCGCGACTCGGATACCGTAAATGTACTTCGAAATAATAATCGCAAAGCTGCCAAACTTCTCGATCAGCTTTTCGACGCGGGGCTGAGCTACCTGATAAAAGCGGTAATCCTTGGCGTTCGCATGAAAAATACGTCCAACAGCGTATCCCGCACAATCGCCCGCGACGCCGCCGAGCGTCCCTGCGATAAAGACTTTAAAGAAGCCCCAGTTGCCGAAAAAACCGCCATGAGCCATCGTCCCCGAGATCAAAAGCGTAATGTCGCCCTCAACCGTACACAAGGCAAAGACCGCGTAAATCCCATACTGAGCGATCAGTTCTTGAAGTTGAAGGTCCATAACGAGTAATGAGAGACGGCCCCTTTGACCCTCAAAAGATTAACTTTCTGCCGCCTGACAGTCAACAAACGCGAAGGGACGCGGCAAGATGTTAATATTCAACTGACACGTTCGTATGACCTCGGCTTCGATCAAACGCATAAAGAAATCCTACTTCGCACGCTTTGCCGCGTGGGCATTGCTGCATAATTTTGTTGATCTGCTTGCGATGATGTTGCCGGTGCGGCGTGTGGGTTCAGATAGGCCGAGAGTGATCTTTGTAAAGCTGGACGGCGTCGGCGACTACATTATCTGGACGGCGGCGTTTGATGCGATAAGGGAAAAGTATCCATCGAGTGAATTTGAACGCGTATTGGTTGCGAACGAGCGGTTCAAAGAATTTGCGGACAATGATGAGACATTTGAGCGGCGGCTTTTTGTAGATGTTGCACGCCTTGCTTCGTCTCCGGTTTATCGCTTCGGTGTTATTCGACAGGTTCGATCTCTCGGGGCCTCGGTGATCGTCAATCCAAGATTGACTAGGGACTTTTTGTGGGGCGACTCGGTTGTTCGCTGCTCTGGTGCGGGAAAGCGTATCGGCAGCGAAGGCATCGAGAATCTTATGTCGCCGTTTCAGGAGCGGCTCTCGGCGAAATGGTACACAGAACTTGTAGCGGCGCCGAGATCGGGTGTTCACGAACTGATCTCGAACGCAGAGTTTCTCGGAACGACGGACGAGTCAATTCAATCGACGATACCGCATCAAGGCTCGCCCATAGATTTTGGAAAAGACAAGTACGCAGTCATATTTCTGGGAGCATTTAGCGCGGACAAGCGTTGGCCAATGGCGAAGTTTGGCGCCGCAGCCCAGGCCATAGCTGACGAACATTCGCTGCACATCGTCGTTTGTGGAGGGCCGGGCGAAGAAGAATTATCAGCGGATTTTGCACGCCATTTCAACGGAGAATTTACGAGCCTGATCGGCAAAACGACGCTGCTCGAACTATCGGCGGTCATCCGTTATGCGAGCTTGACGATCTCAAATGACACGGCCGCCGGCCATATCGCTGTCGCTCAGCGTTGCCCGAGCGTCGTTGTCACGCCGGGCAATCACGTCGGACGATTTTTCCCGTATCCCGACGAAGTGACATCGCGCCAGATCTCGGTTCTGCACCAGATGCCTTGTTTTGGCTGCGGCTGGCATTGCATTTACACCGATCTTGCACAGGGCGAGGCGAAGCCGTGTATCGCAGGTGTCGAAGTTGCAGATGTCGTAAACGCGGCGGGCAGACTGCTTGCGGCGAGCGGTTGACCTTTGCGGTGCTTGTGACTAAAATCGCGTTAGTTCGGAATCAGTTAAAAAGGTGATTTTATGGCGGATCCAGCAGCAAACGCAGGCAATCGCATCGGGATCGAAGTGTCTAGAACGACAATCACTTCGGCCGTTATCGACGGTTCATTTAACATCGTAAATTCAGGCTCGGTGACGATTGATTCTGGATTCGGGATTGCTGAGCAAATGGCTGCCACCGCGTCCGCCTTACAGAAAGAATTCGCACCGATCTCCTCTATCGGGCTTGCCGTGCCGGGGCTAGTTGACCGCAAGACCAGCCGCGTCGCTTTTTCGGCGAATGTTCCGTCACACGCCGAGACCGATCTCGTTAGCGAAATTAGAAAGGCGACTGGCCTCGATGCCATCCTTGAGAATGACGCAAATGCCGCTGCGTACGGAGAATATCGCCTCGGTGCAGGGCGCGGTTGCAATGATCTTTTCTACGTGACACTTGGCGACGGCGTCGGCGGTGCTTTCATTTTTCGCGGTGAGATATGGCATGGCGCGTCGGGGTTTGCCGGAGAATTTGGCTACGTCACTATCAACTCCGAAGGTGCCCGCATCGAGGATGTCGCTTCGTCCGCCAACATAATTCGCCGGACCCGCAGCCGCTTTATGCAGGACAGCACGTCGTCGCTCAATAAGCTTAGCGAAGAAGCGATCGGCTTGCCCGAGATCATTCAGGCTGCGACGAACGAAGACGATTTTGCTCAATTGATGCTTGAACGCACCGGCACCTATGTCGGCACCGGTATTGCGAGTGTTATCAATCTTTTAAATGTCGAGCGTGTCGTCGTTGGCGGTGAGATAATGCAGGCGAAGAAACTTGTCCTCGACGCTATAGTTGAGCGTGCCCGCGAATTGTCGTTCAAGCCGGCATTTGATTCAACTGAGATCGTCGAGGGCGAACTCGGTTCCGTCGCAGCGGCAATCGGTGCAGCCCTTTTGAGTGGCGGGTCCGTAGATTAATAATAATCACGATCTTAATGCCGCTTATTAATGTAACTAATTCATTCGAGCGTTGCGAAACTGCTACCCGAAGGACTATTTTCGAGTAGTGCAAGTTGCGGATTTTCTAAGTTTTAGTAAAATCGTAACCAGTTTTAGGGTACGCAATCTTAAAAAAGGACCGCTTTGGCTGACGAATACTGGTGATTCCTGCGAACGAACCAGACTGTCGGGCACTGGTTTTTGTAATCCGATTACCGCGAAAGGGCAGAGATGGCGCAATTTTTTAATAAAAGTGCAAACAATATCGCCAGGATCAGCATGATCGCTGTGGCGGTTTTGGCTGCGACGGGCGGCTTAGCCTTTACTCAATTATCACGTTCGTCTTATTTGACGGGCAGATACGTGGAGAAGCAGCAGCCTGTTCAGTTCAGCCATAAGCACCACGTCGGCGACGATGGCATCGATTGCCGGTATTGTCACCAGACGGTCGAGACGACCGCGTCCGCCGGAATGCCTTCGACGCAGACCTGTATGAACTGTCACAGCCAGATATGGTCCGACAGCCCTTATCTTGAGCCGGTCAGAGCAAGCTTCCGCGAGAATAAGCCGATCGAATGGGAACGCGTTCACGATCTGCCCGAGTACACATATTTCAACCACAGCATTCACGTAGCAAAGGGTGTCGGTTGTTCGACTTGCCACGGAGCTATTGACAACATGCCTGCGGTGTTTCAGGAAAACACGCTTCAGATGGAATGGTGCATCGCGTGTCACCGCGAGCCGGAAAAATTCATCCGGCCAAAAAGCGAGATCTACAACATGCAGTGGCAAGACGGCGATCTCGATAAGGCGGAACGCGATAAGTTGAAGATCGATCACAAGATCCGCAGCAAAGAGATGCTGACAAGCTGCTCGACCTGTCATAGATAGAGAGGAACTGTAATAAAAATGCACGGTTCGGAAACCAAACAAAGTTTTGCCTCGTTGCGTGAGAAAATACTTGCGCAGAGCGGTAAAGAATATTGGCGAAGCCTCGAGGAGCACGCTGACACGCCGGAATTTAGAGAGTTCGTCGCCGAGGAGTATCCGCACGAGATCGAGGAGTGGGACAATGGCCTCAGCCGACGCAACTTTGTCAAAGTAATGGGAGCCTCGCTCGCCCTCGCGGGCTTGAGCGGATGCGTCATCCAGCCGCCCGAGAAGATTGTCCCGTACGTCAACCCGCAGGAAGGAATGCTGCCGGGCAAGGCCAATTTCTTCGCGACCTCGATGTCGCTCGGCGGTGTCGCGACAGGTTTGCTGGCAAAATCGTTTGAAGGCCGTCCTGTAAAGGTCGAGGGCAATCCCGATCATCCCGGAAGCCTCGGTGCGACCGATATTTACGCACAGGCGTCGATCCTGGGAATGTATGACCCGGATCGTTCGCAGGAAACAACTTTTCGCGGAAATCCGAAGACCTACGAGGCTTTTTCCGCTGAAATTCGGGCCGCGATCGAAGAAAATCGTAAAGACGGCGGTGCAGGTGTAAGATTTTTGACCGAAACAGTCACTTCACCGACGCTTGTCGATCAGTTTGCGAAACTAAAGACCGAACTTCCGAATTCAAAATGGGTTCAGTACGAACCGATCAATGCTGACAACGCGATGACCGGTGCCAAGATGGCATTTGGGTCGGCGGTTCAGACGATCTACAAATTTGATAAGGCAGAGCGAATTCTGACGCTCGATGCGGACATTTTCTCGGGATATAACGTCAGTTATATCAAGGGATTTTCGGCGGGTCGTAAGTTTGGCGAAGAAAAGAAAGAGATCAATCGCCTGTACGCGGTCGAGTCGACGGTAACTCTCACTGGAGCAAAAGCCGAGCACCGCATCGCGGTCAAGCCGAGCCAGATCGCAGAGGTAGCAAAGGCTGTCGCGAAAGCTCTAGGCGTTGCCGGTGCAAGTTCGAGTTATACGGAAAATGCCCTGTGGATCGCCGCAATGGCGAAAGACCTGAACGAGCACAAGGGGAAATCGCTGGTCGTTGCCGGGGATAAAGCCTCGGCGGTCGTGCATGCTCTTGCACATGCGATGAATTCGGCTCTTGGGAACGTGGGCCAGACCGTCGTATATACCGATCCGTTGGCACCGAACACAGATAGGACGCAGGTCGAGCAGCTTCGCGAGTTGATAGCCGATATCGACGGCGGAAAGGTCAAGATGCTTGTCATTCTTGGCGGAAATCCGGTTTACAACACGCCGGCGGATCTAAAGCTTTCTGCAGAAAGGATCCAAGCTCTAAACAAGACTGGGCGGACGTTCCATCTCGGTCTATATTTCGACGAAACCGCCGAGCAATGTCAGTGGCACGTTGCTGAGAAGCATTATCTCGAAGGCTGGAGCGATGCTCGGGCTTTTGATGGCACTGCATCTATCGTACAGCCGCTGATCGCACCGCTTTACGACGGAAAGAATATCCACGAGGTCGTTCAGCTTTTCTTTAAGGAAGGTTTCGACAAGAAAGACTTCGATATTGTCAAAGAATATTGGCAGCGGACAAATATCACCGCCGCCACTCCGGTGAAGACCGAAGCTAAGACCGAGACGAAAGAAGAAGCTCCGAAGAAGGATGGCGAGCACGCACCAACGGAAGGCGGCCATGCCGCGACGACCGAGGGCGAGCACGGCAAAACAGCCGAACCGGTGAAGGCTGCTGCGACTCCTGACGCTGCCAAAACCTCAGCGGAAGTTAAGACTGCGGCCCCAACTGCCGCTAAAGAAGCCCCGAAAGCAGCCGCTACGCCTGTTGCAGGTGCGGCACCGGCTGGAGCCCGAAATTTCGAAGATAACTGGCGAAAGGCTGTTCACGACGGGTTTATCCCGAACACTGCCGCTGCCTCCAAAACCGTAACCGCGACGACGACATTTCTCAGCCAGCCGGAGGCAAAGACCGCCGGAAGCGGCTCGCTGGAGATCTCGATATTGCCTGATCCGGGCGTTTATGACGGACGTTTCGTTAATAACGGCTGGCTCCAGGAGCTGCCGAATCCGCTCAATAAGATCACTTGGGAGAATGTCGCTCTTGTCAGTCCGCGAACGGCTAAGAAGTTGGGCGTGAATATTGCTAATGACGAGGACGAAAAGTCTGGTGGTGTCCGGGGAACAAGCTTTATCAACACGCGCGGCGGCAATATGTCGTCTGACCTTGTGACCTTGAAATATCAAGGCGGCGAGATCAAGGCTCCGGTCCCGATGTGGATATCGCCTGGTCAGCCTGACGATGTGGTCACGATCTTTATGGGCTATGGCCGCACGCGTGCGGGCAGGGTCGGAACGGGCCTCGGTTACAGCGCTTTTGACGTTCGCCGCTCTGATGCGATGGATCATGGCTTTGGCGAGATAGCGAAACGTGGTGCGACGACAGAGATCGCTTCGACTCAGATCCATTTCAATATGGAGGGCCGCGATATTCTTCGCGTCTGGGATCTTGAGGAATTTGAAAAGAATCCTGAGATGGGTCATCAGCACGACGAGTACCCGAAATCGATGTACCCGTACGAGCAGCATCAGGCCGTTTACGATCAGAATTATAAATGGGGAATGACCATCGACCTCAACTCCTGCGTCGGCTGTAATGCCTGCGTGGTAGCTTGCCAATCGGAAAACAACATTCCGGTCGTCGGCAAGGAACAGGTCGAGCGCAGCCGCGAGATGCATTGGTTACGCATCGACGCATATTACGGCGGCGATGACGTCAACAACCCTGAGGGCCCGCATTTCCAGCCGGTACTGTGCCAACAGTGCGAACAGGCTCCGTGCGAAGTAGTTTGCCCTGTTCACGCCACGGTTCACAGTGCCGAGGGCCTGAACGACATGGTTTACAACCGCTGCGTTGGAACCAGATATTGTTCAAATAATTGCCCGTACAAAGTTCGTCGTTTCAATTTTCTCCTTTATCAGGACTGGAACACGCCGCAGTACAAGCTGATGCGTAATCCGGAAGTGACGATCCGCAGCCGCGGCGTCATGGAGAAATGCACGTATTGCACGCAGCGTATCTCGATGGCGAGGATCGAGGCCGAGAAAGACGGGCGTAAGATCCGTGACGGCGAGGTCGTGACGGCTTGTCAGTCGGCTTGCCCGGCGGACGCGATCACCTTTGGCGACATGCACGACCCGAACAGCAAGATTGCCAAGGCCAAGAAAGATCATCGCGATTACATCTTGCTCAACGAGCTAAACACCCAGCCGAGAACGACTTATCTCGCTGGACTCAAGAATCAGAACAAGGAAATGCCTGACTATAAGGCTCCTAAGAAGGACAGCCACGCGGCTGCTCCTGCAGCAAAAACCACCACCGGAGGAGAAGCCCACTAGTCTTATGCAGGACGAAAAGGACCTAAAAGAAAAACTCCATCCGGCGATGATCGAGGGCGATCATACCTTCGCCAGCGTCACCGACAAGATCAGTGACGTCACGCTGAAAAAGCGTACCCCGTTTCACTGGTTTATCGGTTTTGGAATCGCTTTCATGATCGCTCAGGCGTTGTTGTTCGCGGTTGTCTGGCTACTCGCAAACGGTATCGGTATTTGGGGAAATAACCAGCCGGTCGGTTGGGCATTCGACATTATCAACTTCGTTTGGTGGATCGGTATCGGCCACGCCGGAACGCTGATCTCGGCCATTTTGTTGCTTTTGAACCAAAAGTGGCGTACTTCGATCAACCGTTTTGCCGAGGCGATGACGCTCTTTGCCGTTGCCTGCGCCGCGATGTTCCCGCTCCTTCATACTGGTCGTCCGTGGCTTGCAGCGTATTGGCTGTTCCCGTATCCGAATACGATGGGAATATGGCCGAATTTTCGCTCGCCGCTTATCTGGGACGTTTTTGCGGTTTCGACGTATGCGACTGTCTCGCTTTTGTTCTGGTATGTCGGGCTTATTCCCGATCTTGCCACGCTTCGCGACCGTGCAAAAAATCCATATTTTAAGTTTATTTACGCTGCATTGTCATGGGGCTGGCGTGGCTCGGCTCGTCACTGGCATCGTTACGAGATCACGTATTTGATCCTCGCCGGCATTTCAACGCCGCTCGTGCTTTCGGTTCACTCAATCGTTTCGTTTGACTTCTCGGTGTCGCAGGTTCCGGGCTGGCACGCCACGATCTTCCCGCCGTACTTTGTTGCGGGAGCCGTGTTTGCGGGGTTCGCGATGGTGCTCATCCTTTGTATCCCGCTACGCCATTTTTATCGGATGAAGGATTTCATTACGCATCAGCACTTGATCTACATGGCCAAGGTCATGTTGGCGACGGGATTGATCGTTGTTTACGGCTACGCGATGGAAGCCTTCTTTGGCTGGTACAGTGCGTCGCAGTACGAAGTTTTCATGGTCAAGAACCGAATCTGGGAAGGGCCGTATTGGTGGTCTTACTGGCTGCTGCTCTTCTGCAACGGCCTGTCGATCCAGCTTTTGTGGTTCAAGCGTTTTAGGGAAAGCGAAGTTTGGCTGTTCCTAATCTCGATCGTCGTTTCGGTCGGTATGTGGCTTGAGCGATTCGTGATTATTGTCACGAGTCTGCACCGCGACTTCCTGCCGTCGTCATGGGCGATGTACAGCCCGCGGGTGTGGGACTGGACGATGTTTATCGGCACGATCGGATTTTTCTTTACGCTGATCTACCTGTTTGTCAGATTTGTGCCGATCATCTCTATATTCGAGGTGCGAACGCTGCTGCCGGAAGCCAATGTGCATGGGCACCAGCAAGATTTTGAGGAGAATGTGGTGCTGATCGAGGATACGTACGATCGGACAGATCCGCCGAATGAGTAGTTGTGAATTTTTGGGGGTGGGGGTTGTGTGAAAAAAAAAACAAGAAAAAAAAAAAAAAAAAAAAAAAAACCACAAAAAAAATATGTTAAAAAAAAAAA
>JANPDK010000020.1:0-46451 GCA_031431415.1 Acidobacteriota bacterium | reverse complement strand
CCGTGACGACAGCGTTTACGGAATTTCCGGTGTCGGCGATGAATGTTGATTCCGTCTCCGTTCCCGTCATCACAGGCGAACGGACATTTAGAGACAAAGCAACCGTTTCTCTCTCTACCATCACGCCAAATGCCAAGGTCTTTTATACAACGGACGGCAGCGAGCCGACTCGCACCTCGAAGGAATACACCAGTGAATTCTCGATCGACCGAACAACCACCGTCAAGGCGATCGCGATCGGTTCGAACGGCAAATCGAGTTTCCTGGTCGAGTCCGTTCTGACCAAACGCCCGAACGACTGGACCGTCCGCGTCATCTCGCCGTACAGCACGCAATATACCGGCGGCGGCGATCAGGCGATCATTGACGGCATTCGCGGGACGGTGAACTTCGCCAGCGGCGAATGGCAGGGTGTGCAGGGGAAAACTTACGAAGCGGTCGTCGATCTTCAGCGTGAGACTGCGATCAAAGAACTAGGCGGCAACTTTCTCCAAGTCGCTGGGCCGTGGATATGGATGCCGGACCGCGTCGAATTCGAAACTTCAAGCGATGGTGTGAACTTCGTAAAAGTCGCCGAGATCAGACCGGGATTCGCGCAGACCGACATGACCCCGACGGCCCGCGAATACCGACAAAAGATCGTACCGACGCGCGCAAGATACGTGCGCATGCGGGCATACAACATTGGCAAAATCCCGTCCTGGCACCTCGGTGCGGGCGGTGATCCGTGGATATTTGTGGATGAGATCTTTATTTCTGGACCTTGATATAGGCAAGGGCTGCCTCAAGCTGAGCGTCGCGGCCGGCGAGAAGTTCGGCACGCGAACGGTCGACCGAAATGTTTGGGATGACGCCGTTGCCCTCGATAATACGTCCCTTTGGCGTGCGCGGCTGGCCCGCCGCGTAGAGCAGCAGCGAACCGTCGGGCATCTCTGCCAGATCGCCGTCGAGGTCTTCGCCGGGCGTCTTGTTGCCGATAACGACCGCGCGACCCGATTCCTGCATACCGGCGGCAAACTGTTCGCTGGCTGAGCGGCTGAATTCATCGACGAGTATTGCTACCTTGCCTTTGTACGGCGTCTTTCCGGCTCGTGCAAAATACTCAAATTCGTCGTCGCCGTGGCGCGTACTCGAATAAAGAAGCTTTATGCTTTTCTCAAAGAACAGGCCCGCCATCTTGATGCCGACAAGGTCATCGCCGCCGCTATTGCCGCGAAGGTCGATTATTATGCCGTCGGTGTCTTGCATCGACTCCACCGAGGTTTTGATCCGGTCGGCCAGAAACGGGATGAAATTGCTGAAATAAATATAGCCGACGTTGCCTTCGAGTCGTTTCGATTCGAAGACACTATAAAGTGTCAGGTTGCCCATGCGGCTCTTGTTTTCTTCCCCGATCGCTCGACGCTCGATCTCAACCGAGCGAACTTCGTCACTAGCGTCGAGATAGGTAACTTGCAACTTGCCGTCCGCAGCTCCACGCAGCCTCGACTGAGCTTCAGCCAATGTGGCGACAACCCCGCCATCGATCTTTGACACAATAAAACCCGGCTTGATCCCGGCATTAGCGGCGGGCGAATTTGCGAGAACGCTGGTTATGACGAGCTGGCCAGCTATCTCGCGAATCCCAATTCCCGTGATCCCTGGCGGACTCTTTGGAAAAGTTTTTTCCGGAATGATGAGATCCATGTGCGAGACCTTTAGCTCGCGGAGCATTCGTTTTATCACGTCGTAAAACTCGGCATCCGTTTTGGACGCCGCGACGAGTGGCACGTACTGCTTCTTTACGGCCTTCCAGTCGACGCCGTTGAATTTCGGGTCGTAGAAGTGCTTATCGACCGTCTTCCACGCCTTTTCGAAGGTCTTTTTCCGAATCTCAGGCGTGGTCCGTGACTGGGCAAAGAGAGCCGCCGGAGCGAGGATAAGGAAAATGATCGCGGTGATGTATCTCATCGACGGTCTTTTTTGCCTTCATAGACGTCTTGACGGCCAAAGCCGCTCTTTTTTATCCGCCGCAAAAGGCTTCGGACGTCACTGTCGATCTTGGTTATGACACGCCGAACTTTCTGCTCTGGACGGGCCATGAAGTATGTCACATGTGACGTTTCGTAGCCATTCGGCGAGTGCGGTGAGAAGTAATAGTTAGAAACGCAGCGACGCGTTCCATCGCCCTTTACTTCGTTGACCGAGTGCCACGTCTTGTCGCCGGTTGCCATCAGGACGAGGCGATTGAAGAGGCTTGGGATCTCGACTGGCTTTGTGACCTTTTCGTCCCACAGCTCAAGATTGCCGCCGTTCTCGCTCTTCCAGTCGGGCGTGATGTAGTAGAGCAGATTCAGAACGCGATAGTTCTTTTGCCCGCCGTCGTGCGAATTGTCGATGTGCGGATTGAGAAAATGCCCGCGCTCCATCGCACTCAGCCCGCCGGCGTAAAGGTGCGGGTCGCCGATTGCGTCTTTGATGTTTGTAAGATCTGCGACTTTCTCGATAACGCGTTCGTCCTGAAATGCGAATGTGATGTCGGAGATGATCGGGTCAAATTTGTCGAGCGATTTAGAAGTAAACTTCCGCTCGCGAAAGCTGTCCATCAGCCGCATCTCGTGACTTGCAGGAAACGCGGCCGCGATACGTTTGGCGATCTCGGGCGGAAGAAGCTCGTCGATCGCAGTGTGCCTCGCGGTCACGCCCTTATCGGCGGCAAAATCAGCCTTGATCGACGCGGCATCGCGGTCGAGGCGTTCGATGATGAGTTGTATTAGCTGCTCTCGCATCGTTTAATAATATATTATCACTCACCTGATGCCGGGAACGCAGCCGCCCTCGGCTGCAAACGCCGGTTCCTCCGGCATGACGGCGTGAAATGTCTAATTTTCGTGGTTGCAAAAGGCGTCTGGCTGGGGAAGCCCCAACCATTGCAGCCGAGGGCGGCTGCGTTCCGGCTGATATGTTGAATGGAAATAATCTGACCAAAGGGGTTTTGCGAGCGTCTAAGTTACGGTTGATAACGGATTTATAGAGGTATTTATTCATGGACAGACGATATTTTTTGAAGACGGGCGGGATCGGACTGGCGAGTTTTGGCTTTATGGCGGCGGCGCCGGAATTTTTGCATCGGTTCGCGGCTGCCCAGACCGCCGCGAAAGGTTTTGGTAAGAAAAAGGTGTTGGTGACGATCTTTCAGCGAGGTGCGGTCGATGGCCTGAACATGGTCGTACCCTTTGGTGAGAGCGAATATTACAATCTTCGCCGCTCGATCGCGATCAAGAAGCCGAATGAGACCGGCGGTGCGATCGATCTCGACGGATTCTTCGGCCTGCACCCGTCGATGAAGCCTTTTGAGGCGTTGTGGAAGGAGAAAAAGCTCGCGGTCATTACTGCCGCCGGTTCGCCCGACAATACGCGTTCGCACTTCGATGCTCAGGACTATATGGAATCGGGCACGCCCGGATACAAAGGCACAAAAGACGGCTGGCTTAATCGGGTTCTGCAATCCACGACGAAAAAAGACGAGTCGCCATTTCGTGCGGTCGCGATGACTCAGTCGTTGCCACGTGCGTTGTACGGCAGGGCTCCGTCGGTCGCGATGACAAACCTAGCGGACTTTTCGATCAAAGCCGGGATCTATTCGAACAATATGAAAGGCGGCTTTGAGGGCATCTACGATCAGAACTCAAAAGACACGCTTGGCGAGACGGGTAAAGAGACCTTCGAAGCGGTCAACTATCTAAAACAGGCCAATCCGTCGCAGTATAAGCCTGAGAATGGAGCAGTCTATCCGACCACTCCACTCGGACGTTCGCTAGCTCAGATCGCACAGATGATAAAGGCGGGCATCGGGCTCGAGGTCGCGTTTGCCGAAATGGGCGGCTGGGACACGCACTCAAATCAGGCGTTGGGCAACAACCCTTCGCAGGGACAGCTCGCTAATTTGCTTCGAGATTTTTCAGCTGCGATCGCTGCATTCTCGACCGATCTCGGCAAGCGTATGGACGATGTCGTCGTACTCACGATGAGCGAATTTGGCCGAACGGCCCGAGAGAATGGTACGCGCGGCACCGACCACGGCCATGGCAATTCGATGTTCGTCATCGGCAACACCGTCAAGGGCGGTAAGGTCTACGGCGACTGGAAAGGTCTCAAGCCGGATCAACTAAACGAAGGCCGCGACCTCGCCGTCACCACAGATTTCCGGGACGTATTCGCCGAAGTCGCTCAGAAACACGCTGGGGCAAAAGATCTCGCCAAGCTGTTCCCGAACTACACGGCGGCGAAGGAGAAGTTTAGAGGTTTCTTGAGCTAATGTTACTGTAAAACGCGACTGTCGAACGCATCGACCTCGATGAAATGAAACTAGCGCATGTAAACCTCGCGGCGATGGCCAAATTTTATCACGAGTACGAGAAGCTCTTTCTTGCGTACTTCATACACAATTCGGTACTCGCCGATGCGAACACGGTATAGTTTGTCGGCTCCCTTGAGTTTCTTGACTTTTAGCAGGTCGGAGTACGGTTTTATGGAGAGCAGTTGGAGTGCTTCCGCGGCTTTCGTCTGAATGCCCCGGGATAGCCGTTCGAACTCCTTTTCTGCACTCCGTGTAAATTCAACGCGATACGCTGACATTATTTCTTTCGCTTTTCAAGCTTGGCAAGGATCTGATCGAATGAAACGGTCTGCTCATTACGACGAGCATGATAGGCTTCGAGATCGATCTCGTCCTCAAGCTGCTCAACGACTGCTTGCTCGATAAGATAACGAAGCTTTATCCCTCGCCGCTTACAAAAGTCGACGAGAGCCTCCTTGACGCGAGCGTCAATGATAGTTGATAAGGTGGCAGTTTCATTCATAATGATGAATTATAATGAAAATAAATTAAAAATCAAGAAAACATTTATTCCATATTTCGCAGCCGCAATCTCAACGCCTGCAATTTAATAAACCCTTCCGCATCATGCTGATCGTATGCTCCGGCGTCGTCTTCGAATGTGACGACTCGTTCGCGGTAGAGCGAATTTGGTGATTTTCGGCCGGTAATGGTGACGTTGCCTTTGTACAACTTCACTCTTACGTCGCCGTTGACGGTTTCCTGCGTTTGGTTGACCATCGATTTTAGGATCTCGAATTCGGGTGCAAACCAGAAGCCGTAGTAGATGGACTCGGCAAACTTTGTACCGAACGAATCCCGCAGCCTGCCGACCTCGCGATCCATGGTGATGGATTCGAGTGCACGGTGAGCGGCTTGCAGGATCGTCACGCCGGGTGTCTCGTAGACGCCGCGGGATTTCATGCCGACAAAGCGGTTCTCGACCAGATCGACGCGGCCGATGCCGTGTTCGCCGCCGAGGTAGTTGAGCTTGGTCAGCATATCGACCGCGCCGTATTTTTCGCCGTCGATAGCAACAGGCTCCCCTTTTTCGAACGCAATCGTCAGCTCCTGAGCAGTGTTCGATGCGTTTTCCGGCGACTTGGTGAGCAGGAAGATATTTTCCGGCGGAGCGACCCATGGGTCTTCGAGAATGCCGCCTTCGTAGCTGATGTGCATCAGGTTGCGGTCCATCGAATATGGTTTATCGGCGGTCGCTGTGACAGGAATGCCGTGTTTCGCACAGTATGCGATCAGATCGGCACGGCCCTTGAATTCCCAATGCCGCCACGGAGCCACGACCTTGATGTCTGGCTGGAGCGAATAATATGTCAGCTCAAAACGCACCTGATCGTTGCCCTTGCCAGTCGCTCCGTGAGCAACGGCGTCGGCACCTTCCATCTGGGCGATCTCGATCTGGCGTTTGGCGATGACGGGCCGGGCGAGCGATGTGCCGAGCAGGTAAACGCCTTCGTACAAGGCATTTGCCTTGACGGCCATCCAGACGAAATCCTTTACAAATTCTTCGCGGAGATCCTCGACATAAAGCTTCGACGCACCCGTGGCTAAGGCCTTTTCTTCGAGTCCGGTCATTTCGTCGCCCTGCCCTACATCGGCGCAGTAGCAGACGACCTCGCAGCCGTAGGTTTCCTTGAGCCACAAGAGCATGGCCGACGTGTCCAATCCGCCCGAATATGCGAGCACTACCTTGTTTATCTTTTTGTTCATTCTTTGCGTTCTTCGCGTCTTTGCGTGAGAATGATTTTCACGCAAAGGCGCAAAGAACGCAAAGAAAGAGCGAGATTTAATGATCAAGTCAGGACAGCTTTGGGGCGGCAGATTTACGGAGAAGCCGCATGAGACATTTGCCGAGTTTAACGATTCGTTTCGTTTTGACCGTCGGCTTTTTGCGGCGGATGTACGCGGCAGCGTCGCGCATGCGGGCGGATTGCTGCGTGCGGGACTGATCTCGACTGAGGAATCAGACGCGATCATTGGCGGCTTGACGCAGTTGGTCACTGATTCTGCGATCGACCCGACGTTTTTTGAATCGAACGCCGAGGACGTTCATTCGTTTATCGAAGGAAAATTGATCGATGCGATCGGCGATGCCGGACGCAAGCTGCACACCGGCCGTAGCCGCAACGATCAGGTCGCAACGGCGTTTCGCATCTGGCTGCGTGACGAGATCGGCGAGATCGATGCGCTTGTTCGCGAATTGCAGTTGGCGATCGTCGATATCGCTGAGGGCTTTCGCGATGCCGTTTTGCCGGGCTACACGCACCTTCAGCGGGCACAGCCCGTGATGTTCGCCCATTGGTGTCTGGCATATTTTGAAATGCTAAAGCGAGACCGCGAGCGGCTAGTTGGCGTCTTCGAGCGAGTTAATATTATGCCGCTTGGCTCCGGTGCGCTTGCTGGAACTGGATTTCCGATCGATCGTGAAGCGGTCGCGACCGAGCTTGGCTTCGCAGGTATTTCGGCTAACAGCCTCGACGCGGTTTCGGATCGCGATTTTACGATCGAATTCACGGCCGCTTGTTCGCTGGTGATGGTTCATCTCTCACGTTTGGCTGAGGATCTGATCATTTATTGCTCGACAGAGTTTGGTTTAATAACGTTGAGCGATGCGGTTTCGAGCGGTTCGAGCCTGATGCCGCAGAAGAAAAATCCCGATGCTTTAGAGCTACTTCGCGGCAAATCGGGCCGAGTTTTTGGTCATAATATGTCGCTCCTCGCTATGATGAAGGGTCTGCCGCTCGCCTATAACAAGGACATGCAGGAGGATAAAGAGGCGGTCTTTGACACCGTCGATACTGTCAAGATCTCACTGCGTGCCGCCGCGATCGTTGTCGAGAATGCAGTCGTCAACGAGGAACGCACCCGCGAAGCAGCGACAAAGGGTTATCTGAATGCGACCGAGCTGGCTGACTATCTCGTAAAGAAAGGCGTGCCGTTTCGCACTGCTCATGAGGCAGTCGGACGTGCCGTACTGTTTGCAATTGACGAGGGCAAGGAACTGAACGAGCTAAGCGTCGATGAACTAAAGCAGTTTGCGGCTGAGATCGGCGAAGATGTTGCAGATGCGTTGAGTCTAGACGCGACGATCGGGGCCAAATCCGCTATTGGCGGGACGTCGCCGGTGCGAGTTATGGCAGCTCTGGATGCGGCTCGGGAAAGCCTGCGAGACGTGTAGAAAGGTGGACAAACTAGAACTTCTCGACAAAATTGGCCGCAGCGAACTGCTCGATTTTCTTGGCGTGACCATCGAGGTCGCCGAGCCCGACCGCGTCGTGCTCAAGATGGAGGTCACATCAAGGGTTCATCAATACGTCGGCATCATGCATGGCGGCGTTTCGCTGTTTCTTGCCGAGACAGCCGCATCGATCGGCGTTGTCGCGGGTAGTGATCTTACCAAAGTAACGCCTGTCGGCATCGAGATAAATGCTAATCATTTAAGGGCCGTAAGCCAAGGCATCATCACGGTCGAAGCAAAACCTATCTATCCCGGAAGAACGACCAGTGTCTGGGGAATCGAGATCACCAACGACAAAGGCAAGCTCGTCTGCATTTCCCGCATTACCCTACTAAACCAAAAGCGCCCGGCGTCGCAAGGCGAGTAAGAAATTTGCCCGCGAAATACGCGAAAAATACGAAATAAAGATCCCTTTTTCGTGCATTTCGTGCATTTCGCGTGTTTCGCGGGCTACACTCTTTGAGGTGCATCAATTTGTTCGCAAACTTATAACCGAATGGCGGCGGCTGGAGCTGCCGGTTTCGGGTGAGACTGTGGTCATCGCTGTTTCGGGCGGGACGGACTCGGTGAGTTTACTT
This sequence comes from Acidobacteriota bacterium, assembly GCA_031431415.1. GTDB lineage: Bacteria > Acidobacteriota > Blastocatellia > Pyrinomonadales > Pyrinomonadaceae > OLB17. The sequence continues at coordinate 38,260 of JANPDK010000020.1, read as the reverse complement.
CTGGCGATGCATGATCTTGTGGAACGCGGAAAGCTGAGCATTCGTCTTGTCGCCGCACATTTTGATCACCGTCTACGCGATGGCAGTCATGAAGATGCGGAGTACGTTAAGCGCCTTTCTAATCAACTAAAAGTCGAACTCAATATCAGCCACGGCGACATCAAGCCCGGCAATCTGGAACAAAATGCCCGCGAAGCCCGATATGCTTTTCTGACCAAAACAGCGACTGCTCTCAAAGCTTTTGCCGTACTCACCGCACACACGCAAAACGATCAGGCCGAGACATTTTTGATGAACCTGGTTCGCGGTAGTGGACCGCAGGGGTTGGGCGGGATGAAAGCTGTACGGCCGATTAGAGTGGAGGAGGCGGGGAGTGTGGGGGAAACCGACGAAGAAGTTGCTCCTCTACTCCCTCTCTCCCCTACTCCCCTACTTCTCGTCCGCCCGCTACTGACCTGGGCAAAGCGGCGCGAGACCGAGTGGTATGTTCGCGATATGGGCGTCGAGTGTTGTCATGATCCGATGAACGACGACACGGCATTTAAGCGTGTTCGGATACGCAAAATCTTGCTGCCTCTGCTTGAGGATATGAATCCGAATATCGTCGAAACGCTGGCAAATACGGCATCGCTGATGCAGCAATTGCCGGTCGTCGTCACCATGGAATCGATGGACGAGCTCGATCTCAGCACAGTTCGCGAGCTTCCCGAGAGCGAGCTTTATTCAACATTGCGCTCGTGGCTTCGGCAAAAGCGCGGAACCACACGGGCATTGCAACTGAAACATATAAAGGCGATCGAGCGTTTGATCAAGAGTGACAAGAGCGGGCGTGTGGCCGAACTGCCGGGTGGTGCGCGTGTCGTCAAGTCGGGCGGGAGCCTGAGGTATGAAGAAAATGGGGTTGATAATTGATATGGCGCCGTCTAAACTTAGGGTTAGTGTTGGTGTGTCCGCGCTTTGGGGTGCAACACCCGAACGACGGCTTTCATCGAAGTAGATTGCATCGCGATAGATGAAAAGTCGATGCGGAGGTAAAAATTGAGTTCTAAGGCAAAACAAGGTCTTCTTTGGCTAATGATCATTTCGAGCGCGCTCGTTTTTGTCTGGTATCTGCAAAAGAACCAGACACAGCCGCCGAAGGAGCTAAGCTTTGACGCGGCTCTGACGCAGATCAAAAATAAAGACGTTAAAGAGGTAACCATCAAGCAGGACTCGCTCGAGCTGCTAAACAAGGCGGACGTGAAGATGTCAGCCAAGCTCGACACCAGCGATTCGACGCGCGATCAGATCTATATTGCGGCAAAAGACACCGAGACCGTAATCAAGCTCGAAGCTCCTTCGTCAGGGCTCGGTTGGCTCGTCCTCGTAAATGCGCTTCCGTTCATCCTGCTCATGGGCTTTTTGGCATTTACGCTACGGCAGATGCAGGCTGGCGGGAATAAGGCGTTGAGCTTTGGGAAATCTAAGGCCAAATTGCTCAACAACCAGCAGAAACGCGTCACATTCAAGGATGTTTCCGGCGTTGACGAAGCAAAAGAAGAGCTGCAGGAGATCATCGAATTTCTAAAAGATCCGCAGAAGTTTCAAAAGCTCGGCGGCAAGATCCCCAAGGGCGTCTTGATGGTCGGCCCTCCCGGAACGGGCAAGACTTTGCTTGCAAAGGCTGTCGCTGGTGAGGCGAATGTTCCTTTCTTCTCGATATCAGGCTCGGATTTTGTCGAGATGTTTGTCGGCGTCGGCGCGAGCCGCGTTCGCGACCTCTTTGAACAGGGTAAGAAAAATGCTCCGTGTATCATCTTTATCGATGAGATCGACGCGGTCGGCCGCCATCGCGGCGCCGGTTTAGGCGGCGGTCACGATGAGCGTGAACAGACGCTTAATCAGCTTCTTGTCGAAATGGACGGCTTTGAGTCGAACGACGGCGTTATCTTGATGGCATCGACGAATAGGCCGGACGTGCTCGATCCGGCTCTTCTGAGGCCCGGTCGTTTTTATCGCCGCGTTGTAGTCGGTCGTCCGGATGTGCGTGGACGCGAGGGAATTCTCAAGGTTCACACACGCAAGATACCGCTCGACGAAGGTGTCGATGTCAGCGTTATTGCTCGCGGTACGCCCGGTTTCACCGGTGCGGATCTGGCAAATATCGTTAACGAAGCGGCTCTTAATGCTGCCCGTTACAACAAGAAAGTCGTGACCATGATCGATTTTGAGATCGCCAAGGACAAGGTCATGATGGGCGCCGAGCGTAAATCGATGGTCATCTCTGACGAGGAGAAAAAGATCACCGCCTATCACGAGGCCGGCCACACACTCGTCGGTCTCAAAGTGCCACACGTCGATCCGGTTCATAAGGTCACCATTATTCCTCGCGGCATGGCGTTAGGCGTGACGATGTACTTGCCCGAGAAAGATCGCCTAAGCGCGACCAAGGAATATTTGCTTGGCAACATTGCGATGTCGATGGGCGGGCGTATAGCTGAACAGGTTTTTATTGGCAGCATCACGACCGGTGCGGCGAACGATATTGAAAAAGCGACCGAGATCGCACGTTCGATGGTTTGCGAATACGGTATGAGCGAGCTGGGGCCGCTGACCTTTGGCAAGAAGGAAGAGCAGATCTTCCTTGGCCGCGAGATCTCGCAGCACCGCGATTACTCTGAGGACACGGCGATCAAGATCGATCAGGAAGTACGGCGTATCATCGCTGAGCAGTACGCACGGGCAGAGAAGATCATCAACGAGAACAAGGACGCAATGGTCCGTCTCGCCGAGGCTCTGCTCGAATACGAGACGCTCGACAGTGTTCAGATCCGCCGCGTGATCGCCGGATTGCCGCTTGAGGGAACCGAAAAGCCGCCCGCGACCGACGACGGCCCAACCGAACCGGAAGAATCGGGCAGCCCGTTCAAGAATCCGATACTGCCGACGCCCGCAACGGCTTAGGTGCGGAAGAATAGTCGCAAACCAAAGGCAAAAGCAGGTGTTGCTTTTGCCTTTTCTGTGTTCATTCGTTCTAAATTCGTAATTTGTAATTGAATCTAGCGGCGATCCTTCCCAATAGAATCAATTACGAATTACAATGGTGCGACTTACGAATTGAAAATGTTCTGGCAAACCTCGAAAAGAAAAATTAGCCTTGAGCGTACGCTGGTGATGGGCATTTTGAATGCGACTCCCGACAGCTTTTCCGACGGCGGGGAGTATGTCACGGTTGATGATGCTATCAAAAGAGCCGAACAGATGATAGCCGATGGCGTCGACATCATCGATATCGGCGGCGAATCGACTCGGCCGGGAAGTGCGTCGGTCGATCCTGCCGTTGAAGTTAAGCGAGCGATACCGGTTGTCGAGGCGATCTCAAAACACTTCGATATTCCAATTTCTATCGACACTACAAAATGGCCAGTCGCAAAAGCCGCGATTGATAACGGAGCAGAGATAATCAACGATATTTCTGGTTTGCGTTGGGATGCACGGCTGGCTGAAATTGCGGCTAGCACTTCGGCCGGGCTCATTCTCATGCATTCACGCGGCAAGTTTGAAACAATGCACTCCGAGCCGCCGGTCGAGCATATATGTGCCGAGCTGCGCGACTCACTTAAGTCGTCGATCGAGACTGCAAAGAGATCGGGCGTTTGCGAAGAACAGATCGCTCTTGATATCGGCATTGGTTTTGGCAAGACGTTTGAGCAAAATTTAGAGTTGCTGGCGAAACTTGATAGTATCGTAGATGAATTCAAATCGTACCCGATGCTTGTCGGCACGTCGCGAAAGTCGTTTATAGGCAAGATACTCGGTGATGCGCCGCCTTCGGAAAGGCTCGGCGGTAGCTTGGCGACCGCCTTGATGGCGGTGCAACGGGGAGCGAAGATCGTCAGGGTTCACGACGTTAAAGAGACGGTCGCGGCTCTGGCCGTGCTCGCAAGATTGACGGGTGAAGCTAGATAAGGTCCTGAACATGGAGGAATTGTCGATGAAAGTTAGAGAATTTTTACGAGCGTTAGTGGCAGTGACCGTGATGGTCTGTGCCGTTGCGGCGGATGCTGTTGCCGATATTCCGGCCCCCAAGACGGAATCGAACGGCATCGATTGGAGCTTCGTGCTGATGGGCGTCGTCAGTGCGTTTCTTGGGGCATTAATGTTTATTTGGCTTGGACGAAAGCTGTTCAAGAAAACTTAGATCATGAGAATCCTGCGTTTTTTTTCGATCGCCATAGTGTTGTTTTTGGTCTCGGGCTTTACTGAGTGTTATAAGCCAGTAACCAATTCCGGCCTGCCTAAGAACATCAAAACGGTCGCCGTACCTGCGTTTCAATTCGAGGCGAAAGGACTGCGATATCGGGTCGAAACGCGTTTCACCGAGGCCGTCAGCCGCGAGATCATTCGGCGCGGCAACGGGCTTAAGGTGCAAGGATCACGCACCGGTGCCGACGCTGTGCTCGAGGGCACGATCCGCGATTTCAATTTCACGGGCGTCCTGCTCGACAGCGAAGGCCGTGCCCGCGTCTACGAGGTCACCATCGTCACCGCCGTGACCATCCGCGATCTCAAAGAGAACAAGATCCTCTACGACAATCAGAATTTTATCTTCCGCGACTCGTTCGAATTCACGTCCGACCCGCGATCGTTCTTCAACGAAGAAGACCCGGCCGTAGAACGCATGGCCCGAGCCTTCGCCGAAGCGGCCGTCTCGGCTTTTGTAAATGGAATCGGGGTGAAAGAGGAAAAGAAATAGCCACAAAAGGCCCAAAGGACACAAAATATAGGAATTCTGCTTATACTTTGCTGCGATGACTGACGGTGAGATAAATCAACTGGCTGATACGGTTCGACAGACAGCGTTTGAAATTCATAAATTTCACCGGCACGGTCACTTGGAGAAGATCTATGAGAATGCACTCGTTCATAGACTTCGCAAACTTGGTTTGCATGTCGAACAACAATTCCCGATAACCGTCTTTGATGATGATGGCACGGTTCTTGGAGATTATTTTGTGGATCTACTTGTCGAACGCCAGCTAGTTGTTGAGATCAAGGCGGCAGATTGTATTGCTAATGCGCACATCGCTCAAGTTCTAGGTTATCTTCGCTCATCAAGATTCGAGCACGGGCTACTCATCAATTTTGGGGCCGAGCGATTTCAGATTCGCAAACTCAAACTCGACGCGATCTGAGTTCTTTTTGTGATTTTTGTGCCTTTTGTGGCTACCTACTTCTTATGCCTCTAACCAGAGAACAACTTTGGAACCAGCTCAAGTCCGGCAATATCGCTCCGGTTTACGTCCTCTTTGGGCCCGAGACGCAGCTGCGTGATGCGGGTGCGAAGGTGATCGCGGACAAGGTTTTTGGGGACGCCGATCTGCGGGATTTTAATGAGACGGCGTTTAGTCTAAATGCGAGCGGTAATCTCGAATCTGCTCTTGCGGCCGCCCGGCAGCTGCCGATGATGTCGGCTCGTCGTGTGATCAAGATCACGGATGTACGCGTGTCGGCGACGGGTTTTCGCGATACATTGACAGAGGCACACGAGCCAGCCCTTTCGGCGTATCTTGCCGATCCATCACCGGAGGCTGTGGTAATACTTGTCGCGGACGAGCTAAATGGCGTTCGCAAGATGGGTAAATTCTTGCGAGAGAAAACCGTCAGCGTCGAATTTGCCGCCCTTGACGAACGGCAGTTTGCCGAGTTTGCCCGCCGCGAGATACAAAAGGCCGGTGCTGAGATCGACGAACCGACGTTGCGGCTTCTACTCACACAGATCGGGCCTAACGTGAGCCGTTTGACGAACGAGATAAACAAACTTGCGGCCGCCGCTTTGCCCGGTACGCGAATAACCTCAGAGTTGATCGACGAACTCGTCCCGAACACACGTGAGATCAGCAACTTTGACTTGACCGATCACCTCGTCGCCGGACGCGGCGAGAAAGCTCTTGCGTCGCTCAAGAAAATTCTCGATGACGGCGGCGAACCGCTCGCTCTGTTGGGTTTGATCTCGTACAACTACCGCCGGTTGCTGATGGCAAAGGACATGATGGAACGCGGCGTGCCACGAGGTGAAGTGGCTAAGCTCGCAAAGCTACGCTACAACGATCAGGAACCTTTCCTAGCATCGGCCCGACGGGTAAGCCTAGCCAAACTTACCTATGCCATCCGTCGTGTCGCCCAGACCGACCTAGCCATCAAAACGTCAATAGGCGGCAGCGGCCCGACCGGAGCTCGTATGCAGCTAGAGATACTAGTCTGCGAACTTGCGACGGGCTAATTCAAGAATAAAAAAAGGGCTTCGCGAAACGTATTGCGAAGCCCATTTTCTTAACTCGATATAGCCTAGATCGGTTCCACACCGCAGGCTATGTTGAAGTAATTATAAAGGTCGTTGTAGTCGCCGAGGGCTCGATTCAGGATAAGCGGCAATTGCTGTAGATCAGCGGTGTTGACGATGAGATTTAGATTTCTCAGGAATGCATCGTGGGCGTTCATCGTAGTTCCGCTGTCCTCAAGCGAGATGAGGAAGAGCCGACGGCGCTCAGACGAATACATCGAGTTCGCCTTTTGCTGGATCACGGCTGCTCCACCCATGTCAGCGGCGAAGTCGGGTGAGAAGATAAGCACGCTCGTCTTGCCTTCGCGGAGCCGTTCATTTGCCTGAGCTGGCGTTTGTGCTACATAGACCTTGTACCCTGCCTTGGCGAGCAACTTGGCCGTCTCGTCGGCTTTATCGCCGAGACAGAGCAACACGCGACGCGGCTTGATCTCATCGTCGTCTGCCTCGACCGTGGTTTTGTCGGTCTGCAGGGCCGTCATTAATTGACGTAAGGCACTATTTATTTGCAGATCAGCTTCTTTAGCCGCAAATCCCGGAGCCTCGGCCCCAACAGCGGCAGGTTGGTTGGCCGCGAGTTGATCAACCGTCGAAAGACCCTTGCCGGATCCGTCCTTTTGTACCCGAAGCAGGTTTTGACACCGCGGACACCTGACGGAAAAATGCCCGCTCGGTATCTTTGATTCGTCGAGCTGTAGGGAAACTGAACAATTGTCGCAACGTATAATCATAGTGGTCGGTTGTCGGTTGTCGGTTGTCAGTCGTCTTTGTCGGCTATCAGATTTCTATCTGACAACCGGCTACTGACGACTGGAAACCTATTCCATCATATTCAGAACCGAGTCGGGATTCTCCGGCGGCGGTGGCGGCGGGATCATCGGTTTTTGCGTCGGGGCGATCCGCCCGGCGTTTGCGTAGTCCTCGGTCGAAGAAAGTCCTTTAAGCTGGAGCAAAAGATTGTTTTGGTTTGTTGCGAACGACAGGCCGTCGTCCATCGTCACCTTTTTCTCATTAATAAAATCGCGGATCACGCTGTCGAAATCCTGCATGCCGTCGATCTCGCCATCGCGGATCGCATCGAGTAGTGATTTGCCCTCGGTCTCACCTTTTTCGATATATTCGCGTGTTCGCGGATTTGACTTGAGTATCTCGACTGCGGCGATACGACCGCGTCCGTCGGCGGTCGGGATCAGACGCTGCGAGACGATGTACCTGAATGTCTGAGCTAGCCGCGTGCGGATGATCCGTTCCTCGTTCTTCGGGTAAAGCCCGACGATACGGTCGATGGTTTTTGACGCGTCGATCGTGTGCAGAGTCGAGAGCACAAGGTGGCCCGTTTCAGCCGCCTCGAGAGCGATCTCGGCCGTTTCGAGGTCACGCATCTCGCCGACGAGGATGACTTTAGGTGCCTGACGAAGTGCGGCGCGAAGTGCTGACGCAAAATCTCTTGTATCCGAACCGACCTCACGTTGATTGATCGTGCTCTTTTTATGGTTGTGGAGGAATTCGATCGGATCCTCGATCGTCACGATATGATACGCCTTGGTCTCGTTGATGCGATCGATGATGGCCGCGAGCGTCGATGTCTTTCCCGAACCGGTCGGACCGGTTAGCAAAACAATGCCGTTCCTAATATGCGCAATATCGGCAAGCTGTGGCGGTAAGCGAAGCCCCTCGAATGACGGGATCTCATGAGGAATAACACGCATCACGATCGAGTACGAGTTTCGCTGCTGGAAAATATTTACACGAAAACGACACTTTCCGGGCAACGCATAGCTCAGATCGGCGGTGCGGTATTTGAATAGCTGCTGTGCGGCGTCTGGATTGTCCCGAAGCAGCGACATCGCGATCGTCTCGGTCTGGAATGCCGACAGTTTTCCGAGGCCGATCGGCGAAGCCGGATACAGCACACCGTTGATCTCGACCTGCGGCTTTTGTCCGCTTGAGAAATTAAGGTCGCTGACGTTCTCGGAAACGAGCAGCATCTGCTCAATAATGGGTGCTACATCTAGCAAGCTCATGGTCTGGGTTTTCTCCAGGAGAAGGATTTACAGAACGGGGTGGATCGCGAGGGCGGTGTCGCGGACAAACTCGGTGCGAGCTGTCATCAACAAACATTATCCGCGAAGGAGCGGCTTTATGCAAGTATTTTTTTAAGAATATTTAACAGTGTTTAGCATTACTCACCAAATCTTTCAGCAAGGTCACGAAACGTTTGCGTGATCTTGGCAGCATCGCCAATGATTGCACTGATCATCGCGACCGAATCCGCACCTGCGGCCAGAACGTCGGCAACCTGGCCAACACCAATGCCACCGATAGCGACGAGCGGAATCTCACCTGTCACCTCGTGAACTCGACGAATACCGTCGAGCCCTACGACCGCGTTGGGATCGGCCTTTGTACGAGTAGGAAAAATGGGGCCGATGGCGATGTAATCGACCGGTAATGTTGCAGCGTGTATCGCCTGTTCGAGTGTGTGTGTCGAGTAGCCGATGATCGGTTTGTCGCCGAGAAGAGCACGGGCCTTTTCCGGTGGCATATCATCTTGACCGAGGTGAACGCCAGCAGCATTGGCGGCAAGGGCGATATCGACACGGTCGTTTATGATGATCGATACACTGTGTGTCCGTGCAAACTCAACCGTCTCGACCGCTGCGTCAAAGAATTCCCGCGAACTGCCATTTTTCTCTCGCAGCTGTATAAACCGCGCGCCCCCGTCGACCAGACGCATTGCCTGCTCGAGATGCGTTATCCCGGCAATCCCTCGGTCCGTGATCGGATAAATTGTCGGAAGTTTGAATGTCACCAGATGGCCTTCATCATCAGGAAGCAGTCCTCGCCGTTATTGTAGTAACGCCCGATCCGCTGGACAATGGTGTAGCCGAGGCGGCGATAGAGGTTTTGAGCAACATCGTTTCCGACTCGGACCTCGAGCATCAGCGTACCGACCTCGCGATCTTGCAGGGCCGATTCGATATGGCCGAGCAGCCGCTTGGCCAGGCCGCGGGAGCGATGTTCCGGAGCGATGCCGATCGTCGTCAGATGAGCGGCGTTGTTCTCATTGACCATCACAAAAGCGAAACCGACCATCTCTCCCGTCGGCGTAACCATCCGATAGCTGATCGTTCGAGGCTCGCCGAGCAGATAGTCGAACGTGTGTTTTGTGTAATTGTCGCCGTTGCGGAAACAGCGGATGTTAAGACGCAAAACCTCGGGCAGCTGATCGAGTGTGAGCGGTCGGATCGAGTAGACAGTCGGCCGGGCAGGCACGACAACCTCAGGCTCGATGACGAACCCGGGCAGAAAAAAGCTGCGAATTGTGTCCAAAAAGGCCATTCTTTGAGTTCAAAGTACCCGAGTTACGGAGTTGCGAAGTTATCGAGTGTCCGCAACTTCGGAACTCTGCAACTTCGGTACTCTGGTACTTCTCTAAACTATCAGCATACAGTCGCCATAGCTGTAGAAGCGATACTTCTCCGCGACGGCGTGCCGGTAAGTACTCATTATAAGTTCGTGCCCGCCGAAAGTAGAAGTCAGCACAAGCAGCGAGCTCTGCGGCAGATGAAAATTGGTCAGCAACGCTCCGACCGCGTCGAAACGATATCCCGGCGTGATCGTCAGGTCTGCGGAGAAACATCCGGCTATGAATCGACCGTCTCGTTTGATGCTAGTTTCGAGTGCACGCGTCGAGGTCGTACCGACGGCGACGATGCGGCGATCATCTTGTCTTGCATTGTTCAAAAGCTCGGCTGCCCCTTCTGTGATCTCGTACCTTTCCGGCGCAACGCGATGCTCTGACATGTCTTTGACGCGGACCGGTTCAAACGTACCGTAGCCGACATGCAGCGTTATTTCGGCTATTGAAACCCCGTGAGCGGCGATCTCGCCCAGTATTTCCGCAGTAAAATGAAGGCCCGCTGTCGGCGCCGCGATCGCTCCTCGGTTCTTTGCAAAAACTGTCTGATACCGTTCGCGATCCGATAGGGCATCGCCCTCGCGTTTTATGTACGGCGGCAGAGGCGTCTGGCCGATGCTCTCAAGACGGTCAAAAAAGTCGCCTTCGATATCAAATTTGACGATCGTTTTGCCATCGTCCGCACGATCGACGACGGTCGCTGAAAAGCCTTTGGCAAAATCGATCCGCTTGCCCGACTTGAGTCTTTTCGCGGGACGCGCAAGTGTGATCCACGAACCATCCTCGCGTCGCTCGATGAGAAATATCTCTACCTTCGCACCGCTATCACTTGTTCCGCTGAGGCGCGCGGGAAACACGCGAGTATTGTTAAGAACAAGAACATCGCCGGACGCGAGAAAGCTCGCGATCTCGCCAAAACCATGATCCGCGAACGACGCCGACGCGCGATCTACAACAAGCATACGCGATCTGTCGCGCCGCTCGGCCGGCTGCTGTGCGATCAGCTCGTCTGGTAGGTCAAAACTAAGTTCTGAAAGATGCATCCGCAACAGACACGACTTGGAGGTTCTTTGAGGGTGGTACCGGAGGTCGGAATCGAACCGACATGAGCGTTAAGCCCGCTAGATTTTGAGTCTAGTGCGTATACCAATTTCGCCACTCCGGCTTACGAATCTACGATGATACACGCGCGCGTCGGTCGAAATCAAGGTTGAAAGAGTCGCTCAGGGATCGATCAGATTGACGACGGTTACGCGGCGTTTGGCTTCGTCGAGAAATTTTTCGATCGCGAGGCTCTTTTTCTCGGAGGTCAACAGCTCGCGAATCTCGGCACGTTTCTCTTCAAAGGTCGGTATTACGACACCTGGCGAGCGGCGGCGAAAATCGGGGACCAATGTATCGCGGTAAAACTTAGTCTCTTCCTCGGATGTCACGACGACGAACGATCCGAACCGAAACTCTACATACTCCTCGATCGCCAGTCGCTGGGAGATGAGCCGCTGAAATGCGTCGTCCTGAACCGTGTCAAAACCGACCTGCTTGAGGCGGATCTCAAAGGCGGCGGACGAAGGAAAATATGACAGAAGACGGCCGATCTCGGCTGCGATTCGCGTACCTGATGGCGTCGCTCTCGGCAGACGCTCGGCCTCAATGGCGAAAATGCGTTGATTTATCAGGGTTTCGAGGGCTTGATCGAGATCCTGCTTTCGCGGCGGATCGAGCGGCCGGGCAGGTTCCAGAGCGATCTGCCACAGCACGTCAGAGTAAGTGATGAGCTGCGTCCGAGTACCGCTGCCGACTGTGGCGACGGTCTTATCGACGACGTTTTGGGCAGACAGTGAGCCCGAGACAGCCGCAAAAGCCGCAATGACCACGATCAGACGCAATGTTTTTTTTGCTAATACCATTTCTCTAACTATAATTTTTTACCGCTACTTACGAACTGTCAATCGGGGAAAACAATAAGTTAAATCTGTTGACAGGATGTTAAAAATTGTTTTTAATTATAAAGGAGGTTCTGTGGGCTCTTCTTTTCTGATAGTTCTCCTCTAAGTCCCATATTTGCGGCACCGATCTAACCGGCTGCGTCCGACACAAAATGCTGACCTCTTCTCCGCCGAAAAAGCACGCGGTCGCTGTATCTGCCGCACCGAGCGACGATACAGCGAGCGAGCTAAGGTTCATCTCTGAGCTTGGCCGCAGCTTGCTTTTTACGGTACATCCGAAAAAAGTTGCGAGCCGTGTCGCCGAGGCGCTGCACGACGGTGTAGATGCGCGCCTGTGCGTGTTCGTTGCCGAGCTAGACAGTATCGGGCTGATAAGCGCCACGCATGGCGTGTTGGACGGCGGTGCGTTGAGGCGCGAGCGGTTTGAGAAATGGCTCGCCTTTATGCCGCCGCAGATCGGCTATGCCGAGCATTCGGTTGACGAATTCATGATCGATGGCGTGCACGCCTTCGAATACGTGTCGCCGCTGCATATCAATAGCGAAATACGCGGAGCGATCATCGTTGGTTTTGACGAGGGCCACGAGCTGAGCGACACTCAAACACGCTTTATCGAGGCGGCTACACAGATGGCCGCGATGAGCGTCAATCTCACAGCACACTACGAGGTCGCGCTCCACGACTCGATCAATGCGGCACGTGAAGAGCATCGAAAATTCACCGAATCCGTGCTCGACGCATTGCCGGTTTCGCTCTACGTGGTCGACCGCGATTACCGTATCGTCACGTGGAACAAACATCGCGAGGTCGGCGAACTAGGCATTCCACGCGACTTGGCGATCGGACGTGACGTTTTTGACGTGCTCGACAAATATCCGCAAGGGCGTGTCCGCGAGGAATTTGAACGTGCATTTCGCACCGGCAAGATCGAGCGGATCGAGCAGCAAACCGTTGCCGATGACGGCTCGACGCGTCACTGGATGGTGAGCAAGATCCCGATGCGTAGCGCCGATGGCGGCGAGGTCTCGCACGTGATCACGGTGGGCGAGGATATTACGATGCGTGTCGAGGCCCTTCTCGCGGTCAATCGTGCCGAGAAATTGGCAGCGGTCGGACGGCTCGCCGCCGGAATTGTCCATGAGATAAATAATCCGCTCGCGACCATTGCCGCGTGTGCTGAGGCTCTCGAACAACGCGTCGATGAGGGCGAGTTTGATGCGTCGGAATCTACCAGCGACCTTGCCGAGTATCTCGGTCTGATCAAGAGCGAGGCCTTTCGCTGCAAAACGATCACGACCGATCTGCTCGATTTCAGCCGCATTCGTACCGGTGAACGCACTCCGCTCGACGTCGGTGATGTTGTCCGCTCGGCCGCAAATCTGATCTCTCATCAAAAACGCGGCGTCGGCATCACCCAACAAATCGAGATCGAGCCAGAGTTGCCTCTTATCGCAGCCGACGGTGGCCAGATACAGCAGGCGATCATCGCACTCGCCACAAACGGCATTGACGCTATGCCCGAGGGCGGCACACTTACTTTTTGCGTTTTTACAAAAGGCTCCCGCGTCGTTATCGAGGTCGCCGATTCCGGCACCGGCATCGCCCCCGAGAATATGTCGAAGGTGTTCGAACCTTTCTACACCACAAAGGAGGTCGGTCAAGGCACAGGCCTCGGTCTCGCAGTCTGCTACGGTATCATTTCCGAACACAGCGGGCGTATAAGTGTCCGCTCCAATCTCGGAAAAGGTACAACGTTTTCGATATTCTTACCTGTCAGTACCGAATAACTTTCCCAACCCGCCAAATCAATATGCCGAAATTACTAGTCGTAGACGACGAAAAGAATCTGAGACTCGTTGTCCAGAAAGAAATGGCCCGACAGGGCCACGAGGTCGAGTGTGCCGACGACGGTGAGGCTGCTTGGGAGCTGCTCGAGGCGCAGGATTTTGATGTCGTGCTGTGTGACATTAACATGCCGCGGCTCGACGGGCTCGGTTTGCTTCGGCGCACCCGTGAACGTAATCAGAATCCGCCAGAGGTCATCATGTTGACTGGCCAGGCGACGGTCGAATCGGCGATCGAGGCGATGAAGCTCGGCGCATACGATTACCTGACAAAGCCATATCGCATCGGCGAACTTTCGGCCCTCGTCACCGCCGCCGCAGAGAAGCAGCAGCTAAAGGTCGACAACCAACGTCTGCGTGCCCAGATCGCAAGAACATCGGTAGCTTTACCCGACATCGTCGCCGAGTCTGCACAGATGAAAGAAGCCTTGCGGCTCGTCAATCGCGTCGCACCGTCTGACACCTCGGTTCTGATCACTGGCGAATCAGGAGTCGGTAAAGAGCTGATCGCACAAGCCATTCATCGTCTTAGCCGTCGTTCGGACAAGCCGTTTATCGATCTTAACTGTGCCGCGTTGCAGGATACGTTGCTCGAGAGCGAGCTCTTTGGCCATGAGGCCGGAGCATTTTCCGGAGCACGCACACGGAAGTTGGGACTATTTGAGATCGCCGATGGCGGTACGCTGTTTCTCGACGAGGTGATGGAGATGCCGATGCAGCTCCAGTCGAAACTGCTCAGGGCGCTCGAAACACGCTCTTTTTTCCGCGTCGGCGGTGTGAAGAAGGTCGAGGTTGACGTTCGTCTTGTTGCCGCGACCAATCGCGACAAAGATCAGGCGATTGCGGATGGCGTTTTCCGGGCCGATCTGATGTATCGCATCAATAGCTTTGAGGTAAATGTCGCACCGCTTCGCGAGCGCCGCGAGGATATCGAGCCGTTAGCCCGTCATCTGCTACACAAGCTTGCCGGTGCGAATGCTCCCGAAATGTCACCCGTCGTGATCGACGCCCTAACAGCCTTTGATTGGTCGGGCAACGTACGGCAACTGCGCAATTGTCTCGAACGGGCTGTCTTGCTCTGCGACAATAACACCATAACGCAACGCGAACTGCCGCCCGAGGTCGCCTTTCGCACCGAACGTCCCGCCGTCTCCGTCAGCTATGGCGCACCGCAGACAAACGGAGCCGCGTCATTCCAAAACGCCGCCCCAACAAATCTCCGCGATGTCGAGCGCCAGCAAATAGTCGGCGCCCTCGAAAAAACCGGCTGGCACCGCGGCAAAACCGCTGACCTGCTAGGCATCTCTCCGTCAACGCTTTACCGGCGGTTGAGAGAATACGGGCTCGAAGTTCGCTAGTGGTTCAACTGGCTAACGGTTAACTATAAATAGATATCGCTGCTCGGAGAGCGGCATGAGTTTTTCGACGAATGTGAGCTTTTGAGCCGTTAGTGCGTCGCGAAGGTTTGGGCCACCGAAGAGAAGTAATTGGCGTCGTAGTTTCCATCGGACGATGGACGGGAGTTTTTCGGTAAATTTATCGAGCGCCCGGCAGGTGACGGATTCGCAGCCGACGGGGTCGACCTCGGGGAACTGTTTATTGACGACGCGGGTTCGTTTTTCGAGGCCTAGTTTGGCTATCGCCATATCCAGGAACTTCGTTTTCTTTTCCTTCGATTCGATCAATAATGCACGCAGGTCTTCGCGAACGAGCAGGCACGGCATCGCGGGCAAACCGCCGCCGGTGCCGATATCGGCAAACTTTGCCCCATTTGGCAGATACTTTGCCATCGTGAGCGACTCGAGAATGTGCCGAGTCGCAAATTCCTCAGGCGTACACGGGCCGACGAGATGCAGGATGGGGTTGTGTTCGACAATGATCGCGTAATAATCGGCGAGCCGTTCGATGGCGTCCTCGGGGAGTTCAAGGCTGAACAGACCCTGGTTGGCCAATATCGCGTTGGTAAATTCGTTTCGCACAATTAAAGAGTGTCACGCAAAAGCCGCAAAGTACGCAAAGAAGAAAAGGAGCCGTTCATCTTGACTCACGACTCAAGACTCACGACTCCTGACTGATCTTTGGTGCGGACGAGAAGAATCGAACTTCCACTGCCTCGCGGCAACAGGCTTCTGAGACCTGCGCGTCTACCAGTTCCGCCACGTCCGCACGCGTCGAACTTTTGAGGATACTAATTCAGACCGCAAAACTCAAGAAAGCTCGAGGTGCGAAAGAAAGGTGTCTCGCTCTGAAATAGGTTTAAGACGCCCAATCGGATCTACCGCAAAAACAAAAGTTTAGCTGAGCCGTCAACATAACGAGTCGATAGCTTAAACCCCGTCGTCGCTGAGACGTGGCGCTTTGCTAGTGAATCGGTGAACGTGAACGCCGTTTCACCGGTTGCCTCGGGCAAAACGTCGAAGGTTACCATGAGAATTCGCTTCGGCATCGCCGAGGCGGTCATCGACTCGGTCGAATCGATGAGGACGCCGATGCGGCCGGGTTGGGTCGTGTTTACAGTTAGTATCGAACCCTCAGGAGCGGTGTCGCCGAGCACAAGCTGTGGATTTGTGAGTTTTGTGTTGTCGTACTCAATGGTAAAGCTGATCGCAACCTCGTCTCCGCGCGGTGTGATCTCGATCGGGACGGTGACCGTCGACTTGCTCGCAATTGCTTCGCCGACACGCAGTTCGCGGCCGAAGAAATACGAATACACGTCGTCAAAAAGAGACGCGATGCTCTCTGGCACCAGTGACGGTGCGGTCGACCCGCCTGACGGTGTAAGCGGATCGAGACCCGCAGTATATCTGCGGCCTTGAACGACATCGCCCGATGTTAACGCACCGTCACCCAACGACGCTCTCGGAGCACAATCCGCCCGTTGGGCTTCATTGGTCGCCGCATTTGGCGTATCGAGGCCGGCAACAAAGCGGCGAAGCTGCGTTACATCTGTCGACAACATACTGCCATCGCCATCAGGCCGCGGTGCAACATCACCCTCAAATCCAGCTGGCGTCGGCGTTGCCGTCGGTGTTGCTGTTGGAGTTGCCGTAGGTGTATTAGTCGGAGTCGCTGTCGGTGTATTTGTCGGCGTTGCCGTCGGTGTAGGCGTGCCTTGAGGACGATACCAATCGGTGATCACGTCAGTTACAGAATTCGTCGTCAGTCGCACCAGACCGGAGCCGTTAGTCGCACTCATTGTATAACCCTCGACAAAGGCGGCTTCAGGTTCGCTACTGAATGCAAGCCTGGTCCCATCGGGCGACCATATCGGCGTGATGTCGGCAATGCTGTTGTTAGTTAGGCGTAAAAGACCGCTGCCATCGGCGTTCATGGTGTATATATCGCTCGACAAAATGCTCGAGGTTGACCACCTGTCAAACGCGATCTTTGTACCGTCCGGAGAATAGACCGGAGCCTCAGTAACAACCGGCGACACAGTGTTAGTAATTTGAAGGCGACCGCTGCCGTCCGCGTTTGCGGTACATATATTCTGATTAAGAAACGAAGAGCCTGAGACAGAACAAACGAAAGCGATCTTGCTTCCATCCGGCGAATACGCCGCCAGAGCCTCGTCGTTCGCGGTATTGACCAAGGGAATTACGGCTTGCCCCGTGCCGTCAGGGTTCATCGTGAAAAGGTCGCATACAAAGCTTGCATCGCAGCGGCTAAAGAGGAGCTTGTTACCGTCCGGTCTCCAAACAGGCTGGGTGTCATTTGTCGTGGTGTTGGTAATTCTGGTCTGCCCTGTGCCGTCCGCATTCATGATCCATATCTGCCACGGCGAGGTATCAGTCTCTCGTCGAAAATACACGATCTTTTGTCGGTTGGGAGACCACTTACCGCCTAAATCGTTCACTTCGTTATTTGTGAGCCGTCGGTGATTGCTGCCATCAGCGTTCATCGTGTAGATCTCGTTAAATGCATCGCGGCCGGTACGGAAGAGGATCGGCTGATCGCCGGCTCCGGTCGCATTTGCTACGCGATCAAGCGCCCGAACCTGCGTTGATGTCATGGGCGCGTCATAAACACGCAGACGGGCAATATTCCCGGCAGAGGCCTCGTTCGGTACAACCAGATCATCCTGAAACAATCTAAGAGCACCGGTGAATATAAATATTCCATCCGGGTCAGGCGAATTAACTTTAAATCCGCCATCCCGATAAGCCCGTACTGTACCGTTTGCTTCTCTTACAACCGCTACCTGAATGTAGTGATTCGGTCGGAATTGAGGATTCGCAGTACTCTCGAATTCAAGTCGGCCATCAACAATGTAGGCACCATCATTATCGAAACTGTCGTCCCCGCCGCCGACTCTCCGTCGACCGGTTACGTTGTCAAATCTGAACAAACCAACGATCGTGTATGTGTCGGGCGGGATAAGGCCGGTTATATCTAACCGGAGACCGCAATTGAACGGAAATCGCAGTGTCTGGCGCGTGTAGCCGTCGATAATATCGGTAGCAAACGAGTTTGAACCCGTGCAGTTAAGGTTTGTCATCGCTGGCGCACCGGCCACTGAACTATTCAGATTTCCCTGAAATTGATAATCGCCCCTCAAGACCTGAGCGGAAGCCACTACAGGAAAGACAATCGCTATTGCTATCGCCAAAATATTTTTTCTCACAATCCCTCCGATTAAGAAAGAGAACACGAAAACTGATGTTTTGTTTGTGCAGTCACTATACACCAAAACGGCAAATAGCGAACCGCGTTTTTTGAGAACCTCAAACCCCTTACGATTCTCCGATCTCAATCAGAGGCCGTTTCATCTCAACGGCGGATTGGAATCGATCGTCCCGTCTGAACGCCAATCCCCGAGACAGAAAATCAAAAAATGGGTCGTTGCGGTCGATCTCAACCGGACTACTGACGGCCTGGAGCAGTTCCATGTAAGTTCTTCCGACGAAAGGTCTTGAGCCGAACAAACACTCGTAAATTATTACCGCCATTGAATATAGATCGGAGCGCTCGTCAACTTTCTCGCCATTTAGTTGCTCAGGGGACATGTAACCGAGAGTTCCTATGACGGCTCCGGTAACCGTCACGGTCTTTGAAGATTCACCTTCTCGAATGCGGGCCAGCCCGAAATCAAGGATGCAGAGTCGAACAGTACCGTCAGCGAGTGTTGTGACTAGAATATTATCCGGTTTAAGGTCGCGATGGATGATGCCCGCCTCGTGGGCGGCGATGAGACCGTCAAAGACCTGCCCCAGCCATTTGATCACAACAGACTTTTCGAGAAGATGCTCACGCCGCAGCACTTTTGCTAACGTTTCGCCCTCGACTAGTTCCATCACCAGGAATGCGCCCTCGGTCGAGAGCGTTCCGTAATCGAAAACAGTGACAATATTTCGGTGGTTCAACTTTCCCGCTGTGCGGGCTTCGCGTTCAAAACGGGCCTGTGCATCGTGATTGCCAAACAAACTGCCGCTGAGTATCTTCAGGGCGACCGTACGGTTTATTCGAAGGTCGGTTGCGGCGTAAACCGCTCCCATACCGCCTTTTCCGAGTAGGTGTTCCAATCGATATCGTTTTTCGATCGTGCGTTCAACCGGCAGCGTGAAGATCAGTTCGCTATTGCAGTCAGCGCAAAACTCGGCCGACCGATCATAGCATCGACCGCATGAACGGCACTCTTTTAACAGGTTTATGTTGCCCTCGTCGAAGCGAGAGAGTATCTGATTCTTGATTTCTTGCTCCTGACGCATACGAGTCTTAAGGCTTATGTTTTCGTGAACTAGAGCGATCTGATTCGCCAGACTTTCCAAGAGTTCCTTTTCGCGGCTCGAATATGTCGTCTCCGATTCCTTTTCACCAAGCGAAATAAAACCGGCAAGTTTTCCTTGTGTGCCCTGCATCGGTACGAGGAGGCGCGTGTCGAGCCGCTCTAGCCAAGTAGTTTCGTAAGCCGGCAAGTTCGCAGTCGCAGACGGAAACTCGGTTGCGCCGTCTATCTCGTTCATGAAAAGCAATATCGGAGATTCAGCCGGAAGCCTTAGATTTTTTGATCTGTCGTCGCTCGAGAATCCGGACGAAAAGTTATTGTCATTCGGATCTTCAAAAAAGAAATGGAGAGATTTCGGGTGAAAAGCTTCCTGGATCTGATTGCTAACAAGGCGGGACAAGGTCTGTATCGAATCCGATGCTTTAACATTATCGGTCAAGCCCCGAAAAAAGCTCTCTTGGTCGATCTGCTGGCGGAAAAACCGTCGATCGATCCATTCATTTAGTCTGTATCTGGAAAGCAGAGCAAAAATGGCCGCCAGCAATGCATAAACATAAAACGAGGCAGAATTCTGAAAGATCAGATCACTCAAGGTTCGATCAGGGTCGGCCATTATGTTCCACGCGATACCGATCGCCGGAATAAGGACGAGTAGCCGCAATCCGTTCTTTGCGAACAGATATTGGATTCCGCGACGGATGATAAACGATATTGGTATGACCCGATGTTTAACCACCGCGTATGCAAAGATCGGCGGGGCGACGACGATTGGTAAACCAGTTGCCAATTCTCTCCACAGGGCTGTAGAGAAAAACTGTATCTCAAGGAGATTTTCGATTGGTGGCGCAATAAAATCAAAAAATATTATCGGAAGTAAGGCAAGAGGGATACTGGCCATTAAGACACGCATACGACGTTTGCCCAGCTCATCCGCCTCGCGAAAATTAAGTAAAAGAACGATCAGGCCTGCTACCAAATAGGGTGTGTAGAAATAGTCACCGAGAAACAGGATCTGCCAATTATAGAAAATATCGAATGCGGGAAATCCATTCCATGAGACTTGCTGCGCAATTTCGGTTGGCAGAACATATAGGAGAAATGGGGTATAAATGTAAAAAACGGCCTTCGGGAAGCGTCGGACGATACGCGACGGCTTTGGAAAAAAGAGAAAAAAGTGCAGCAGCACTGCGTTGCCAAGTAAGCTAAGAAAATAGCCGATCTGCCAGAGCAACACGACCGGAAAGGCGGCTTCAGCATAGGAAATGAAATGGAGCGGTGAGCTTGATGCGGCGATCAACGAGAAAGAGATCACCGTCAGGACAGTCAGTCTGTTATTTGGCTTGAAGAGAAATACGATGAACCCAACAATGAAAAATACGGCTGGAATAACGACCGAAAGCGCAATGCTGCCGATCCAACGCTCGAACGATACTGGCTCGGTCATAACGATCCGTTCGAAAGACTCGCCCGAGCGTTGTATCTCATAGGTGTGTGCTTCGTTTGGACCGAACTCCCTGACCATCTGCCGAACTCGATATCTGGCATTGAGCTGTTGGCCGTCAATACTGAGAACCGCGTCGCCCACTTGAATGTCAACTGGCAGTTTTGGGTCGACCCAATTTACATAATGCGTGCCGAGCGTCCAGGCTGCCGAAACTCCGAGGGTGCTTTTTTGCGAAAGAATGTTGAACGCATTCAGAGCTATCCATGCCGCCATCAGTGCCAACAAAAGACATACGAGGACATACCGCAAACGGCTCGGATCGAGCGCGTTCTCGTCGGCAACTGGTACGGGATTGTCCGACTCGGTTGGAAACAGCGCCGTGGAGTCCGACGGGGCGGCTTCCTGCTTTCGGGTTGCGTCGCCATCGTCGAATGGCCCTAAATGCCTTTTGGTAGGATCGTTTTCTTGATCGGACATTTTTTGTTTTGAAGTATCGCACAATATTAGGGATTTTTGTGCACAAATGCACTATCGCTGAGGAGATGACACTTTCGCCTCGCAAAATAAAAAGGGGCGGCCCTTGCGAGCCGCCCGGAGCTTTTGCTATCTCGGTAATCTACTAGTCGAGTATTTTAACGAGGCCGTCAACGTAGCGTGTAGCCAGAGGATTTGCCAACGCGTCGGATATCGCTCTACTTGCCAGCGAATTCGTTAGCGAGACGCGGGTCTCGCCGCCAGATTCCGTTACCACGTCGAACGTTATCATCACGACGCTCTTCGGCATTGCAGATGCAGCCATCGATTCGGTCGAGTCGATGAGGATACCGATGCGGCCGGGTTCGTTTGTGTTGAAGGTCAGCGTCGAGCCTGACGGAGCGAATTCGCCTAATGAAACGCGCGGGTTTGCGAGTATCCTCGGATCGTACTCGAAGGTAAAGCTCATCGCCGTTTCATCGCCGTTCGGTGTCAGCTCGACAGGTACGATTACCTGTTTGCCGATCCCGGCCGTCGTCGAGCCGACACGCATCTCGCGGCCAAAGAAGTACGCATTCAGCTCGTCGATTAGACTCGACATTCTCTCGGATACGAATGATGGAGCCGTCGGGCCGCCGGCATCTGTGAGCGGATCGAGCCCGGTGGCGTAACGTCGGCCCTGGACGACATCGCCCGAAGTGATAACGCCGTCGCCACCCGTCGAGCGTGGTGCGGCATCGGCCCGCTGCTGCTCGTTAAATGCCGGATTTGGTATGTCTAGCCCGGTCGCAAATCGCCTTAGCTGCACAACATCACTTGACAGCACGATTCCATCGCCATTAAACCGAGGCGAAACATCACCCTCAAATCCCGCTCCGCCAGGCGTCGGTGTCGCTGTTGGTGTGGCCGTAGGTGTCGCGGTCGGTGTCGCCGTGGGCGTTCCAGTCGGGGTAGCCGTTGGGGTTGCCGTCGGCGTACCCGTTGGAGTCGCTGTCGGTGTTCCCGTCGGGGTTGCCGTAGGCGTACTGGTCGGTGTGGAAGTCGGCGTTGCTGTCGGCGTCGCGGTAGGCGTAGCTGTCGGAGTCGCAGTTGGAGTCGGTGTCGCTCCGACGATTGTTAGCTGGTAATCTTCCACTTCGCCATCACCCACCGGGCCGAGCGGGCTCGGCGTTGTGATGCTGAATGAAGTTAATCGACATCGAGCAAAACTACCGCCCGGCGTCGCATTTGCCGGAACATTGAATGTCGCTTGCTGGTTTGTACCAACCGACAAAGCATGATTGATCAGATTATTTTCGCCTCCGTCGAGAAAGTCGCCGTCGCGATTGTAATCGACAAAGCAGTTTACAAAACCGCCCGCGACCGTGACCGAAAACGTAAATGACGATTGAGCTCCGGGCGTTAATGTCCCTACAGTGACGCCATCTTCGTCTGAACCGTCGCCGGTCGCAGTTGCATTCGGCTGGCCGTCGTTTTCGGCATCACGAGTCGCCCCAAGCATCGAGCCGGTCGGTATATGCCGTGCTCCGTTGCTCGCGAGTAACGTTCCATACGAATTCGGCGCATCACCAAAATCAAGCGGTGTCGGAGTTGCCGTAGGTGTCGCCGTTGGCGTACTTGTCGGCGTCGCCGTTGGGGTCGCTGTAGGCGTACTCGTTGGAGTTGCCGTCGGCGTTGCAGTGGGCGTGCTTGTCGGAGTCGCTGTGGGCGTACTTGTTGGCGTTGACGTTGGCGTTGCGGTCGGCGTCGGAGTTCCGGCACCGCCGGCCGTTAGAACGACGCTGTTTGCATTGTAAGTGATGCTAAATTGCGTTCCGTTGACCGTTATGGTTGTGCCTTGTGCGAACTGTCCGGTTATGCCGCCGGTTCCCTGGATGATCGTAAATTGCTGACCGGCCGTCGGTACGAAAGTCAGATTCACCAATAGATTCGCACCGTTTAGTGCCATGCCGCTACCGTACACTAGTTGATCGTGCGATGCTGGTGCGTTGATGATATCGATGGAGAATGTCGAGGTCGCAGCGAACTCTACGGGTCCCGTCGATGTCAGGGTGCCTGTGAAATTAGGACCGCCGCCGGGCTCGATCACGCCGTTGTTTGGCGCTCCGGCGTTAAGCGCGTCGATCGATCCGACAGTCGAACGTCCTCGTAGGGTTCCGCTTCTGAGGACAACAGGGCCGAGCAGACCGCCTCCGAGCGAGCCTCCGACTTGCAGAATACCTGCATTTACGGTTGCTGTGCCAATGGTTCCGGCGTTTCCGGCAATAAAGGTCGTTCCGCTTCCGTTCTTGACGATCGCGCCGGCACCAGTGATGTTGCCATCGATGAAAAAGCTTCCCGGCCCGTCCAGGGTTAGGGTGCGGTTGCCCACTGTGGTTTGCCCGCTGACCTGCAACTGTCCACTTATAGCGTTCCATGTCTGATTCACGTTAAGGGTAATTGGTACGCCGATGTTGGGCGTTGCACCGTTGCCGGTCGTGTTTACTGTCAAACCGTTTTGCAGGCCGATGCCGTTACCGGTTATGTTGTAGCCAAACCCTGTGAACTGAAGCGTATTAAGGACGGTTCCGGCGGTCAGATTGTTGTTGTTCGACTTTTGAGCGGCGACGTCTGGAAAGACGAGACTGTCGAACGGGATCGGGGTAAAGTCTGTCGACCAATTCTCGGCGAGAAACCAAGTATTGCTGCCTCCGCTGCCGTCCCACGTGTGGGTCAATGGCGCGGGCTGTCCGGCGGTAAGTATTATGCTCGTCGGGCCGTAATTTATGGTGAATTGTGTTCCGTTGACCGTGATGGAAGTCCCCTGAGCGAATTGTCCGGTGATGTCATGGCCCGCGCCGGTTGTCTGGAGAATGGTAAATTGCTGGCCGTTCGCTGGCACAAAGCCGAGCGTAAGCGTGAGTTGTGTGTTGAGGAGCAGAATGTCGCCGCCATTGTTAATAAATTTGTCGTGCCCCGATCCGGCAGTGGTCCCGTTGAGATTCATCGTAAAGCCGCAGTCGTTTCGCATATCGACATTGCGGTTGGTGCCGGTGTTGGTAAGGATAGCGGTTGTCGTGCCGCCGTTACCGGGAGCGATGACGCCGTCGTCGGTCGCGTCGTTGCAAAAGATGCCTTGAGCGGAGCCCGAGCCGGACAGCGTGCCGGAATTTAGTTGAGTCAGGCCCAATGAGCCGTCGACGTTCAATCTTCCTGCGTTAATAACCGTCGTCCCAAAGCTGTCCGCGTCCCCGTTGATCGAAACGGTTCCGGCGCCGTTCTTGATGAAGCTGCCGGTGCCGTTGATAATATTATTGAACGTAAAGACGTTTCCGACGTTTGAAGTATTCAGGGTCAGACCGCGGGTATTAAGGTTTACGACGCCGTTGAACGTCATATCGCCGGTGTTTGAGCCGGTCCATGTTTGCGCATTGCCGAGGATGATGTTCGGGCCAAAGGTATTGGCGGACGTTGCACTCATCGACAGGCTGTTGGCGAGAAATATCTGGTTGCCCGAGATGTTATAGCCGCCGCCGGTGAATGAGAGCGAGTCGAAATTTGTGTTAACCGGGAAGTCATTTGTGTTTGTCAGCCGTGCGGCCCCGGACGGAAAGATCAGATCGTCGTTCGGATCCACGCCGCCTGCGCCGGCCCAATTGTCGTTGTCGGTCCAAAGGGTATTTTGGGCGCCATCCCAAGTTCTGGTCGCCGATGGGGCGTCGTCGACTGTGATGGGAGTGTTCAGTGTTCCTGAGAACTGGCCCTGAGCCAAAAAGCTGTTTATGATCTCGTTCGATCCGAACAATCTCGTAAAGAGGTCGCCGGCCTTTGCTTCCGTGCCAGCCGCACAAAAGATACTCACAAATACTACTAGTGAGGCCGAGGCGGCGATCAGGCGTTTGCGCAATTTGCGATCCGTCTGAGTTCTACTTATTTTTCTTAAATATCTACTTAGTGTCTTCATTTCTATTCTCCTTTCGCCGTGAGCCGGCGGATGCTGTTCTTTTGCGTCATCTGCTCAAGCAGCGAAGGCACGCAAAGGTAAATTTTGTTGTTATCACTGACGTGATAATGGCAATCGTTTTCTCTAATAAATTGAAATAGTGTGTCGTGACGGGTTTCGAATAGTACGGCCGCGTCGACCAGCGTGACTGCATCCGCGTGCGTCTCGCACCCCCTGCAAAACGCAAGCATTGTTTTTGCACGCTTTCTGATCGTCCGTACCTTTTCGAACTCGATCACGATCTCTCTTTGTCTTTGTGACGTCATAACCGTTGTGTAATTTCGGTGTATTCCTTGGTAAATTTGGAGCTTGAGATCGAAAAATGGTTAAGGCGTTACCGGGCCGAGTGCCGTTAGGAGAACGCTATTTACCGTATAAGTAATGCGGAAAAGCTGTCCGTTATCCACGATCCCCGTGCCCTGATCGAACTGACCCGTGATCGCACCTGTGCCAGTGTGCCGAATGATCAGGAACTGTTGACCAACGGTCGGCGTAAAGCCCAAAGAGATGTCCAAATTGGCGTTGTTTAGATCGACATTGTTATTTTGGACAAATAATTGGTCCGTTGAACCGGGGCTAGTAAGATCGGCCGCAAAGGTCGTATTTGAGTTCAAACTGACCAGACCTATGGTGCGGAGTTGTCCGACGGGAACGTCTGGAGTCCCTGGCGAGATAGTACCTATAGCACCGGAATTGCCGCCAAAAATATTTCCGAGCCGGCCGTTACCACTCAATGTCCCGCCATTGAGAGTTATATCCCCGAGTACAGCGCTGTTTCCGCTGACCTCAAGTGTTCCCGCGTTCAAGATCGTGTTTCCGAGGGAACCGCCGTTGCCGTGGATAAGCAAGCTGCCAACACCATTTTTGAAGAGCGTACCAAAGCCGTTAACCAAGCCGTTCAATACAACGCTTCCACCAAGTTCGGTGTTAACCACCCAGTTGCGGCCATTCAGATTGACGACCCCGTTAAATGTTGTGGATCCACTCTTGCTGGTCCACGTCTGGCTCAGTCCGGCAACCGACGCGAAGATGATATTCGGGTTAAATACCGGGTTACCTGAAAAACCACTTGCAAGATCGATCGTCAAACCTTTCTTTAGGAATATTTGGTTGCCACTTATTACATAGTTGAATCCATTAAAAGTCATAGAATCAAAACTCGTGTTGACCGCCAGATCGTTCGTATTTGCCCGACGAACCGGGACGGTGTAGGCTAGGCCACCGAAAACAAGCACCTGTGAACCAAAAACAAGATCGTCGTTCTGGCCGCCGCCGCCGATGCCGTTCCAGTTACCGTTGCTGGTCCAATTTGAGTCGTTATTGTCGCCGCCCACCCATTCTCGAATACGACCGTTCGCATTTGTTGCGCCGACCGAGAAAAGGCTAGCCAAGATAGCCGCCGATATGACTAGGCTTACGGCCTTTCGCGAAAGTGTTTCACGTAATCGCCGTAATGTTTTCAAATACTGTCTCCGCATTTTTTGTTCTCCTTAACCGTTTGTCTTCGTGCTAATATCGTTTCTCGCACTGACGTTTCTGGTCTGATATGAGTTTGCAACCGAATGCGGTTGTTAATCTTTAGGAAATCGTGAAGGTTTTGTGAAGGATTTATGAGGAAACTATGAAGGAGCGTGATGTCTGAGATCGGCACGGCAATTTATACGTTTTGCGGCTTTCGGCTGGATGCGGCCGAGCGGTCGCTGATCGGTGATGCGGCAGCGATACAGCTTTCGCCAAAGGTCTTTGACACTTTGCTAATGTTGGTCGCGAACGCGGGCCGGGTACTCAGCAAGGAAAAGATGCTCGCAGAGATATGGGAAGACAGCTTTGTCGAAGAGAATAATCTTGCCCAGAATATCTCGCATCTTCGCCGTGTTCTCGGCGAGACCGGCGATGCAAAATTTATCGAGACCGTGCCAAAATTCGGCTATCGTTTTGTCGCCACGGTTGAGAACGCAGCGAGCAACGTCGTCACCGATACCATCGAGCGAAGCACTGTCCGCGTTTTTGTCAGCGACGGCGATTCGCAGATCGACGCCATTCCCGCTCCGCGTACCGCTATCCCGGCATTACGGGGTGAAACGCATTATGCGATGAATGGGGACGTCAATATCGCTTACCAAGTAGTCGGCGACGGCCCGGTTGACATGGTGTTTGTGATGGGCTGGGTCTCGCATCTCGAATATTTTTGGAAACATCACCTCTTTGCGTCATTTCTCGAACGCCTCGCTTCATTCTCGCGTCTGATCTTATTCGACAAACGTGGCACCGGCCTTTCGGATCGTGTGCCGATCGAGCATCTGCCGACGCTCGAACAGCGGATGGAAGATGTACACGCCGTGATGGACGCCGTCGGGTCTGAGCGGGCGGTCCTTGTCGGTGTGTCGGAGGGTGGGCCGATGTGCTCGCTCTTTGCCGCGACCTATCCCGAACGCACCGACGGCCTCGTGATGATCGGTACGTATGCCAAACGCATACGCGACGACGAATATCCGTGGGCACCGACCGAGGAGCAACGGACGGCATTCTTTGAGGTGATGCAACGCGATTGGGGCGGGCCGGTTGGAATCGACGAACGGGCGCCGTCGATGGCCGATGACGCAGAATTTCGCGAGTGGTGGGCGACATATTTGCGAATGGGAGCGAGTCCCGGCGCGGCGGTCGCCCTGACAAAGATGAATGCCGAGATCGATGTTCGCGGCGTTCTGCCGTCGGTGCGGGTTCCGACGCTCGTCATTCACCGCAGCGGTGATACGTGTCTCAAGGTCGAGGAAGGCCGCTTTGTCGCTTCGCAAATTCCCGGAGCAAAGTACGTCGAACTCGGCGGCATTGACCACCTTCCCTTTGTCGGCGAGCAGAGCGAGATACTCGATGAGATCGAGAGATTTGTCACCGGCGTGAGGTTTGGTGCCGAGCATGACCGGGTGTTGGCGACCGTGATGAGCGTTTCATTTGCCGATCCTGCGAGCGAGGCCAGCAAGCGTGGCGACGTCGAATGGGCCGAGATGGTCGAGCGTTCGCGGGTATTTATGCATCAGCAGCTTGAGCTTTTCAGGGGACGCGTGATCTCGGTCGGCGATGACGAAACTCTCGCAGCGTTTGACGGCCCGGCTCGCGCGGTTCGCTGCGCGATCACCATTGCCGAGGCCGCAAAACGTTCCGGGATCGGTATTCGTACCGGTCTTCACACAGGTGAATGCGATGTTGGTGGTGATTTGCTAAGCGGATTTGCCGTCGATCTCGCCAGTAGCGTCGGTGCTTTGTCCGATAATGGCCGAATACTCGTTTCCCGAACCGTAAAAGATCTGGTCGCGGGCTCAGGGCTATCATTCTCAGAGTTTGGAATAAAGACTTTTGCTGGTGTCGAAGGCGAGTGGCGTTTGTTCTCCGTTGAGTTCTAATTCAGCGGCCAGAATATCGGTACGAGTATGATCGAGACGACAAAGACGATGATCGTCAGCACACTCCCTATCTTTACAAAGTCCATAAATCGATAGCGGCCCGGCGTATAGACCAAAACACACGCAGGTTCGAGGGGCGTGATGAATGAGAACGACGCGGCGTATGTGACGCCGACGATAAATGTGCGCGGATTAAGGCCGAGGGCGAGTGCGGTCTGGACGGCGACGGGCAATACCACGAGGGCTGCCGCCTGATTGGACATCGGCTGGGTAAGAGCCACTGTGAGAAGGAAAAACCCAGCCAGAACGGCCGCTCCGCCAAATTGGCCGAAATACTGATTTATCAAGCCTGCAAGATATTTATCCGCACCTGTCGCCTCCATTGCGACGCCAAAACTCATCATACAGGCGATCAGCACGAGCAGCCGAAAATCTATCAGATCGTACATTTCTGCATAGCGAACCGTCTTTGTCGCCAGTAAAACCATCACGCCGATCAGCACGCAGACCGCGAGGGGAATGTCATAACCGGTGACCAGCCTCGACAAAGAAAGCGATAGAAATATGAAAAACGCGGCGATCGCCCAGCGGCGTTTCTCGATGCGAAAACTGCTCTCGGAGACGTCTTCGAGTAGCATCAATTCGCGGTCGGCGACCAGCGTTTCGATGCGGTCGCGTGTGCCCTGTGCCAGTAGAACGTCGCCAAATCTTAGGCCGACATCGCTGAGCTTTTCGATAAACGTATCGCCGTGGCGATTGATCGCGAGTACCGTCAAATCGTAGCTCTGGCGAAACCGCAGTGTCCTCAGCGTATGCCCGACGAGCCTCGAATCGCGCATCACCATCAGTTCAAACAGCTCGACGTTGCCACCCTCGAGCAGCACGTCATTGAGCATAAAATCGGGCTTGATCTCGAGGCCAATCTCTTCCTTGACGCGCAGAATGTCACCGATCTTGCCCTCGACGATAAGCGAATCACGGCGGCGTATTCGCTCGAACGGCCCCGGAGCGATGATGCGTTCGCCGTCACGGATGATGCCGAGTATGTTTAGTTCGAGTTCGGTGTTGATGTTCGATTCGTCGAGCGTCTTGCCGACAAGCGGCGAATCTGGCAGCACCAAAAGTTCTGATACATATTCGCGAATGTGATATTGCTCGGTCAGCGATTCCTCGCCGCCGCGGCTCGGCAAAAAATGCCGGCCGATAAAGAGCATGTACAACATTCCGACCGCAAACGTGATGATGCCCACCGGAGCCAGCTCAAACATTGAAAAAGGCTCTTGCCCGTAACGCTGGATAGCGCCGCTGACGGCAAGATTTGTCGATGTGCCGATCAGCGTACAGCTCCCGCCGAGGATCGCTCCGAACGCCAGCGGCATTAGCAGCTTGGACGGCGGGATCTTGGTCTTTGCAGCGAGGCCGATGACTATCGGGAGGAACATCGCCGCGGTCGTCGTGTTCTTTAGCACCGACGCCGAGATCGCGGCGGCCGTCATTATCAATGCCGTCAGAATGAATACATTCGTGCCCGCGATCTTGCTCATTCGCCGCCCGATCAGATCAACGAGGCCCGTTTTTATCAATCCGCCAACAAGTATGAATAGTCCGCCGATAGTGATAATTATGTCATTACCAAATCCGGCGACCGCCTCCTGAACCGTCAAAACGCGCGTCAATATCAACGCCATGACCAGCAAAATGCCGATCACGTCGACGGGTAGCTTCTCGGTCGCGAACAAAATGATCGCCACGAGGAGAAGGACGAGCGTAATCGCTATCGGTGACATGTGCCGACAAGAATAGCTGAATTACCGCATTTTTGAAAGGAAAAAAGTTCGCTCAATGCATGCTATTATGGCCAGATACTGATTTAGGTTAGGTACGATGACGGACAAACGGAAAATGATGTTGGTGATCGGTGCGGGGCCTTGCGGGCTGTCGCATGCCAAGGCGCTCAAGGATGCCGGAATTTCCTACGAGCAAGTCGAGGCTGATGATGAGGTTGGCGGTAATTGGTATCACGGCACATATCGCACCGCACATATTATCTCGTCACGTAAAACTACCGAATTTACTGACTTTCCGATGCCCGCCGGTTATCCTGATTTTCCGAGTCAGCAGCAGATGGGCGATTATTATAAGCTCTATGCCGACACCTTCGACCTGCGGCCGCAGATCGAGTTCGACACAAAGGTTACGGCCGTTCGGCCTCGCGTCGATGAGCTCTGGGATGTGGAGTTAGCAAGCGGCGAACAGCGCGTTTACAAGGGCGTACTAGTCTGCAACGGCCATCATTGGGACAAGCGGTTTCCGCAATATCCTGGCGAATTTACCGGCGAGTATCTTCATTCAAAAGATTTCAAAGACCCGAAACAGCTCGAAGGGAAACGCGTGCTCGTCATCGGCGGTGGCAATTCGGCATGTGATGTCGTTTCGGAAGCCGCACGCGTTTCGACGTCCGCGCATCTTAGCCTTCGACGCGGATATTGGATGACGCCAAAGACGGTATTTGGAAAACCATCGATAGAATCGCCTCTGATGGGCCTTCCGATCTCGTTGCAAAGATTCTTGTTGCGAGCCTTGCTGCGTGTCGTTGTCGGCAAATATGAAGATTACGGCCTACCAAAACCTGATCACAAGATATTTGAAAAACATCCGACGATCAGTACGGAGATATTTCATTACCTCAAACACGGCCGGATCAAACCGCGAACCGATATCGCACGGCTCGAAGACAAGACGGTGCATTTTACTGACGGCACAAGCGACGAATACGACATGATCGTCGCCGCGACGGGTTTTTATCTGAGCTTTCCGTTTTTGCCCACCGGCCTCGTGCCGATGATAAACGAACAGCTCGCGGCCCTCTACGCCGGATGCGTCTTGCCCGAATACAAACACATCTACATCATCGGAACCCAACAAGTACGATATGGCATCGGCCCGCTTCTTACCCCAGGCTCGCAACTGGTCGCAAAGATAATAAAGATGCAGGACGAAATGGAACTGCCGATCGGCCTCGTCCTGAAAGAATCGGGCTATAAGCTGCCGGCCACGCATCTCGTCGATCCGATCGCGGCACTGCGGCGTATGAAGCTGGCAAATTTTTTGATGCGACGGTTGGTGAAAAAGGAACGGAAACTCAGGAGACGTTTACCAAAGCCGCCCCATTCCAAATGGCAACTGCGATCTGATCCAGACATTCAGGTCTATTAGGCCGCCCTTGCAACCTAAATTGACTGAAATAGAGGCGGCTTGGCTTTGCGAAACGACGGATTTAGTCGAAAATCTCCTACATGACAGAAACAGTCCAAGATCTCGGCGCCGTGTACAACGAAACGATCTCGAAATCGAAGATCTGGCAGGTGATCGGAGCTTCGTCGGTCGGGACGATGATCGAGTGGTACGACTTCTACATCTTTGGAAGTCTCGCGACCGTCATCGCACCGCTTTTTTATCCGCCGGGGAATGACACGTTTGCCTACATCGCTTACCTTGCGACCTTTGCCGTCGGGTTTGTTGTGCGTCCATTTGGAGCTTTGTTCTTCGGGCGGATTGGCGATATTGTCGGGCGTAAATATGCGTTTCTGGTGACGCTTTTGATCATGGGCGGAGCGACCGCGGTCATTGGGTTTTTGCCAACGTACTCGCAGATCGGTATTGCGGCCCCGATCATCTTGCTGCTGATACGCGTGTTGCAAGGGCTTGCTCTCGGCGGCGAATATGGCGGTGCGGCCGTTTATGTTGCCGAACATGTGCCTGACGAACGCCGCGGTTTTTACACCTCATTTATCCAGATCACCGCGACGTTGGGGCTGTTTCTCTCGCTGGCTGTGATACTGATCGTTCAGAACACGATGAGCGCCGAGCAGTTTGCGGGTAAGACCGACGCGATGGGCGGTTGGCGAATTCCGTTTCTGATCTCGATCTTCCTCGTCGTGATTTCGCTGTACATTCGCCTGCGAATGAAGGAATCGCCGATCTTTCAGCACCTCAAGAGCGGCGGCATGACATCCGCAAGCCCACTGGTCGAGGCATTTACGAAGTGGAGCAATCTCAAGATCGTCCTGATCTCGCTTTTCGGGGCGACCGCTGGGCAAGGTGTGGTTTGGTATACGGGTCAGTTTTACGCGTTGTTTTATCTCGACTCGATCTTGAACGTAAATGCCACCTCGGCCAAATATATAGTCGCGATCGCGTTGTTACTCGGC
The DNA here is from genome assembly GCA_031431415.1 of Acidobacteriota bacterium. Lineage (GTDB taxonomy): Bacteria > Acidobacteriota > Blastocatellia > Pyrinomonadales > Pyrinomonadaceae > OLB17. The sequence goes on along the minus strand of JANPDK010000020.1, from coordinate 5,490 downwards.
ATGCCATTCTTTATTGTTTTTGGTGCTCTAAGCGACCGCTGGGGACGAAAATGGATCATTCTTGCTGGCTGTCTATTAGCGTTGCTCACGTATCTACCGATCTATAAGGCCATGCAGTCGGCCGCCGGTTCTAATGTGGTCACGGCTACTTCGCAAAAAGACCCCGTGACCGGTGCGATCAAACTCACGCCTCAATCGGTCGATGAAAACGGCGTGATAACAGCGTCTCCAAAAGTCATTCCATACACATCGATCGGCGATCTCGTTTCAAATAAGACGGCTTGGCTACTGATCGGTCTCATATTTATTCAGGTGATCTGGGTGACGATGGTCTACGGGCCGATCGCGGCGTATCTGGTCGAGGCATTTCCGGCGAAGATCAGATACACCGCGCTGTCGCTGCCGTATCATATAGGCAACGGAGTTTTCGGCGGCCTGCTGCCGTTGATCGGCCTCTCCGTGATCGCCCAGACGGGCAATATTTATGCGGGGTTGTATTACCCGATGACGATTGCGGCAATCACGTTTGTTGTCGGTGCGATATTCCTAAAGGAAACACACGGGCATAAGATATGGGAGGAAGTGGGCAAATGATCCGGTCACTTTTGAGGCGACCACAGTTTCAGGAATTCGTTAAACTTCGCCAGATCGTACGTTTCTTTCTTCTCTAGAGCCACGGTATCCTGCGAGTGGATCAATTTTCCTGCCTTGTCCAACACAAACAGGTGCGGATAGCCTATTATCTCGGGATATTCCCTGAGAAACGCCACATTCTCATTCTCCGGACTCATGTTGATCTTTATCCAAACAAAATTGGCTTTGAGCAGCTTGTCGAGAGCCTTGTTCCTGAACACGAACTTGTCCATGTGAACGCACCAGCCGCACCATTCGCCGCCGACATCGAGGATTATCCGCTTGCCGGTTTTCGTAGCAGTCTTTATTGCCGTAGCCAGATCGGCTTTCGGATCTCGTTTGGGATCGAATTTTTCTCGCGTGAAAACCTTGGCGGGCTTTTTCGCAACCGGTTTTTTGACCGCTCTTGCCTTAGACTTTTGCCCAAACGCGGTTATCGAAACGAGAAGGATGGCGATGAAGATCAAAAGGTACTTTTTCATAGTTTGCGGGAAATCGCAGCGTTCAGAATATCCCAAACTTTCGTAAGATGCCTTTCCTCGACCCGAATACTGCCAACCGAAAGTCGTAGTGTGTATTTTCCGTTGAGCTTGGTATGCGACAGATAGGCCGCGCCCGAGGCGTTGATGTCGTTCATGATCTTTTCATTTAGGGCATTGAGATCATCGATTCCTGCCGGGCAGACACGGAAACAAACAAGGGCGAAGGGTACAGGAGCGAGCATTTCGAAATTGGGTGACTCTTCGACCCACGAAGCGAACAGGCGTGCGAGGCGGCAGTGTTCGCGGAGACGTGCGACGAGGCCTTCGACTCCGAAATAGCGAATGACGAACCACAGTTTCAAGGCACGAAAGCGGCGACCGAGTTGAATGCCGTAGTCCATGCCGTTCTTGACGGTTTGTTCGTCGCTTGTTTTGAGATATTCGGCGACGAGTGAGAACGCCTCTTTCAAAACGCTCAGATCCTTGCAATACAGCACCGAAAGATCGAATGGCGTGAATAGCCATTTGTGCGGATTTACGACGATCGAATCAGCACGCTCCCAGCCTTTGAAGAAGTGCCTGAATTCCGGCACGATCGCGGTTGAGCCAGCGTAAGCTGTATCTACATGGAGCCAGATGCCGTATTTTTTACAGATATCGGCAACCGCCTCGACCGGATCGACGCTTGATGTTGACGTCGTGCCGACGGTCGGGATCACGCAGATCGGTAGGTAGCCGTTTGCGATGTCCTCGTCTATCGCCTCCGCCAGTTTTTCGGGCATCATCTCAAACCGATCATTGCACTCGATCTTTCTCAGACTGCGAAGCCCGAGGCCAAGCGTGATAACGCCCTTGTCGATCGAGGAATGCACGTGTTCGGAGCAATAGACGCGCATCAGCGGAACGTCGTCGCGGCCAGTGAGGCCGAGATCGCGAACCTTTAGATTCACCTTTTCGCGAGCGGCGGCGATGGCGTGCATTGTTGAGACTGATGCCGTGTCGTAGATGATTCCTTCGAAGTGAGCCGGCAGATCCATCATCTGACGGAGCCAGTCGAGCACAACATCTTCGAGCTCGGTCGATGCGGGCGACGTTCGCCAGAGCATCGCCTTCATATCGAAAGCCGCAGTGAGCATCTCGCCAAAGACGCCTACAGAGCTAGTTGAGGTCGAAAAAAGGCCGTGAAAATTCGGATGATTCCAATGCGTGACCGCAGGCAGTATCAGCCGGTCGACATCTTTCAGGACTTCCCCAAAATCCTCTCCGGTCGCGGGCGGCGATGTTGGTATCTGGCTTTTCAGCCAGTCAGGCTCAACCTGCGAAAGCACGGGCATTTCGCCGATATGCTCGAAGTAGTTTGCGATCCAATCGACGACCTCGTAGCCGTATTTACGAAAGTCGTCCGCAGGCATGTCGCCTAGATTTTTGTCAGCCATATATAAAGTTTCGGCCCGGCAGATGAGCAAGTCAACGCCGGGCCGAAGTTTAAGGTTAGTGATCAACGATCACTTCGCCGTGTCATCAGCGACAGGGGTCAGGTCGATCGTGCCGTCGACATAGTTGACGCTCAGGCTGTTGCCTTCCGCATCAGAAAGGTAGCGTTGAGTGATCGCGTCCGTGATACTAACGAGTGCTTGTCCGTCCGCACCTTTGACAACATCAAATGTAACGACGATCAAGTCCTTTTCCTCTGAGCTTGCCCTAAATGCCTCGATCGAATCATAGACGACCGCGATCTTGCCTGGCTCATCGGTATTTACCGTCAGAACCACGCCGAGACCTCCGCGTTTCTTACCAACCCCGACTTGCGGGGCGGTCAGCTTCGTCGGGTCGTATTCGAGCGTAAAGCTCGATGCCAACTCGTCACCTTTCGGAGCCAATTTTACGACGACGCTCACACGCCCATACATCGGCGGGCCGGTCGAAACCACACGGATCTCGCGACCAAATAAGTAATCGTAAACCCGGCTAAATATTGACGACGAATCTGTTGCTGACCGTGCCGTTGGCCCGCCTGCGTTCGTAAGCGGATCCAAGCTGGTCGCATACCTTCGCGACTGGACGACGTCGCCCGCATTGATCGCTCCGTCACCATTTGTTCCACGTGGAGCGGAATCGGCTCGCTGGGCTTCGTTAAATGCAGGATTAGGCGTATCGAGCGTCGTGGCAAATCGCCGCGTCTGGATAACATCAGTCGAGTCAACGGCGCCATTACCCACAAAGCGCGGAGCTATGTCGGCCTCGAAACCGGGTGTCGGCGTTGCCGTCGGCGTACCGGTTGGCGTCGCAGTTGGTGTGGCCGTCGGAGTACCCGTTGGCGTAGCGGTCGGCGTGGCCGTTGGTGTATTGGTAGGCGTCGCGGTCGGCGTAGAGGTAGGCGTCGCGGTCGGGGTCGGTGTCGGAGTTCCGGCTCCACATTCCGGAAACTTGAATGACCCTACCATCGTGTTCCAGTTCGCGTTCGATGTCGTTGCGTAGTACTCAGTGGTATACCAAAAAGTACAATCATCCGTCGGATCGACCGACATGGATGAGTAATCACCCCAGCGGGCAGCAGTGCCAGTGTTCAACTGCGAACCGCCGCCATTGACGATCACACCTTCGCCCTGAGGCATTGTGCCGAGCGGATCTCCGACCAGACGGCCGGTGTATCTGATGCCCGGAAAAACGCTCACCGCATCTGAGACGCTATAACCGAGACCCATGTTCCCCTGCCTGTCCATTGCGATGCTGCCCATCCAGCGGTGAATACCGTCGGTCGCACCCGGTGCATAAGTGCCCTGCTGAAAGATCGTCGGCGTTCCGTTAGGGTCTCTCAGCTCGTACCAACGCATCCCGGCCATGGCGGTCGTGGCCTCAACCGACTGACTCGTGACAAGCGACTCGTGCGTGCCAAAATTGCGGTATGCGAGGCGGAAAGTCGGCCGTTGCCGGTACGAGAGAATATCGATCTTCGTGGTCGTGCCGGGCTGCGAGATGCAGTTTCTAGTTGTGGGCGTACATGGAAAAATCGAGTCGAATGCCGCCGCAGGTAAGACAGTTGGCCCAGTAAACGTCGAGTTGGCAGGAATCGCAAAATCGGCCCGGAACTTGTAAACGAGCACAGCATCCTCCGTGCCGCCGGGAGCGTCATTGTCACGGGTACCGACGAAGTATGCCGGGCTGCCGGCGGGCGGAAGTGTCGTTCCATCGATATCGGCGGGAAGCAGGCCGAATGGGTTCTGGGCGATCGCGAACCGAATACTGGTCGCCGCGGGGTTTCCGGCCAACATCTGTGTGCGATCGAGAGCATAACTGCCTGTCACGCCGCCTTCGTTAGTATTAATATAATACCCATCCGGCCAGATACCGTATTTTGGATAGTCGGGAAATGACGGAGCGCTAAATGCGTAGCGGTTATAAGTACCAAGCGGATCGGATGTGGTCGAGACGGCAACACAATTAAAGAACGGTGCTGTGCCGTCCGAGAATTGACTCAATAACCAGCGGTCGGCAAGCTGATCGTACAATACGACGGGGTCGCCTGCATTCTCCAGTTGGCACGGCCCGCCGAAACCCGTAAATATCGTATTGATCGCAAATGGGCCAAAGAGCGACGCGCCTGTCCGGCTAAATATCTGGAACTTGGTATTGACCATCTGAATGTAATGATTGGGGCCGATGTCGCCGTTGGTGTCGGGAGGTGCACATCCGCCGCATCCCGTCGGATTACTGATTCCCGGAAAAGTAATGAGCGGTGAAGGGATAGTCGTCGGCTGAAAAACGCCGAGGCCGCCGACCGTCGTCTGTACAACCGGGTCTGGGTCGTGATGTGTATCGCCGACTGGACCGGGTTCGCCCTGATCATCCTCGGCCTTGTCCTCTTTACGGGCTACGGTGATGGGCGTGATATCTCGAAGAGCCGGTGAAACGTCGAACCGTACGGCCTTGGTTGCGACCGGACGGCCGTTATCCTGCGCACTGACGTGCGATCCAAACGACAACAGTATTGTCACCAGCGAGAGAAGGAACAGCGGCAATCTTACACAGCCACGATCAAATTCAAAGGATTTCATTATTTTTTAACTCCAAAAGCACAATTCTTCCCAAGGTACTGTCATCGGTAATAACAAGTTTCACAGGGTAGATCGAATTTAAATTACGAAGATAACATTGAATGATATCGCTGATAGACGAATTTGAGCAAGACGTGATGAACGCGACACGATCGTCACTCACAAGAAAAGCGAAAATACTGTTAATAGCAAGTACAGATGTCCGGATTAGTTAGCACGTTAGATGTCCGGTTTGTTGTTTTTGAAATTCGGAAGGAGAAGCGAGCTTCTTCTTCCGAATTTCAATCTTTCGGGCACCGATGGGGTGACCGGTTTTCGAG
>JANPDK010000019.1:0-4665 GCA_031431415.1 Acidobacteriota bacterium | reverse complement strand
ACAATCTTAGCTTGCTAAAATGCCGCTAACAAGTTCCAATATTTCTGCATCAAAATCGTGACAGTTTCGTAAACAGAACAAGCTCATGCGAGAGATAATGCGTTTTTTGGCGATCATAAGTTTCATTTTTTTGGCAGCTTTGCTGTCATCCTGTGCCGCGTCGCGACAGCCGCAGAATGTCGCGGCCAGACCGCTCGCTCCGCCGCAAGTTCGGACCGACCGGCCAAAGATCATCGCGCTTGGTGACAGCCTGACGGCGGGATTTGGGCTGGCGGAAAAAGAGTCGTATCCATATCTGTTGCAGGAAAAGCTCAAGGCGGACGGATTTGATTACGAGGTCGTGAACGCGGGCGAGTCGGGCGGCACTAGCTTGGGCGGACTTGAGCGGGCCGATTGGGTACTGGAGCAGGACAACGCCAAAATTCTAATCCTCGAGCTCGGAGCAAACGACCTGCTTCGCGGCGTGCCGGTCGCTAAAATGAAGGCAAGTCTTGATCAGATCATTCGAAAGGCAAAGGCCAAGAATCTCAAAGTTCTGTTATGTGGAATGCTCGCACCGCCGACGATGGGCGCCGACTACCAACGCGATTTCACAGTTGCTTTTCCCGATCTCGCGAGCGAACACAAGATCGAATTCCTGCCATTTCTGCTCGAGAACGTCGCGCTAAACAAAGATCTAAACCAATCCGACGGCATCCACCCAAACGCGGCCGGCGAAAAGATCATGACCGAGAATGTCTATAAGGCTCTCAAGCCGATGCTGAAATAGCCACGAATGCACGATTAAGAAATAAAACGTGATCGCCGCATTCTCATATTCGTGCATTCGTGGCTAAACTTCTTTCATGAACGTGACTCATCTAGAATGTGCCCTGTGCGGGCTGCGGCATGAGGCAAATGTGCTTCAGAATCTTTGCATTACGTGCGGCAAACCTTTGCTCGTCCGCTACGACCTCGACAAAGCGGCTGAAACGCTGACGCGCGAATCGATGGCGACGCGGGAATCTTCTCTATGGCGTTACCGCGAGGTTTTGCCGGTTGTCGATGATGCGAATATCGTGAGCTTAGGCGAAGGCTGGACACCGCTTTTCAAGACCGACAGGCTCGCAGCGTCCCTGCCCATCAAATTGGACCTCTACATAAAAGACGAAGGCCAGAATCCGACGCAGTCGTTCAAGGCCCGCGGGATGACCGCCGCGATCTCGATGGCGAAAGAGCTTGGCGTGACAAAACTCGCGGTTCCATCCGCCGGTAACGCCGCCGGGGCGATGGCCGCGTACGCCGCACTCGCCGGTATGGAAGCCAACATCTTCATGCCCGCCGACACGCCGCGTGCGAACATCGTCGAATGCCAGCAGACCGGCGCCAACGTCACGCTCATCGACGGCCTCATCACCGATTGCGGCCGTGTAGTCGCCGAACGCAAAGACGAAATGGGCTGGTTCGACGTCTCCACCCTAAAAGAGCCCTACCGCGTCGAAGGCAAAAAGACGATGGGGTATGAACTGGCGGAACAATTTGCAGCGGCAGCGGCAGTAGGCAGTAGCAGCGGCAGCGGAGAAATCCGCAATCCGCAATCCGCAATCCGCAATCAACCCCTTCCCGACGTCATCATGTACCCAACCGGCGGCGGCACCGGCCTGATCGGTATGTGGAAAGCCTTTGACGAAATGGAGCAGATGGGCTGGATCGGTCCGATGCGTCCCAGGATGGTTTCGGTGCAATCCGAGACTTGTGCTCCGATCGTGCGTGCCTTTCACGCGGGCGAGCGCTTTGCCGACGAGTTCGAAAACGCCGCGACCGTCGCCTCCGGGCTTCGCGTTCCAAAAGCCATCGGCGATTTCCTCATCCTCGACGCCATCCGAGCCTCCGGCGGCACCGCGATCTCCGTCACCGATGCCGAACTTATCGCCGCCGTAAAAGAAATAGGCGCCGCAACTGGTTTGTTTGTAGCCCCCGAAGGTGCTGCGTGCTTGCCAGCATTACGAAAACTGATCGCGGACGGCTCGGTCAGTGAGGGCGAATCGGTCGTTATTTTTAACACCGGCTCGGGGATCAAGTATCTTGAAGCATTTGAATAGAACGGAGCTACAATAGGGGAAAAGAGGAAACTATGCCGATAGACGAGCCTTGCGGGTCATTTCGGATGCGTAAGCTATTCGAAGAAATTGATAAACGTACGCCGGAAGAACGTACAGAACAAGAGGCAGCTCTGCAATGGGCTGATGATGACGCGAGCGATGTCGAACCTGATTCTGAGCTTGATTTGGTAAGAATTTATGCAAAGAGTCTGAATAACTTATCGTTTGAGATACTCGAACCCTATCTCGCAGACGACGTCCAGTACACCTCACAAGTAGTTTGGGAAACCTTGGTTGGAAAGACCGCGGTTTCTGCTCACTTGGTAGCCAAAATGGAGGCAATACGGAATGATCTACCGAATTCCGATGTTTATGCCGAGATAGGATATTGCGGAGATGAAAGTGGCAGAAGCGTTCAATTGTGGGGTTCCGCAGGTCGTCCATGCGTTTTGATAGCTCAGGGCGACATTAGGGTTCCAAGTGGATTAATCCTTCTCGAAACTGAAAGCAAAATGATCAAGAGCATCTGTATCTGCACCGTTGTCCCCGACCCGACGAAGGCGACTAGAACAGGCGAGTATGCAGAGTGAATTGATGGTTCAGGAAACTGCATATTTTCGAGAGTTTTTGGATTTCGGGTATCTTTGGATGCTCGACAATGGCAAAGACGTGCCGAGAAACTATCAGCCAAGACCAGAAAACGAGGCCTTATGGCTTCAGTTGAAGGAAGTTCTGGACACTACGTTTTTCGAACGCTGCCCTATGCATTGGCTTGGCAATTTGTTAGGGCGTGAGGAGGCGTCGCCCCCACGCATAACGCCCCTTGTATTGGTCGTCTCTTTGGAACCGGGACGACCAAAAAAAGTAGAGAAACGAGAATGTGATATTGGGCTGTTCAATCAGTTTGGTGGAAACGGTGGCCGATTGATCAATGATTGCTCTCAATATTTTCCAAAAATTTATGGTCAAGGTGGCCTGTCTATAACAGGCAATCCTTTCTGGCGGATAATCTCCCGGATAACTTATCGGGCATTCAACGATGTTAATTTCGAGAATCATCAATGTTTGGAATGGATGAGTAATTCTGTTGTTCACGTTGACCTGTGGCCGTTACGATCACCTACTCACGGCGTCTTTTTACAAAATCAGGTTAATTTTCCGAAGAATTTCAAACTTGAACATCGTTACGGAATGATTCGAGAACTGATAGGCGCCACCATGCCCGATTTAGTCCTTTTGCTTGGCGAAGAAGGGAATCTTGCTCTTGATGATTGGAACCTTTTAGACTAGTGGATTAGGCCGACTAATGGATATTTTAGATCAAGGAATAATAATGAACCTAGTAAATCAAAATACTCGCAAAGGTTACCGGATCGAACCTCATGGAAATAACAAAAGGCCGAATTATTTTGATGCGGCAGAAAAGTCGCGGACCGTTACAATTAATGGCGTAGAAACCAAAATGGTGATGCATCCTGCGAACGAAACATCTAGACGGGTCAACTTTCAAATTCCTGACCCGGAAAATAAGAACAAGGTTCTTAATTTATTTGTTGACAAACAAGGCCTTTGGGAAACTATCATGGCTGACGATAGGACTCCGTTGGTATTTGTGACTGTTGAAGCAATGTCCCTCCTTCCTAAAGACGACGTTAGAAATAAGGTATGGCAAACCACAGGACTCGAACGATGTTTTAAGGCTGCCCATCCGTCGACCCGGCCGACGAATATTCAGTGCGACAACAATGGCGCTAAAATTCGTCGAGCATTGCAAGCTTTGTGATCTCTTACTTTGGTGACGATATAGCAACGCTCTTTTTGTTCTGCTCCGCCAAAACCATACCTCAATTTCCTCAGCGGCAGCATCCTCAAAGAATTAGAACAAACCCATTAAATCTGCTAAGATTTAGCGAGATACGGGTGTGCCTTAGTGGCGGAGAGATATATGTTTAGCGATAATTTCAGACGCGGTGAAGGGAAGGGGAAAGGCCGTTCGGGGTCGAAAGCGGCTTCGCTGGCGGCGGATATTGGGTGGAAGGCGTTTCAGGCGGTGAATAAGGCTTTGCCTGAGAGCGAGGCGATCACGCCGAAATGGGCGGCTGAGCCGCTGCTCAAATCGTACGAGCGGACGGCGCCACCGCTTGGTTTTCCGCGTGAGACCGATTCGCTTTGCCCGGCATGCGTCAAGAGCGTTCGCGAGGGCGTTATCAATAAAACGATCCCGCTTGATATCCTGATGAATTCGCACCCCGGCTAGATCAAGGCTCAGATCGTCGAGGAAAACGGCCAGGTCGTGATGAAAAAGACCTGCCCGACGCACGGCGAGTTTGTCGATGTGATGGCGACCGACCCCAAGTTTCTCGAACGCATCGAATCGTTGTTTTACGGTCGTGATTTTAAAGCGGCAGAGGACAAACACGTCCATCACCACGGGACTTCGGACATTAAATTTGGCCGCGGAGCGGTGCTCACCGTCGATCTGACGAACCGCTGCAACATGATGTGCAATCCGTGCTTTATGGATGCAAATCAGGTCGGTTATGTGCACGAACCGACGTTCGAGGACACGAAAGAGATCCTCGAC
>JANPDK010000018.1:0-1671 GCA_031431415.1 Acidobacteriota bacterium | reverse complement strand
CTCGCGGCCTAACGGTCGAGCGACTTCGAGGAGTAAGGATCATGTCAGATCTTGCCGCCAGCGACATCGTCGAGACCATCCCAAGCGCACTCATTATTCTCGACCGAAACCTCAACATCACATTTGCCAATCGAGCCTTTTATCAGACGTTTCGTACGGATCAGAGTGAAACCTTGGGCTGTCAAATATACGACCTTGGCAACCGGCAATGGGACATCCCTGCACTGCGCACTTTGCTTGAAAGCGTGATACCCCATCGCGCATCGGTCGAGGGGTTCGAGGTAGAGCACGTTTTCCCAACAATCGGCCGACGTACCATGTTGGTCAACGCCCGAAAAATTTTCCGCCCCGGAGAACATGACGGCTTCATCCTGCTCGCCATCGAAGACGTCAGCGAGGAGCGCGTGGCTCGAAGAGAGAGCAAACGCAACTGGCAACTTACGCAGAGCATCGTCGACACCATTCGTGACCCCCTCGTCGTACTTGAAAGTGACATGACGATTGTGACCGCTAGCAAGGCGTTCCTGACTATATTTGGAATAACGGAGGCGGAAATTTATGGACGCCGAGTATCCGAGCTAGGCGAACACCAATGGGACGTGCCGGCGCTCCGCAATTTGATGGAGAAGGTTCTCCCGGAGAACAAACCTATCGAAAACTTTGAAATAGAAGATATTTTCCCGGGACTCGGCCGCCGTGTCTTTAACTTGAATGCCCGAAAGGTATCGCAACCGGGAAACAGTTCTCACCGCATGCTGTTGGTATTTGAGGACATCACGGATCGCAAACAACGCGAACGCGATGCGCTCAGTTTAACAAATGAGATCTCTCATCGGATAAAGAATAACTTGCAACTTGTCGTAGGCTTGATCGGGCTTGAGATCAGAGGCACGGCGCTCCCGGGTTTCGAAGGCTATAAGGCGATGCAAGCTCGAATTGGAGCAATCGCCCAGCTCTACGATTTGATTTCTCAGTCAAGTCGGGGGCGGACTGTCGGCATAGACGCCTATCTTACCGAAATCGCAAAAAGCATGACCGCGAGCCTACTCGGAGACAGATCCGGCATCAAAATCGAGGTCAGAGCTGAACCGCTCGAAATCGATCCGGATCGGGCGGTACCCTTCGGCCTGTTGGTCAACGAACTCGCGACGAACGCCGTCAAACATGCCTTTCCTCAAGGCGTAGGATGCATTGAATTGTGCGTGGCGAAGGCTGGTGATGACTTCGAACTGACGGTGGCCGACAACGGAGTAGGTAGCAAGGACGACGGTACCGCAAACATTACCGGCAAGCGAGGCTCCAACTACGTCGCTATCTTCGTGCGCCAGCTTGGCGGAACAATCGTGCCGTCGGGCTCAAGTGGCGTAGGTACGGTCGTCAAAATTCGGATCCCCTTGATGTTGGCGCCATCGGGTGGCGCCGAACGCGCGGCAGCGTAGCGCCGACGCACCGTCCGAATAGCGTTGGCTTTCGGCGCCCGCCTCGACGACACCGCCGCAATCGTGTTCTAGAGGTTCGGCGCTAAGCGGGTGCTCGAGGGCTACGTGAACCCGCCACGCGGATTGGGAATGATTGCCGCCGTTCACTAGGGTCGTTCCGGTTTTAGTGGAATCGCGGAACGACCCTAGCTCTTTGTTTTGTCGTGCTTCTTGTCGGGAAAACCGCTCGCAC
>JANPDK010000017.1:0-9096 GCA_031431415.1 Acidobacteriota bacterium | reverse complement strand
AGTGATGCGTCGGGAGCGTTCTTCGCGAAGGTTAAGTCTGCCGAGTTTGTGATCGTCGTCTCTCAACTCTTAAGGGACGAATTGGTACTAGCTCCAGAACAAGTTCGCAATTACCTGGATGGATTCGAGAGATCCATGATTGAAGAGGTGGTCGCTTCCGAAGAAGCTCTGAATCTCGCCGACCTGTACGTCGCCGAAAATGTTGTTGGCGCGACGAGTCTGGCTGATTGTCAGCACATCGCAACCGCTACCATTCACCGTGTCGACGTTCTCGTTAGTTGGAACTTCAAACACATCGTTAACCTAAAACGTATTCGCGGTTATAATTCAGTTAATCTTAAACACGGTTACCCGATGCTTGAGATTAGGACGCCAACGGAGGTGTTAGACTTATGAAATATCCCATAAAGAAGCCGAAGAAGGACTTTGATTGTGTAAAGATGATGCGCGACATTCGCGATAAAATAAGCCGCGATATCATGCATTTGTCGCACGACGAGCAAAGAGTCTATTTTGAGAAGCTGCGAGCCCAGGCTCCGGCCAAAAAGGCTGCCTAACCGGCCGCATGATGGCCAAAGACGAAGACGTCTGCCTCCACTGCGGCCTCTGCGCCGAACGCTGCCCCACCGCCGCCTGGGACATGCAAAAATTCTGGTACAACATCACCAAAGCCGGCGAGGTTAAGTACGGAGCTCACGGTTCAGGCTCACTGGGCCAAATCACGAAGAATGGGAATAGTTCCGTTTAAATAATCAATATTACGGAGACCTATTAAAATGGCGAAGCTTAATTGGGATCGAGTCAATATAGAAAACTTGGATGCACTCCGAAAGTCACAGGGTTTCGAAATGCCGGGGCAACCATCGGATAAAGTAGCAACTAGTCACAACGGTCAAGAATTGAATGTTAGACAGCCACCTTCCGTGACTTGCCCACTCTGCTCTCAAGAGATTAAATCGGGGGAATTGCGTCGCCATAAGAAAGCAAAGCATAGCCACCAAAGCTGGCCAACTAAAATTGTACGTCGCTTAAGGGCTAAAAAAATAGAGAAGCCTCAAAAGCCTGAACAAAATGATGCCAGGCACGCGGCTATTCGACCCGTTAGCACCTGTCAATATTGCGGGGCTACCGGACAGATAACCAAGAAACATAAGAAACGTTGCGCGAAGAAAGTTTCGAAAGAAAATACAAAGTATGTCAAATGTGAGACGTGTGGCGGCCTATTTTCGACTTCATTTGCAAAAATACATAAACTCTTGTTCTGTCGAATTAGGAAATGAAAATAATCATGCGGAAAGACTATTAGCTTATGAAACTAAAAGCAGACACACGCGAATCGGCTGGCATTCCATGTAGAGCAATATATGAATTATATCGCGTAGCGATGTATTGAATTTAGCCGTGGACGTTTGTCCACGGAAAGACGAGATTAAACATCGTCGTCGCATCGCGACGAATGAATCTGTCGTGATGATTTATTCAATTGTCGTTACCGCGACAACGTTCGAACAATTCAACCTACCGTGGACAAACGTCCACGGCTAAATTCGATCAGCCGCGATGCGGCGAAGAACCGGGGAAGTCTAATGACAAACGACAGAGTATTCGCGATGAGTTTTGCGGGGGTTTATCCGCACTATGTGGCGAAGGCCGAGAAGAAGGGGCGGACGAAGGGAGAGGTCGACGAGATCATTCGGTGGCTGACGGGATACACGAAGGCCGGGCTCGCGAAACAGATCGAGCAGCGGACGACTCTTAGGGATTTTTACGAAAAGGCCCCGAAGTGGAATGCCAACGCCTCCCTCATCACCGGCACCGTCTGCGGCATCCGCGTCGAAGACATCGAAGACCCGCTAATGCAAAAGATCCGCTGGCTCGACAAACTCATCGACGAACTCGCAAAAGGCAAAAAGATGGAAAAGATCTTGCGGAGTGCGGAATGAGAGGTCTATGTCAGTGATATAATTCGATTGAGGTGAACTATATGTCAGCAATAGCAGAAGCAGAGAAATTGGTATTTAGTCTGTCGGAGAAAGATCGGGCTGAATTGGTAGGGAAGATGATCCGCTCGCTGCCTTCGCCTGGCTGGGACGATGACGATGACGGAGTTGCTGAGGCACTAAGACGCAGCGACGAATTAAAAGAGAATCCTGAACTGGGAATGTCGATCGAAGCGCTTGACCGACGAATGAGCGAAAGGTTCGGATGGAAATCATAGTTCACCCTGAGGTCGATAATGATCTATTGGGCCATATCGGGTATTATTCGCGTAAAGTCGGACCGCAACTTGCTCTTGAGTTCTATACGGAATTTCGTAGATGTTTCGATATTATTATAGAACGGGCTGCGTCGTTCCCGCTTTACACATCTCGGTTGAGACGGATCAATTTTCATCGTTTTCCGTACCACATTCTTTTTGAGATACTCGACAACGAAGTAATTCACGTGGTCGTGGTTAAGCACGATAGGCGCGATCCTGATCTAGGTTTGGACCGATAAATACTAAATGGCTATAAACGATTTCGTAGTTAGATTCGCAAACGTAAATGGCACCGGCTCGGCGTCGGCGAATGCTTTGTTTACCAAGGCGATCTTTCGCATGGGCGTGCCGGTGACGCCGAAGAATATTTTTCCGTCGAATATCCAGGGCCTGCCGACGTGGTACGAGGTGCGTGTCTCAGAAAAAGGTCATCTCGGCCGCCGCGAAGGCGTCGATCTGATGATCGCGATCAATCCGCAGTCGATGAAAAAGGATTACGCCGACGTTCGCGAAGGCGGTTATTTTCTTTATGACTCTTCGAAGCCTTTGCCGCCGGGTTACGACCGCGACGACATTCAGCACATCCCGATACCGCTGATGAACCTCTGCAACGCCGTGTTTACCGATGCGCGGCAGCGGCAGTTGTTTAAGAATATTGTTTACATCGGGGCGCTCTCCGCATTGCTTGACATCGAGTTTCTGGTTCTGGAAGGTCTGATCGGTGAGCAGTTTAAGGGCAAGGAAAAGCTGATCGACCCGAATATTAAGGCCCTCAATATTGGTGTCCAATATGTCAAAGAGAATTTCGAGTGCCCGCTCGATATCCGCGTCGAACGCCGCGACATCCTAAAAGACAAGATATTGATTGACGGCAACTCGGCGTGCGGGCTGGGGGCGGTCTATGCGGGTGCGACGGTCGCCGCGTGGTATCCGATCACGCCTTCGACATCGGTTGTCGAGGCGTTTGGGAAATACGCCAAGAAATTCCGCGTCGATCCAGTCACGGGCAAAAACAATTACGCGATCGTCCAGGCCGAAGACGAGTTGGCTGCGATCGGCATGGTCATGGGTGCGAGTTGGAACGGCGCTCGATCGTTTACCTCGACCAGCGGCCCGGGCGTTTCGCTGATGAATGAATTCCTCGGCCTCGGCTATTTTGCAGAGGTGCCGACCGTCCTGATCGACGTCCAACGCACCGGCCCGTCGACCGGAATGCCCACGCGAACGCAACAATCCGACCTGCTGCTCGCCGCTTACGCTTCGCACGGCGATACAAAGCATCCGCTGCTCTTTCCGGCATCACCAAAGGAGTGTTTTGAGATGACGGCCGATGCATTCGACCTCGCTGAAGCCTTGCAGACGCCCGTTATAATGATGACGGATCTCGACCTCGGAATGAACGATCACGTGACTGAGCCGCTCACCTGGGACGATGCTCGCGAGTTTGATCGCGGCAAAGTTTATGATGCCGAAGAACTCGAAAACATCGAGCGATACGGCCGCTACCTCGACCCGGACGACGACGGTATTCCGTATCGGACGATCCCCGGAACGCATCCGACACGCGGTGCGTTTGTCACTCGCGGCTCGTCGCGCGACGAATACGCCGTCTATACCGAGGACGGTGACACATACCGGCGAAATATGGATAAGCTTTTGCGTAAATGGAACACCGCAAAGGAAATGGTGCCGCAGCCGATCTTTTATGGAGATGGGGAGAAAGTGAGAAGGGGAGAAAGGGAGACCAAAGACCAAAGCCCAAAGACCCAAAACCGTCCCGGTATGATCTTCTTCGGCACATCAACATTTGCCGCAGAAGAGGCACTCGACATGCTAGCCGACGAGAACATCCACCTCGACGCAATGCGTGTGCGTGGATTTCCGTTCGGCAAATCGTTCGTCGAATTCATAAACGCTCACGAACGCATCTTCATCATCGAACAAAACCGCGACGCCCAATTCAAAAGCCTTATGATGATCGAGCTCGGCGTCGATCCACACAAGCTCGTTTCGGTTTTGAATTATGACGGGACGCCGATCACGGCGGCTGATATTTTGAAGCAGATAAAAGGGAATATCGACACAGTGTAAAATGGATAGAGCGGCCACAAAAGAGGAACTGATTGCTCTAATTTCTGAGGGTCTTCGTGATGTCGAAACAGCGATAAGTGAGCATCCTGATGAAACCGTAATGATATATGAGAAAGGCAAGCAATCATTTTTGGACGGTCAGGCTACTGCCGAAGAGACAGTTTGGTCAAGAGCTTCTGGTTTTTCACTTGAGGAACTTGCCCTCGCATACCGCTATCTGTTTGCCAGTGCTTTCATTTCGGCTTGGTATCAGACCCAAAAGGATAAGAAGATGAGAGACCGGGCAACATCTCCCGCTTGCCTGCTTGTTTCTGGCTTGCTCGGCTTTTCACCTGAAGATGTGCTAAAGCGTTTCATCCAATACGAGCAGACTTGGCTTAAATCAATAAAATGCAGGTGGTGGTTTTTTTGAAAGAAAACTAGATTACGATCTTCAATATCAAATTTTTATGACATACGTTCGACCAACATTCCGACATCCGGCATTGCCTAAGAACGATCTGGGCTACACGGTTGATTATTACGAGGGCTCGCTTTCGACTCTGTGTGCGGGGTGCGGGCATGACGGGATCAGCGCGGCGATCGCGCAGGCGTGTTTTGAATTGAACATCGAGCCTCATCGGGTGGCGAAGCTATCGGGCATCGGGTGTTCGTCAAAGACTCCGGCTTATTTTTTGAGTAATTCGCACGGGTTTAATTCGGTCCACGGGCGGATGCCGTCGGTGGCGACGGGTGCGAATCTCGCGAACCGCGATCTGATCTATTTCGGAGTTTCGGGCGATGGCGATACGGCCTCGATAGGGATGGGGCAGTTTGTACATGTCATCCGGCGAAACCTGAACATGGTCTATCTCGTGATGAACAACGGCTGCTACGGGCTGACCAAAGGGCAGGATTCGGCGACCGCCGATCATGGATCGAAGAACAAGCACGGCTCGGTCAACCTGTTCGAATCGATCGATCTCGCGAGCCTCGCCATCGAGCTTGGAGCGACCTTTGTCGCCCAGAGTTTTTCGGGGGACAAGACCCAGCTTATCCCTTTGGTAAAAGCCGCGATGAGCCATCCGGGCTTTGCCTTCATCAACGTCATCTCGCCCTGCGTCACCTTCAACAACAACCCCGGCTCGACCAAATCCTACGATTACGTCCGCGAACACATGGAAACAACAGCGATGATGGATTTTGTGCCGATCACGAAGGAAATCAAGGCGAACTATGAAGAGGGAAGCGTCCAGGACATCATAATGCATGACGGATCGCACATCAGCCTGCGAAAGCTCGATAAGGACTGGGACCCGCTCGACAGAAGCTCCGCGATGAACGCCGTTCTGAACTCAAAACTAAAAGGCGAGATACTTACTGGCTTGCTATATATGGTTCCGGAAACAGGTGACCTGCATGAGATGCTGCAAACAAGTGACAGGCCACTGAATTCGTTGACAAAAAATGAGCTGTGTCCGGGCTCTGATATGCTGGCAACGATCAATGAAGGCCTGAGATAAAAGCTAACCGCGAATATTGATTGGAGGCGGCGATCGGAATCGAACCGATGAATAAAGGTTTTGCAGACCTCTGCCTTACCACTTGGCTACGCCGCCGAAACTAGAAGTAGGCAGTTGGCTGGTGGCGGTTGGCAGGTCGATCGAATCTACCACCAACTGCCTACCGCAAACTGCCTACTCCTCAAAATGGAGCGGGAGACGAGGGTCGAACTCGCGACTTCGACCTTGGCAAGGTCGCGCTCTACCACTGAGCTACTCCCGCGTGACAAATGATTATTCTAGCGTCTGTAACCAGATTGTCAAGGACGTTTCAACGCAAAGCCGCCAAGAAGCAAAGACGCAAAGGATTACTCACAATTTCGTTTCCAACCTGCTCATAAGTCACTTTGCGGCTTTGCATCTTGGCGTCTTTGCATTAAAAGCCTTGTTTTACTGCAAGGTCACATCCTTCAAGAAACTCCAGTCGCCGCTGCCGGACATTTTGATATTGCCGATACGCTTGTTTGAAACAACGATATTTGCCGGATACCAGAGCGGGAAGAGCGGCAGGTCGTTGCTGACGATATCCCATGTCTTTGTGTAAAGCTGCTTTGCAACAGCCTTGTCTGTAGCGTTTACGGCGTCCTCGACCGTTTTATCGACCTCGGCGTTGGTATAGCGGCTACGATTGCAACAAGAGACCGTTCCACCGGGGATTTTGGTCGAGCTAAAGAGATCGCGCAAGAAGATCGGATCCTGATTACCGCCGACCCAGATGCCTGTGTACATCTGATATTGCCCTTGCGCCAATTGCTGAAGGATTGTCGGGCCATCGAGCGTTTCGATCTGAATATTAAATCCTGCGTCGTTTAGCGAGCTCTGTATCGCCTGTGCGTACTGATTCACAGCCGCACTGCCTGCACGGTACTTGAAATTGATCGGCTCGCCTTTGTACCCGGATTCCTGAAGCAACGCTTTAGCCTTTGCTGGGTCAAATTTATAGGCGGTGCCGGCGGAGTATGCCCAGGATTGCGAAGGCAGAATAGAACTTGCTACCTTTGCCTGTCCCGACAGTAGTTCGGTGACGATCTTTTCACGATCGACCGCGTAACCGATCGCCTGTCTTACTTTTGCGTTGGCGAGCGGGCCGGACTGAGCGTTGAAGACCAGATATTGAATATTTGAGCCGTCAAATTGATCGACTTTCAGGTTGGCCGCGTTTCCCATTCCCTTGATGATATCCGGCGGCAGATTTGTCGGATTTGGTGCGATATCGACAGCACCGGTTTGCAGTTCGGCCTGCAGCGAAGCGGCCTCGGTAATCGTTTTTAGCCGAAGCTTAGCGATCTTTGGCGCACCTTCCCAATACTCAGCATTTGCGGCAAGATCGATGATGTTCTGTGAAACATCAAAGCTCACAAATTTGAACGGCCCCGAGCCAACCGGTGATTCTTTCTGTTGGCCAACCGAACCCTCAGGAATGATCGGGATCGCTACGAGATTCGAGAGCAATTGATTGCGTAGGGCATTACGAGTAACGACAAAAACCACTGTCTTTGCGTCAGGCGTCGCGATCGACGTGATGTGCGGTACAGATTTGGTCTTTGGCTCAGCGGACTTGGCGGCGGCGTTCGTACTCGCGGCAGATGCGTCGCTTGGCTTTGGTGTCTCAGCTTTGTCGAGCGGAACGGTGTCGAAAAATGCTTTCGCCTTGAAGCCGTTCGCCTTAAATAGCTCGTCAAATGTGTATTTCACATCCGCAGAAGTGAGAGCCTTGCCGTTGTGAAATTTAACGTTATCGCGAAGCGTAAATGTGATCGTCAGATTATCAGGTGAGGTCGTGATGTCTTTGGCCAGTTCGCCCACGTAGTCAAAATTCTCGTCCTTTCGCACGAGCGTATTGAACATCAGATTCTTGATGCGCTCTGCAGACGACTCAGACGACGCCGTTGTCAGCGTGTCGAGCGTTGTAAATTTCTCAGGCAAGGCGACCGTTACTGCATCGGATGTCCGCTGGCGGCATGTCGAGGCGGTGGCGAAGAAACTGGCTATCAATGACAATAAAAGCAACTTACGCATAGCAATCGATTAGATCCTTAATTTCTGGAGAGGTTTTCGGTCAACGCGGCGATCCGCTCGGACAGAAGCGATAGTTTGTTCTGGTCGAACTCGCTCGGTTCGGAAAGCTTATACCGAACCGCCGCGATACGAGCAAGCGACTCGTCGATGCGGCTTTCGGCGATCTCGCCACCTATGACGGCACCTAGAATGGCATTGTAGCCTTCGCGGATACGTCCGGCATCGGCACAAATGGCAAGCATATCGACACCGGCGTTCACGGCCATTTTGCAGGCCTCGCCAATGCCATAATTTCTCACGATTGCTCCCATTTCAAGATCGTCCGTAATTACCAGTCCGTCAAAGCCGAGGCGTCCACGCAGGAGAGTTGATATGAAATTCTTACTCAATGAAGACGGTAAAAGTTTCCCATTTTCGTCCGTTTCCTGCAAACTATGCCTCGGAAACGCCGCGTGAGCGGCCATTATGACCGAAATTTCATCGGTTTTGAGCAGTTCGCGGTATGGATGAAGATCGATATTTGTGAACTCATCTTCATCGATCAAAACCTGCGGCAATTCCTCGTGCGAATCGACCTGAGACGCTCCGAGGCCGGGAAAATGCTTGAGGCAGCCGATGATGCCGCCGTTCTGAAGGCTCGTAAGAAAAGCTCCGGCGAGTTCGATGACCTCTTCTTTCGAACGCCCGAATTCACGTGACAATAAACCGTTCGCCTGGCCCGCACGCTTCTCGTCAATCACATCGACAACAGGAGCGAAATCCATATTGAAGCCAATGCTTCTAAGAGCGTCAGCGACAATCGAACCCAATTCGGCAGCTTCTTCAGTATTCCTGATCTTATTCGCCGCAGGCATCGGCGTCAGGACACGGCGAAGTCGATCAACTAGGCCGCCTTCCTGGTCGACGCTGAGGAAGGGAAGTAAGGCGGACCTTTCACGGATCGCACCCAGCAGATCTCTGGTCTGCTGAGCCTCCCGAATATTCCTCGCAAATAAACAGATTCCCCCGGGCGACACTTCTTTGAGAAGTTGCTCGGTCGCAGTATCGAACTCGGGACCGCCGATGCCGATAAAGAATAATTGTCCTATTTTTTGCTCTAAGGTAAACGAGCGAAGTTGTTCGATCATCGTAAAAGCCTTGATTTTAACAGCTTGGGCGGCCTATGTCGAAACCGCCCTCCTAGAG
>JANPDK010000016.1:0-18216 GCA_031431415.1 Acidobacteriota bacterium | reverse complement strand
CGAAGCTGTCGTACATCACTCGAAAGCTCACTCTCCTTCACCACCAATGCCCGTCTCAACTCTCCATTTCCCAACCCCTCCGCTGGCCCCGTCGCCTTTTCAGACTCCTTCACCCAGCGATGTATCGTCGAAGATGCAACTCCATACCTCTCCTCCATCTCCCGATACGTCAGATCACCCCTGAGATATTCCTTAACTACCCTATCTCGCTTCCTTTCCCGCTCTTTTTTGTATCCCATCTGTCCCATTCTGACTGTAAACCCATTTCAGGACAAGACACCTGAAACGCATGAAACACGCTTTTTTACGTCCCAGAGCAGCCAAACGGTATGACCCACACGCACAAAATATGACCCACGACGTCATTTATATGACCAGAACGCCATTTCGTATGACCAAACCACGTCCCAGTATGACCCACGAACACTTTTTATGACCGCTTTTTATGACCAAACTGCATTTCGTATGACCAAAACGCCATTTATATGACCTTAAGCGTTCCACCCTGGAACAGACCGCGGCAGCCTACATCGGCATGATCGAACGCGGCGTTTTATATTGCACTTTTTGTTGTTGGTATGAGAACCTAACCCCACAACCTGCCATCAATGAAGCGATATTACTACTCAAATACCTTTGCCGAATTCTTCGAACAGTCAACGGACGAGATTCTCGGTGTTATGGCTAGAAATAGTGACTTTGATGATGTTCAGGAGCAGAAGCACTCTTGGATATATCAAATTGAGTGTCTCCGAAATGTGTTAAAAGGTTTTGCCGGAACGCTGTATTTTGAGTATTCGATACCTAGAATGGGAAGTAGAATCGACGCCATTCTCATTATCAAGCACGTAATTTTTGTCCTTGAGTTTAAGGTTGGAGCAACAAAATTCGACGGAGCTTCTAAAGAGCAAGTCTGGGATTATGGCTTAGATTTAAAGAACTTTCACAAGACAAGTCATGGAGCGATTGTTGCACCGATACTAGTCGCAACAGAAGCGGTTTCCGGTATGTTTTTGGATGGTTGGAAGCTTGACCCTGACTTTCTGATTTCTCCGCCGCTTTGTACCAACGTTCCAAATCTACGCGACGCAATAGAAAAGGTTCTTCGTTTAGAAGAACGAGAAGTCATTGATTCGGACGTATGGGCCGACGGCCAATACTCACCAACGCCAACAATTATTGAGGCAGCTACGGCCTTGTACAGGGAGCATTCGGTTGAAAATATTGCGCGAACTGATGCGTCTGCGCGCAATCTTCGCGATACGGGAAGAGCTATTTCCGAAATAATCGCAAAGGCTGAAAGAGATGGTGAAAAGATAATTTGTTTCGTTACAGGAGTTCCCGGAGCAGGAAAAACACTTGTCGGGTTGGATGTTGCAACAAGACAAATGGGTAAACTTGGGCACGAAAAAAATGAGCCCAGCGTCTTCTTGTCGGGCAATCAACCATTGGTTTCAGTGCTAACCGAAGTTCTCGCTCGTGACAATGTCCAACGTGCCAAGAAAAAGGGAGAGGTCAGAAAGATTGGCAAGGCACGTGGTGAGATAAAGGCTTTCATTCAGAATGTTCATCACTATCGAGATGAGTATTTGAAGGATACGGAAAAAGCTCCAGTTGACCATGTAGCAATTT
Organism: Acidobacteriota bacterium; assembly: GCA_031431415.1. Lineage (GTDB taxonomy): Bacteria > Acidobacteriota > Blastocatellia > Pyrinomonadales > Pyrinomonadaceae > OLB17. Next base: position 16,584 of record JANPDK010000016.1, on the reverse strand, counting down.
TTGATGAAGCTCAACGAGCTTGGAACATGGCACAGACAGCAAATTTTATGAAGCGTCGAAAACGCATCAGTAACTTTAGTCAGTCTGAACCTGAGTTCTTAATTTCTTGTCTAGACCGCCATAAGGATTGGGCAGTTATTATTTGTTTGGTTGGCGGAGGGCAGGAGATTAATAGTGGAGAGGCTGGCATTGCCGAATGGATCGACTCGCTAAATCGAAAATTTTCAACATGGAAAATGTATTTGTCAGAGCGACTATATGATTCGGAATATGCCGCAGGGCATGTAATCGATCTAATAAAAGACAAGGCGCACGTACATTTTGATGACCGATTGCATCTATCGGTCTCAATGCGGTCGTTTCGAGCCGAAAAGGTGTCTGACTTTGTCAAAGCAGTCCTTGACCTAGAAGGCGAAAGGGCTGCCGGAATTTTCACATCAATACAAGAGAAATACCCCCTTGTCCTCACTCGCGATTTGAGCAAAGCGAAGGAGTGGCTTCGAGAAAAGGCTCGGGGAACTGAAAGATACGGTCTTCTCGCTTCCTCAAGTGCAGAGCGACTAAAGGCTACGGGAATCCATGTTAAAGCGCCGATGAATCCTGTCCACTGGTTTCTTGACGGCAAGGACGACGTTCGTTCCTCCTATTTTTTAGAGGATCCTGCAACAGAATTTCAGGTTCAGGGACTAGAAGTCGATTGGGCCTGTGTGACGTGGGATGCAGACTTCAGATTCAAGGAGGATGACTGGGCGATGTTTTCCTTTAGGGGCAATAACTGGAACCGCGTAATGAAAACCGACAGACGGCAGTTTCTGAAAAATGCTTATCGAGTTCTATTGACTCGGGCGCGGCAGGGAATGGTTATTTGCGTTCCTGATGGCAATCCGAATGATAAGACTCGACTTCCTGCGTACTATAATGAGACGTATGCCTATCTAAGGGAGATTGGAATTCCAGAGATTTAAGCTCTCGCGATCAAATCCAACCGAATTCGTTCTCGTATCATTCCGGCCACAACTCAAGCGGTTCCCATTTTGTCCAGACGAAGGCGGCTTTGCCGGGGAGTTCTTCGGTGTTGTCTAGAACGTCGTCATAGGTGAGGCCGTCCCAGTCGTTGTCTTCGCCGTAGCCTTGGGAGCGGATGTCGAGTAATCCCGGACCGTCGCCGGCGTAGCCGTCTAGGAAGAGCATGGCGACTTCGCCGCAGGTTAGTGGGATGCCGCCGCCGGTGCCGGTTCGCGGGCGGGCTAGGATGGTTTGGATGACATCGGGATAGTCTTCAAATTTCATATTTGCCTCCGACTGGCACATTATCCATCGGATGCAAATAGTCCAAATTCGAATTCGTTTTATTAGAAAAGGCTTGGTTGGATTGAGTCATTGTTGTTCAGGTCGATTCGGCCTGATCTTAGACCGTGGTCATCCAGTCCACCCAACGAGTTCACTTTGCTAACGATTTTGGGCAGACAGTAATCGTCTAACTGCTCCATGATCTGGGAAGTCCCGAATCGGAGAATGGACCAACCTTTAACAACCAGTGCGTTGTCGCGACGATTGTCTTTGGCTGCTCTTTCGGGATTTGCGTGCCAAGTATCGCCATCCGTTTCGACATTTACTTTTCCATTCACACAGTAGATTGCGAAGTCGAGCGCGACAAATTCAGAATCAACCTCAAAAAACTCCTGACGCTCTGCGCAAATCTCAAGACGCTTGAACGCCGCCCAGAGCCTGTCCTCTAGAGGACTTTCATCATAGAGATCATTTATCTCGAAAGCGTCCGAAAACTTCTTCCATGTCGTCGGGATAAAAACTAATCGACGGAAGCGTCGGCTGAATATTGGCTCTCGCAATTGCTGCAATGGTCCAAGTATTAACTTCGCATAAATCTTTTCCGGGTCCTTGCCACGACTGTGCTCGGTAAATAGTTCCGATCGATGAACTTCCTTAATGTCCAAGACCTTCGCGTAGTAGTTTACTGAGTGCGATTCCTTCCCGAATACCTTTGTTTGGTAAAAAAGCCAACCATTCTGGCGGCCAAGATTTTACAAGCCATTTATCGACACTATCTTTGGGGATTCGGTACCAATGACTATCCCTAGCAATTTCAAAGTCGCGCGGGTTGTTCATGATCGTAACAAGAACATTGCGTCGTAAGATTTGTCTCGATTTTGGCATTTCGGATTTTCCGCATCCTTTATATATCACCTGCCACTCTTTCCGCAATAAGAATCGGACAGCGATGCCAGAAGCAGCCGTGGACGAAGATGGCGAGTTTTTTGCTGACGAAGGTTATGTCGGGGCGGACGGTTCGAGTGCGGGGTGCGGAGTGGGGAGTGCGGAGTTGAGAACCCCGGTCGCTACTGCTCCCGGTACTGACAAATGGGGCCATCACTCGCGAGACGGCCTCGCTCTTGGGTGCGGGAGATCGTTTGTCGCGGAGGTACACAAGAAACAATTTAGAATGCAGAGTGCAGAATGCAAAATAGCGGAGGTTGGATCGAGGGCGGGTGCCCTCGGAAGGATTCGCACCCACCCTGACGAGATCGGCGTAGTCAGGTAAAATGCGTGATATAATTTGCGCGTGAGGTCGAGAGGTATGCAGAGCGTTACGGAAATTTATGCGACGTCGATCAGGCCGCTGGGCGAGGGTGAGAAACTCGAGCTTGCGACCTTGATACTCGAAGATATTTCGCAGCTAAATAAGAAGAAGACGAACGGCTCTAACGGTGGCGGTGGCCTTCAGGCTTTGTTTGGCTCGGTCAGCTTAGGTCATCCGACAGGAGCGGACAACGAAAGCATTGACGCTGATCTGGCACGTGAATATTCGAGCAAACACGAGGACGAAGACTGATGCTGATCGACACGTCCGGTTTTCTCTGTCTAATCCACAAGGACGAACCTGAACACACAGATGCGGTTCGTTTATACTCCGAAGCACCGTTTTATTTGACTCACAGCTACATTCTTGACGAATTTGTGCCGCTGGCGTATTCGCGGAAGCTGCCCAGATCGCAATCCCTCAAATTTAGCAGACAGGTGCTTACCGATACGTCGATCGAGATCGTGTGGGTTGACGTTCGCCTGCACGAATCGGCACTCAGTCTCTTAGAAAAGCGAATGGACAAATCGTATTCGCTCTGCGATGCGGTGAGCTTTGTAATAATGCAGGAACGCGGACTCGCCGAGGCGCTGACCACCGACAGGCATTTTGAGCAAGAGGGATTCGTTCGCCTTCTGAAATAACGCATTGCCTTTCTTCCATCCCGACGCCTAGGCCGGGTTGGCGTTTTTACTTGACTATCACGGCGATCTGTACGATATTTGTTGCCATCATGAAGAATAATTTGGTGGTAAAAACTGTTCGGTTTTTTGCCTTTCTTCTGATATGTGTGTTTGCCAGCCTGCCTGTTTTTTCTCAGAGTCTTACTGTTTCGGATGTTCAGACGATCATTGCTCAGGCTGTTTCTAAGGCTGTGGGGATGAACCAGCGTGTTACCGTTTCGGTGACCGATAAGGAAGGCAATCTGCTGGGGACATTTGTGATGACGGGAGCGTCGGCGAACACGTTGATACGGAGCGTCGGGCGTGCGGGGCAGGGGCTGGAGAATCTGCCGGTGCCATCGACGGCGGCTGCTAATTCTAAGGCCGGGACGGCGGGAATTTTCTCGACGGGCGGCAATGCTTTTACGACGCGGACCGCGTCCTTTATTATCCAGGAACATTTTCCGCCGACCATAGATAATCGTCCGGGCGGGCCTTTGTACGGTGTGCAGTTTTCGACGCTGCCATGCTCGGATGTGGCGATAGCTGCTCTGCCGCTGGGTTTGTCGGGCGACGCGGGCGGTTTGCCGCTCTATAAGAATGGCGTGGCGGTCGGCGGTGTCGGCGTCGAGGGCGATGGACTTTATACGGTCGATCGCGATCCGTATGACGACGATGCTTCGTACGAAGAGGCGATCGCGGTTTATGCTTCTCGCGGGTTTGAATCTCCGGTTGGGATCCGTGGTGACAATATTCTTGTCGAGGGCATTCGGCTGCCGTTCGCAAACACGGTGGATGCGGCGAATGCTCCTCTCTTAGCTTTTGGCAGCTTGCCGGGCGTGGTCACGTCGATCGTGCGTGCAGCTCCGGCGACGGATTTTGTGGCTGGGACCTTGAACGGCGTCGCGGGGCAATATAGCTTGCGTTTTCCGACTGTTGCAGGTTCGGGTCTGACGGCGACTGAGGTTTCGCAGGTGCTGGGTGCGGCGGTCGAGGCGGCCAATCGCGTGCGTGCCGGTATTCGCCAGCCGATCGGCAGCAATGCCCGTGTGACGATCTCCGTGGTCGATACAGACGGCAGAGTTTTGGGAATTTTCCGTCAGCTTGATGCTCCGGTATTTGGGCTCGATGTTTCGGTGCAGAAGGCGCGTTCGTCAAACTTTTTTGCACGCACCGATGCCGGTACTAAGCTGACGGCGGCTGGTTTTGGCTCTTATGTGACACGTGCGGCGACGGAAGGAATTACCCTTAACGGGTCGATCGCGTTTAGCGACAGGGCGATCGGATTTCTGCATCGGCCGTTGTTTCCGGATGGCATCAACGGCACATTGGCGGGGCCGTTTAGCTCACAACTTGCGGATTGGAGCCCGTTCAATGTTGGATTGCAGCTCGATCTTGTAAGAACTGCTCTGACTTCGCCGCCGATGGTGTGTGACTCAGCCGCGTACAAACGTCGTAAGATGCTGCCTCCGTGTCCGTGTACGGCGGTGCCCGAGCTACGAAATGGCGCGCAGATATTTGCCGGCGGTTTGCCGATCTATCGCGGCTCGACCCTGATAGGTGCGGTCGGCGTGAGCGGTGATGGTATCGAGCAGGACGACATAATTGCTGCGGCCGGTGCAAACAATTTCGCTCCGCCGATCGCGATACGGTCGGATAATTTCTTTGTGCGTAACGTCCGTCTGCCGTTTCTTAAGTTTCCTCCGCGTCCGTTTCTCGATTGATAGAAATGTATTCAATTCGGCTGATCCTGCTTGTCCTTTCACTGCTGCCGCTCGGTGTAGCAAATTTGGTCGCGCAAGGTTCGCTCGAACTGTCGGGCCGCGTCAAGATCGGCTCAAAGGTCGAAAAGGTTGAGCGAAAACGCTTTTATCTCTTTCGCGGCGGCCTCGAAGCAAATAAACCTCTGATCGAACGGATCAAGGCCGCGAGCTACACTTCGCGCGATTGTTTCTATTGTCAGGCCAAGGCGAGCCCGCAATTTATCGCCTGGCTCAAGACCGAAGACTGCGAATCGCCATACTGCCGTACGGTCTCGACCGAAGATGTCACGAAGGTGCCAGAGTTTCAGGCGGCGTATCAAAAGGGTTTGAAGCAGTTTCGGAATAAGCCAGAGGTAGCGAGAAACTGGCTGACGACGAATCTTACGCCAGAGCTCCGCGACGGTTTTTTCAAACAGCAAAAGGCGCAGACCGCGACCATTCTCGGCACTAAAAAGCCGGTGCAATCTTCGATGACCGACAGCGTCTCGGTCGTCGCGATCTTTCTCGATATTCCGCTGCAATTATCCGGCAAGACGACGGAGACATTTACTGTGTCGAATCTGGTGCCGATAGAGATCGGCGGCAAGGGATATGTCTTTACCTGCGAGATCGATATCGGGGCGACTAAAAAAATAAAGTTGCCACAGTTTCAGGTCAATGACGCCGGAAAGGCAACGTCGAAAAAATGCGATGTCGTAGCGCGTGATCTTGCTGCGTGCGACGCGCTCTTGTGTGCAACAAAATGAGGAATGCGGTCCGTATCAGCCTTTTTCTCACGTGTCTCGCGGCATTTTTCGCCGTGACGCTGACGCCTGCGGCATCGGCGCAGAAACGCGATAAATTCTCACACGCGACCGCCGGACATAAGAAAAAGGATTGTAATTCGTGCCACGTGATGCCGACCGCGAATTGGGTCTCGGCACGTGGTTTTCCCGACGTTGCGGAGTTTCCCGGCCACACGGCGTGCAACAGTTGCCATTCGGGCCGCCAATTCTTTGCTCTCTGCAGCACTTGCCACACGCCGGGCGGAAACGCGAGACGAAATCCGCGATTTGCCTTTCCTTTGAGTTCCCGCTCGCAGGAATTTGCAAGCGTGTTTCCGCACAATGTTCATCAGGACATCATCGCCAAGGCCGCTCCGCGCCGAAGCGAGGTCGCGGTCGCTCACTTCGTCAAAGCGAGTTTTGTATTGCGCGACGATCCGCCCAAACCGACATTTAACAACTGTGCGATATGTCACGAGACGAGCAAGGCTGTGCCCAAGTACGCACCGCGTATTCCCGCATCGATGCAGCCGCTCGGCGAGGCATTGGCCGATCCGTTCAAACCGACGGCACAGTTCTTTAAGGACACGCCCAGCGGGCATCAGACGTGTTTTCAGTGCCATTATCAGGGCGTGAAACCAGTCGCGACCGACTGTGCCGGTTGTCACAAGCTGACGACGCCGTATATGGATTCGCCGGTCGTTAAGCGATATTCGATCAAATTTGACCACAATCAGAAGGAACACTCGGTTCGCGACTGCATGACATGTCATGTTCGGATTTCGCAAAATGGCGATCTAAAGACCCTCGTCGATGCGGATGTGCCATTTGTTGCCTGCGCTGTGTGTCATGATGACAAGATCACAGATGAAAGGGAGAGCCGAAACGAGACACTAACGGCAAAGCAGCCGGCGTTTCAGTGTACGTATTGTCACGCAAGCGCGATCGGGCGTTTCCCGATACCGAAAAGTCACGAAAGCCGCTGATGAAGCAAACGCGCCCGTCAAAAAATGTCCTAAAGGTGCTGCTGCTCTTGATCGCGGCCGCTGGCTTTGCCGCGAGCTGTATCCAGCAAGCCCCGCGAATGCCGGTGACGATCACATCGTCATCTACGCCGGAGCCGATCGCGGTCAAGGCGTCGGATAAGACTTTTAAGAAGTTTTCGCACAAGATCGCCGAGCACAAGCAATTTGAGTGCGCCTCGTGTCACGAGCGCCAGGGGCGTTCGCTCGATATGAACTACGCAGGCCACGAATCGTGTGTCGGCTGTCACATCAGCCAGTTCACATCGAGTGGCCCGACGACGAGCGACGAACCGTCGATGTGTGCGATCTGTCACAAAGAACTCAAAGCGGTCCCCCCGACGATGAACGACTTTCCGCATCAGTTTCGCGAGGGTTTCAATATGAAATTTGACCACGCGGACCACGATTCCGGTGGGGGGCGGCCGCCTCAGGGCTGCGCTTCGTGCCACGATAGTGCGGGTGCGGGCAAGACGATCCCGGCGGGCTTTCGCGCACACAATAATTGCTACACCTGCCACACCGCCGAGAGCAAGATCGGCTCGTGTAGTACGTGTCACCAACTCGCCCCATACAACCGCACCTCGCCTGGCCGGACAGCATTTCGGGGCAGTTTTAGTCACGGCGACCACGCCGGTGTCGGCTGCTCCGATTGTCACAGCGTTCGCCCCGGCGCTTCGCAGGGACGCCAGGTCAGCAACATCGCGGTCTCACAGCATTGCGGCGGGTCGAACAACTGCGCGACTTGCCACAATGGTGCACGATCATTTGGCGACGGCAACTTTGCCGACATCACGAGTTGTGCCCGCTGCCACACCGGGCTGTCGTTTGACATGCTGGCAGGCGATCCGTGCCGGTAAAGACAAACGTTAGCGCCGAGCAGATTCCGCTTTCCGGCCATCGCGAAACGCCAATCAGAGCATCTATGAAAACATTGACATTAGTGCCTGATTGAGGTTCTAATATGTCCGTACGAGTATGAAAAATCTGGCTAAGTTGATCGTCGTTTCGATTTTTGCGGTATTGGCTGGTTTCGCGTTTTCGTGCGGGCTCGCGGGATCGCGACAAAGCTCGGCATCACTTGCAGCAACGCCAACGCCGACTGCGACAAACACCGCCCCAGACACGAATGCAAATTCAGATGCCACGCCCGCACCAACCGCGGGTGACAAGACGATCACCAAAAATTTCACACTCGGCAAGGACAGCCTGTCGGAATATGGCGTAGTCGCCTTTGACCACGAGACGCATGCGAACGCCAAATATAGCCCGGACGGGACAGCGGTCATTGGTTGCGTCGAGTGTCATCATACAGATCAGCCAAAAAGTGCTCTTAAGGCTCCGCTCGTCACATCGGAACGTGATGTTGTTCTGACGATGGCGACTTACCAGGCCTCGACGAAGAAGGTAAGCGAGTGCCGCGAGTGCCATTTTCAGGATGGCAATATTCCTGAGGGCAAGGAAATGCCGACGCTGGGCGGTAAGGACCTGAACAATGAATACTCGTATCACGTAAACTGCAACACGTGTCACGACGCAGCGTTCAAGGCCCGGCCGGCTCTAAAGAGCAAGAAAGGATTTGCGACATCAAAGGATTGCCTCGTTTGTCACACAAAAAACTAGCCGATGGCATTAAAACAGTGCGACAAATGTAGCGAGATGGTCGATGAGGCCAAGGCGTTTTGCCCCGCGTGCGGCAATGCCTTTGTCGAGGAAGAACGTCGTTCGATCACTACCAATTTCGAAGAGATGGACATGACCGTCCAGTTTGGCCAGACGATGTATAATCAGATGCTGTCCGACATGGGGCTGAACGTCTCAAAGGCGCCTGATGTGCAGGAAAAGGTAGTCGAGGTCGTTGCCGCGGCACCTGCTCCGGTCGCACCTGTGATGCCAGCACTAGCCGTACCGGCTGCACCGGCAAAGTCGAGCAACAAAATGATCTGGATAATCATCGGCGTGATCGCCGCTCTTATCTTGCTCGGTATCATCGTGGTCATCGCCGCCGCCGGTATCATTTTCTATCTGGGGCCGCGTACCACTTGAAATTTTTCGTGTTCAGTTTGAGTTAATTGTGTGAATTCTTCCTCTGTGATCTCTGCATAAATCTCAGCGATCTCTTCGTTAAATAGCTTTCTAACGTAGAGTTACGCGGAGTGGGACGCAGAGTTAGCCGAGTTAAGAGATTTCTTTGTTCCGTCCAAACCCCAATGCCACGTGAAATCGAAAAGCACGAGCAGATAATAAAGGCATTTCAAAATGTCGATATCGTCTCGGAGCTTGTCGAGCAGTTGCCCAATGGTGAGTTCAAGAATGAGCTTGACATGGACATCATCCTGTTTGGCCGCAGCTATCGCGGCAAACAGGTTGGCCCTTACACGCGTCTGCGTCAGTTCGACGCGGGCGAGGTAATTATCAAAGAAGGCACGTGGGAAAGCAGTATTTTTTACATCCTTGTGACCGGCAAACTGGAAGCCTCGATCATTGAGCAGAATGGCAACCGTCAGAAGTTGGGTGAGATCAATGCGGGTTATTCCTTTGGCGAGATGGCCATGCTCTCCGGCACACGGAGAACTGCGACTGTATCGGTCGCGGAGGCTTCCGAACCGGCACTCGTACTCGAATTTACACGTCCCGCAATCCGTCTCTTGCGAAAATTGCCAAAGTTTGGCAAAACGCTCGACCGCAACTACCGCAATTACGGCCTTACGCTCAGCCTAAACGAACTTCAGGACTTTAACCATCTGGATTTCAAACCCGAGCTGCTAAAACGCCTGAATGACGCCGCCCGTTTTGCGGTTTATGAGAGGGATCATGTCCTGTTTCGCGAGGGCGATCCGATCAATCGCGTGGTCTTCATTCGAAACGGATGGCTGCAACGCGTTAGCGGCGTCGAATTTAATCCGAAAGCTGCCGATCTACTTATCGAATCCGATCCTTCCGTCGGTCTGGATTTTCTTGGCTCCGGATCGTGCCTTGGCCTTGAAGCACTCGAAAAGCCGGGCGCATGGAAATACACCGCTACGGTACGCGGACGAACAGAGGTCGTCGAGGTCGCGATATCCCGGCTGCGTGAAGATGCGGAAATGAGTGCTGCGGTCGTGCCGTTTTTGAGGTCGTCGTCGGGGGCTGACGACTCAAGCATACCGCTACACCCGTCGGACAAACGCATCGTGACGGCTACCAGCAAAGAGATCGAGACGGGTGTCGTGGATGGCGTTAACCTGTTGGTCATGGATATGGCCAAATGCATCAGATGCGGAAACTGTTCATTGGCGTGTCATAAGGTTCATGGCAGTACGCGTTTGGTTCGTCGCGGCATCCATATCGAGCGTCCGGTCAAGCCACTCAGCCCAACGCTCCAGAGCATCCTTGTCCCATCGGTCTGTATGCATTGCCATGACCCGGAATGCCTTACCGGATGCCCGACCGGAGCTATTGCAAGGTTTCCCGATGGCGATATCGATATCAATGCTTCGACGTGTATCGGCTGCGGAGATTGCGCTACGCAATGTCCGTACAATGCGATATCGATGATCGTAAGACCCGATCCAACCAGTAGTGGTGATGAAAAGGGCGGATTCACAAGCGTACTTTCCGCTTTCAATCTCGGGGAATCCAAGATTCCTGAGCCGGTCACGCAAACCGAGAATCTACTCGCCATAAAATGCAATCTCTGTAAAGACACGCCGATGAACCCTAAGGGCTCAAAAACTGCGGCTTATTCGTGTCAGGAAAATTGCCCGACTGGAGCATTGGTCAGGGTAAACCCGCACGAGTATTTCGACGAGGTCAACCAGGCGATCGGCGTTTTTCGACGTAGCCAAACCCATGCCATCGGTGTAAATATCCATAGATTCGATCTCTGGGCGACGATCTGGCACGCAGTCGGATTTTTGCTCGTTGTAATCGGCGGCGGTGCAGCCGTTTGGGCGACGATGCGATTTTCGCAGGATATTGCATTAAGTCCGGGCGGCTGGCTGACGATGCGTTGGCTCACGGGACTAACCGGCCTAGCGTCGATCGTCTGGGTGATGGCATATCCGATGCGCAAGCAGATCTATCGCCGCCGTGCCGGAGCTTTGAGGTATTGGCTGCTTTCGCACGTATATCTCGGTGTCTTGGCTGGCGTTCTGTTGCTTGTTCATGGAGGTGCGAGCTCGGGCGGATTGTTGACTACACTTCTGATGATCTCGTTCGATCTTGTGATAGCGACCGGCTTGTTCGGTGCGGCTTGTTACATTATCGTGCCGCGATTTATGACGCGTATCGAGCGTGAGCCGCTGCTGATCGAAGATCTCGAGGCTCGTCAGAAAGAGTTGCGCTCCGAGCTGATCCAAACCGCTGACGAAACGACAAACCCCGAGCTAAAAGAGCTTATTCGGCGAAAGGTTCGCCGCCGCTTTCTCGGTCTCGCATATCTTTTCAGACAGTATCTGAAACGTGAAGATCTGCGGACAATGCTCGCGTCGGCACGTAAGGAGTTTCGTGTCGCGGCGGACAAGATGACCCGCACAGACGATGCGCGTTTGATGGATGCGGTCGAGAATGCAGCGACGCTGAGGCGTGTGGACGCACTTTGTTATCTGCATCATTTGCTAAAGCTCTGGGTCGCACCGCATGTTTTGTTTACCTCGTTGATGTTGGTATTGATGGCGATCCACATCGCGCAGGTCGTGTATTTTAACGTGAGATAAGATGCCCTCGAAGGACACCGGAAATTTCAGGATCAGCTTTGCCGGCTCTGAGACGGCGGCTGAAAGCGTCTACAAGGAAGGCATCATGATCGGCCGCCTCGACACGTGCGAGGTCGTGCTCGATCACAATAGCGTCTCGCGTATTCACGCTGCGATCAATTTTCGCGACCGCAAATACTATCTCGTAAATCTCTCGACTTCAAACGTTTTGACGCTCAACGGCCGTCTGCTCGGGCCGCAGAAGAACGACATACTCGCTGGCGGCGATACGATCCAGATCGGCCCGTTCACAATACTGGCGGCGATCGATGCGGGCGGTCTTTCGCTGGCAATCCAGAAACAGGCGATCGGCGAGGTCGTGCAAAAAGCTCCGGCACCAAAACCGCCAGCGGGGATGCCCGAGGCGGGTGATGTTTTAAAAGTCTTTTGGGAGAAGCGTACACGGCAGAAAGAAGATTGGAGCACGCGTTTGCGGCCGACTGAGAAGCCAAAACCGGGCAAGGCGATGTTCAACTGGCGGCCGACCCGCGATCTCAAACGAACGTGGCGGTACGGCCTGTTTGTCTGGGCTTTTCTGATAGTCGGTGCCGTCGGTGCGTTTGCGTATTTTCGATATCCGCAGGCGTATTCGCCAAAACCGCTGACGCTCGCCCATTCCAAGGTAATCGAATCGAGCCCGATCGCCGTGTCGTCGAACGGCAATTCGTGTACAACATGCCACACGCCGAATGAACCGCTTGAAAATTCATGCGTGAAGTGTCATCAAGCGGAGCAGTTTCACGCGACGAACACGCGTGCTCACGAGGACGCCGGAATTACCTGCACGGCGTGTCATAAGGAACATCAAGGCGGCGATTTTGACATGAGCGCGACCGCCGTCGAAAGCTGTGCGACTTGTCATAGCGACAGTAATAAGCAGCTCTACAACGGCAAGGCGGTCCGCACGGCGCATGGCGGTTCGTATGGTTATCCGGCGGCGGATGGTGTCTGGAAATGGAAAGGCGTTTACAGCGAGGTCGCTGACGCGATCCCTGAGATAAACAATTCGGCGACCGGCGACAAGGACGAACAGGCGAAGTTGAGCCGCCATTTTCACACGGTTCACACAGGGCGCTTAAGGACACCGACTGGATTAAAGGGAGATTCGCGTGGGTTTGTTTCGTGCTCGACCTGCCACGAAACTTTTAAGCCGGTCGACCGGACTACGCCGCGAGAAACGTGCGCGGCTTGTCATACAAATAAGGCGGGTGATGCGACCCGCGATGCGAGATTCAAGGCCGATCAGGCGAACTGCATCTCGTGCCACACGCAGCATCCGTACGGCGGCAACCGTTGGAGCGAATTCCTGACCGAGGACGCTTTGAAACGCCGCAAAGATGCGATCGCGGCGAAGATACTTGAGCTTAAAGGGCAATGAAACTGTTTCACATCATCATCTGTCTCGCCCTTTTGGGTGTCCTACTTTGGATCAACCAGGAGCTGGTGACCGAGCACACGATCACGTATGGCGGCCTGTCGTGGATCGGTTGGGTGAGTATTCTCGCGATCGGATTGCTCATTGGGTTTATTACGGTGTTTAACGATTCGACGCGGGCGATCGGATTTTTTAAGAGCCGCGGCGAGCATGCCGGTGCTTCATCATCAGTGCGAACGCTGAGTTCGGCCGAGCTTAAAGAACTCGGCCTCGACAAATATCGCGGCCCGGCGTATCCGCATCCGGTAATTTTTGCCGAACGCTGCATCGGCTGTCAGGCGTGTGTCGATGCGTGTCCGCACGATGTGCTGGCGATCGTCGACGGCACTGCTGCGGCGGTTGCACCTGACCTTTGTATGGAGGACACGGCGTGTCAGGCCGAGTGTCCGGTCAATCCAAAAGCTTGTATCGTCATCAACACGGCAAAGGAAGTGCGTTCTCTGCCAACGCCGACGCGAGACGGGGCGAGCTATCAGACGAACGTTGCTGGTTGCTACATCATCGGTGACGTATCGGGTGTGCCGCTGATCAAAAATGCGGTAAAAGAAGGCTCGGAGGTCATCTCGCATATCAAGGGCCAACTTGCATCATCGCCCGCCGAACCAAAAGCCGACTACGACGTCGCTATCATTGGCATCGGCCCCGGCGGAGCATCTGCCGCCGCCGAAGCACATCTTGCCGGCCTGAAATACATCGCCCTCGAACAAGGCAACACACTCTCGACCATCGACCTGTATCCAAAGGGCAAGTACATCTTTTTCAAGCCCGATACAAAAGATTGGTTCGGCGGGATCCCGGTTGCCGGACTCGGCCTCGCAAAGGCAAAGTACGGCGTGGCCGACATGAGCGACGATGAAGCGGTAATCGCCGCGATCGGTGCGCCGCTCGCTGATCTTGTGCATCTCGAAGCGCCAGCTTTATCGAGCGAATTGATCGCAAAGATCCCGCAATCTCTACGTGAAGAAAGCTCACCGCTGCTCGAGGCAAAGATCGAAAAAGAGTTAAAGAAACGCATTGTCGGCTATCTCAGATCGAAAGGTTCCGGTGACTGGGCCGCTCTGTATCAAAAACATTTCACATCCGAACGCGAAGCTTTAATTTCAAATTTCAGATCTGAAATTTCAGATCAATTACAGACCAGGATTCCCGGCGATCAGCGCGAGAATATCCTCGCCGTCTGGCTCGGCAGCCTCGCGGACAAGGGCGTCAGGGTTAATGAAAACGAGAGTTGCAAGACCGTAAATCGCGCCGATGATGGCGATTATTTTGTTATCAACACCGAACATGGAGCCGAGAAAACGCCGCATACTTACAAGGCTCGAAAGGTAATCATCGCCATCGGTCTCCGGGGCGCACCAAATAAGCTTCGTCTGCCGAACGAAGATTTAAAATTCTCGATCGGCGGCCACGAAGAAGTGAAAGTCATTTATGGCCTATCTAATCCGATGGAATTTCGCGGGCGGAAACTCATCGTTGTGGGTGGTGGCAACGTCGCGGTCGAGGCCGCAGTTGACCTCATTTCGGTACGAGACGGTTCGTCGATAACACCGCGCAGGCCAGAGGATATGAATCAGGTGACGCTGCTGGTTCGCGATTATCTCGCTCCGACGGTAAAATTTGGTAACAAGCTTCAGCTCTATCAATGCGCCGACGAAGGCCTGATCGACGTGAGGTTTGGCGAGGGCATCAAAGAGATGCGTGAGAACGAGGTCGTTTTAGAGAACGTCGTTACCAAACAGGAAACAGGCACGCTTCCGAACGACTACATCTTCGCCCTCATCGGCGGCGAACGGCCAAACAGATTTTTAGAGTCGATAGGAATTGAGATCAAGTAAAAGTTACGCCTTCAGCGTGAGTAGTATGAGTAAAGAAAACCTTCTCTTTGCCGTGATCGGCCTGATGGTCGGTACCATTATCGGATTTACATTCGCCAATAGCATCAATAAAAACGTGGCCACGCCGACGCCGGTCACGACCGCAAACGCAAACACGGCCGGGCCGCTCACGGGAAACCCCGCACTGCCGGCCGATCATCCGCCGCTCGGAACGAGCCCCGGAACTTCGCAGCCACAAGGTGGTGCGATCCCCGAGATCACGGCTGCGATTGCCAAGGCCAAGGCTGATCCGAAAAATTTTGAGGCACAGATGACGGCGGGCGATCTTTACTATCAGGTCGGGCGCTTTGACGACGCAGGCAAGTTTTACGAGGCAGCGAGTAAACTAAAACCTGCTGAAGCTGAGCCACTGGTCAAACTTGGTAACACCCAGTTCGATAACGAGAAATTTATCGAGGCGGAAAAAACATACATCCGTGCCCTGGAAAAGGACCCAAAGGACCTCACCGTGCGCAACGACCTCGGCCTGACATTCTACTACCGCGAACCTAAAGATCTTGGCGGGGCGATCAAAGAATATGAAAAGTCTCTCGCGATAGATCCAAATCACGAGATAACTCTTCAAAATCTAACCGTCGCGTACAGGGAATTCGGCGACGCGGCCAATCTCGAAAAGGCGATCGCTAAACTCAAGGCGGTAAATCCGAACAATTCGGCTTTAAAAAATTGAAGCCGTAGCCCAACTCGCTGGCTCAAAGAATAATGAAGCTGACGAAACGAAAAAAGTAGATGACGCCCGCATCCGCGACACGAAACCAACGCTCGCCCTCGCCAGCTACGCCGGAATGTACAGCGACAAAATGTACGCGATGTCGCTGTTGCCGAAGAAAACGGCAAGCTCGTGATGCGTTTCCTGCCGTCGCCAAACTTCGTTGCCGATCTCGAACACTGGCACTACGACACTTGGCAGATAAAATGGCGTCCGTCCGTCGCGTACAATTTCCCACGCGGCTTTGTAACCTTCACGATCGACAAGAACGGCAAGACCGATCAGCTCAAAGTCGATCAGCCGAATAACGATTTTTGGTTCTACGAGCTTGATCTAAAAAGGTCGAAATAGCTGCGAAATGCTGATATTATTAAATCGCTATGAACATTAAGGTAATAGTCGAAAATGGCGAGGACGGATACTTTGTAGCAAGGGTACCGTCGTTGAAAGGCTGTTGGTCACAAGGCAAAACGAGAGAGCAGGCTTTAACGAACATCCGAGAAGCAATTGACCTTTATTTGGATCCCGAACCGTCGGACTATCTTGTCATGAAAGGTCGAGAGATCGTTGAACTGTCGATATGAAACTCCCGCTATATTCGGGAAAACAGGTGCTTCGTGCATTGGAGCGACTTGGATTTGAGGAGGTCGGCCGCAAGGGTAGCCATGTTAAGATGAAGCACCCAGACGGTCGAGTAATAGTGTTCCCCTTTCACGATGAAATAGATAGATTTACTCTTAAGGGGGCGTTGATAGATGCCGATATTAAGGTTGACGATTTCATATTGGTAGTACGGTAAACTCGACAAGATCGCTTTCATTATGTAAGAATTCTCTTTCTATTCATCGTTTGTTTAGATGTTTAGAAGTCACGTTAATTTAGGAGAAATTAGTTTTTGATGTCAGAAGAAGCAGTACAGACCGCACCAGAGCCAAGCGAGGAAGCAGCCGGGCATGATGAAATGCATTACCAGGCTGTCGAGAAAGAAGGCACGGTGAC
>JANPDK010000015.1:0-8579 GCA_031431415.1 Acidobacteriota bacterium | reverse complement strand
CGAAACGCGGGCATCGTCGAAACGCGGGATCGTGATGTTCATCGGCACATCGGTGTAGATGAGCCGGTTGCCGCCCGAGATCGTGCTGGCCTCGGTCTTGTATTCAAGGCCTTTAAAGGCGAGCGGTGTCGATTTGTCTGTGATGGCCAGATTGAGAGGGAACTGACGCTTTTCGTCGTAGGTCTTGCCGCGTTCGATGGTTTGAGAATCAGCCGAGATATTGGCGACGAAAAGGCTCGCCTTCGACGCTCCGGCCTCCTCAACAAACTTCCATAGTACATCGTAAGTGCCGCGAACACGTGACTTATACGATTTGTAAACGTTAGTCTCGATCAGTAAACCAGGCCGGTTTCTTAAAGGTGCATAGCCCGTGGCAAACCGCGGTGTCGCGATAAATGTCGCAATTCCGCCCGTTACCTCGCGTCCGGCAAACTCGACATAGTGCGTCAACAAATTGCCTTCCTTCTCCACCTTCGGAGCGACTACGCCGTCAAAATGCTCGTCCATCCACAGCTTGATCGCGGGGTGAACTTCCTGAAAATGCGCGTATTCGTAGGTCACGTTGTACTGAAAATCAGCACCGTCCGTCACGTGACAGTCGATAAAAAGGTCGGGTCGCCACTCATTCCAAAGCTTGAGCCAAGCCCGCGTCTCGGGAGCGTCGGCTTTCATGTAATCGCGGTTGAGATTTAGATTGTTCGAGTTCGCCCGAAAGCCCATTTCGTCAGGGCCGTTTTGGTTGATGCGATTGTACGCCGACCAATTCTCATGGCCATCGACACTATAGATCGGGATGAAGATGATGATGGCGTCCTTGAGCAGATCGAGACGCGTTTTTGTAATGGCGATGTCGCGAAGCAAAGCAAATCCGGCGTCTTTGCCGTCGATCTCACCCGCATGAATTCCTGCCTGAATAAACACGATCGTACGCCCGGTCTTCTTCGCCCACTTTGCCGAAAATGCACCGTCGCGGGCGGCGATTAACATCGGAATATCACGTCCTTCGCCGCTCTTGCCGATCGGCTGATACGAGATCATGTCCGATGCCTTGTCGAGCTCTTTGGCGTACTTGATAGCTTCGTCATAGCGCGAAGTTTTGGCGTAATTCGTTTTCTCAGCGGTCGTCTGCCATTCGGGCGCGACGTTTGCGGATTCGCTTTGCGAGTAGACGGCCGTGGACAGAATGACCAGCAGAAAAAATAAGGACGCGATAAGGTTACGCATATTTTTGATATTCATCTCGATCTCAGACGGGAAACGTGCTCCGGGACGCCGATACCTTCGTCGAGTTTCGTGTCCGGGATCGCTTCGCCCGCAACTAAATTCAACGGTATCACGCCGGCCCAGACTTCCATCGAATAATCTTCGTTGTCATCGACCGGGTCGCCGGTGCGGATCTTGGCGGAGGCCTCGGTGATCGGGAGTTTTAGGACGCCGGTCGCCTTTAGTTCGAGCTCGGTTGGCCAACGGACATCGTTCCATCTGCCTGGGACGAAATGCTCCGTCAGGGCTTTGAGGGCTTTGTTTTTTTCATCCGCATCGGTGACCAATTCCGCCCTTCCGAGTATCACGACCGAGCGGTAATTCATCGAGTGATGAAACGCAGACCTCGCGAGCACAAGCCCGTCGAGCAGCGTCACCGTCACACAAACCTCAACGCCCTTCGACAATTCCCGCAACATCCGGCTCGCCGCCGAACCGTGGATATAGAGTTCGTTACCGACCCGAGCATATCCGGTTGGTATCACG
This sequence comes from Acidobacteriota bacterium, assembly GCA_031431415.1. Classification (GTDB taxonomy): domain Bacteria; phylum Acidobacteriota; class Blastocatellia; order Pyrinomonadales; family Pyrinomonadaceae; genus OLB17. The sequence continues at coordinate 6,830 of JANPDK010000015.1, read as the reverse complement.
AACGGCTGGCCGTCAGCGACGAAACCGACGTGGCAGATAAAGCCTTCGTCAAGAATGGCGTTGATCGTCTCACGGTCGTAATGGCCGCGTTTGGGGATCCGCCGTACACGAGTTTTCTCAGTCGCTTTCATAAATCAAGAAATGTTTTGCCCGCGAAATACGCGAAAAAGCGCGAAATTCAAGAGAAAGCTCTCTTTTTTTCGCGTTCTTTCGCGTATTTTGCGGGCAAATCTCTTATTTTGCCCCCATCCAATTGTCACCAACCCCGACCTCGACCACGAGCGGCACGTCGAGTGTTGCGGATGCTTCCATCTCGCGTTTGATAAGGGCAGTCGCGGCTTCGATCTCGTTCACCGGGGCCTCGAATAGAAGTTCATCGTGGACCTGCATGATCATTTTTGTTTCGAGTTTCTCTTTTTTCAACGCCTTGGCTACGCGGATCATCGCAATTTTTACGATGTCGCTGGCGGTGCCCTGGATGGGCATGTTGATGGCTTCGCGTTCCTGTCGGGAGCGGACGGTGAAATTGCGGTCGTTGATCGACGGGAAGTAGCGGCGACGACCGAAGAGCGAGGTGATGTAGCCTTGCTGGCGTGCCTTCTCCGGCGTCGTGTCCATGTATTCGCGGATGCCCTTGTAGGTGGCGAAGTAATCGTCGATCACCTTGCGAGCCTCGGCACGCGAGATGCCGACACGCTGCGACAGGCCAAAAGCCTCGACGGCGTAGGCGATGCCGAAATTGACGATCTTAGCGAGACGGCGTTTTTCTTTGAGATCCTTCTCGTCGGTCGCTCCGAAAACGAGCCTCGCGGTCTGAGCGTGAATATCCTCGTTATTCTTATACGCCTCGAGCATTCGCGGGTCTTGCGTGATGTGGGCGAGAATTCGCAATTCCAACTGCGAATAGTCGGCGGAGATGAGCTTGTTGCCTTTCTCCGGAATGAACGCCTTTCGGATCTGCTGCCCAAGCTCCGTGCGGACGGGAATATTCTGCAAATTCGGCTCGGTCGAACTCAAACGTCCGGTTGCAGCGACGGTTTGATTAAGACAGCCGTGAATACGTCCGTCGTCGCGGATCATTCGCGGCAGGGCATCGGCGTAGGTTGCCTTCAGCTTGTCCATCTCGCGGTAGTCGATGATGAACTGAGCGATCTCGTACGTCAGGGCAAGCTCCACGAGCACGTCGTGGCTGGTCGAGACCTGTCCGGTCGCGGTCTTTTTGCCGGTCTCGATGTTTAGCTCGCCAAATATCTCACCGACCTGTTTTGGCGAGCCGATATTGAATTCACGTCCCGCGATCGCGAAGATCTTCTTGCTCAATTCGGCAAGATCTTCCGTGATGGTTTTCGAAAACGTCGTGAGATTCTCACCATCGACTTTCATTCCGACGAGCTCGATATCGATGAGCACATCAACGGTCGGTAGCTCGATATCGGCGTACATCGTCTCAAGCTGAGTCTCGCGGATCTTCGCCCGCATAACGGGAGCGAGACGTGCGGTGAGGTCGGCGTTCTCGGCGGTTCGAAACGTCGTTTCATCGAAACCTTCGGGAATTGCCCGGCCCACGTCAACATCAAGATATGCCTGAGCGAGAAAATCGAGCGGATAGCTCGCACGGCCGGGATCGAGCAGGTACGCGGCGATCATGACGTCGTCTTTGACTGCGGCGGGGCGAATGCCGAGTTTGAGCAACGCACCGGTGTTTCGCTTTGCGTCGTGGGCCGATTTGTCGAGAAAGCCGTTGGTCAGGATGTCGTGCAGCGGCTTTACTGCCGCTTCGGTGCCGCCTTCAAAATTGTCGAGATCGATGTAAAACGCCTCACCATTACCGAGGCCGATCGCGATGCCCTGTGGCGGGAGTTTTTCGTAGCAGCCAGACTTTTCATTTGAATTCGCATCGTTTACGTGAAAGCTCCACTGCTCGGTCTCGAAGAGACGGCGGATGAGTTTGTCGAGTTCCTCGCGGTTTTTGATGATCGCGTATTTGGTCTCGACCGGGCCGCCGGTGTGCGTTGGCAGATTGTCGAATAGGCCGCCCCCGCCGCTTGGTGCCGCTTGGGGAGTTTCAAACGTCGAACCCAGATCGCCAAATTCCTTCATCAGAGACTTGAATTCCATTTCGCGGAAAAGCGCATAAGCGAGTTGCCGATCCGGCTCGTGAGCCTTCAAAGCTTCGAGATCAAGGCTGACAGGAACCGACGTGTGGATGGTCGCGAGTCCGAGCGATTGTTTGATGATGTCCTGATTGTTTTGCAGGCTTTCGCGATATGTCTTGTGGGTGATCTCGGCGGCACGTTCCATCGCGCCGAGTGCGGAGCCGTATTCGACGACTAGTTTGAGGGCACCTTTTGTGCCGATGCCGGGAGCTCCGGGAATGTTGTCGACCGAGTCGCCCATTAGGCCGAGAAGGTCGATGATCTTGTCGGGCGGGACGCCGAATTTGTTTATAACCCAAGCCTCGTCGCACCACTCGATCGGCGGAACGGGCACTTTTCGCTTGAAATTATTCGAATTTTGCCGCATCGCGATGATGTACGGATCGCTAACGAGCTGGCACAGATCTTTGTCGTTCGAGACGATCACGGCCTGCATCTCGCGCTTCAGACATTCGCGTGCGAGCGTACCGATAATGTCGTCCGCTTCGAAGCCATCCATCTTTACGATCGGTATTTTAAAGGCCTCGCAAACTCGAATAATTAGCGGTATCTGCGACGAAAGATCCTCTGGCATCGCCTGCCGGTTTGCCTTGTATTGATCGTATGCATCATGGCGAAAGGTGGGCACATCGGTGTCAAAAACGGCAGCGATATACTCGGGCCGCTCGTCATTGAGCAGCTTGCGGAGCATATTTGTAAACACAAAAACCGCCTGCGTCACCTGGCCCTTGCTGTTGCGCAGCGGCTCTTGCTTCATGCCCATCGGTGCAAAAAAAGCACGATAAATGTGCGACATCGCGTCGATGAGGAATACTCTTTTCATACGTTTACGGCCTTTGAATGAATGATAGTGAAACGTGGGAATAGATACAAGTAAGGCGGATTTTGACATACGAAAACTCGTGTTATACTCGCCGTGCGCTCCCGTAGCTCAGTGGATAGAGCTCTTGCTTCGCAAGCAGAAGGTCGTGGGTTCGAGTCCCACCGGGAGCGTATTTTTGCTTGACAACGATGTGGGATTGGGTGCATCATACATCTGCGAAGCAAGAGCGTGTCTCCTGAGCGATTGGGAATCAGATACGACCTTCTAAGATCAGGCTCGGTTTCAACACCGGGCCTTTTCTATGCCGATATCCGGTTTGACAACAAAATACCCGTCCGATATTCTTACTGTTCGCCTCACGAGCAGGCGAGCCCTTTGTGTCCGGTTCGTCTAGGGGTTAGGACACCGCCCTTTCACGGCGGCAACACGGGTTCAAATCCCGTACCGGATACCATCTTTATATTGGTAGTTTTGCATCATACATAGTTCGATCAAATTCGCTCGTATCGGGCGAATTTTTGTTTTTGGGGAAGTTGATGATCAAGAAAAGCTCGTTGTTCGCAATAATATTAATGCTCGGTGCGGTATTCGCATCGGCTCAAACGCAGAGCGCGACCGATGTCGTGATGGTGTTGCCGTTCGAGAATACATCGGGCAAGGGCGAATTTAACTGGGTCGGCGAGAGCTTTGCCGATTCGCTGTCTGATCTTTTGCGAGTGCCAACCATCACAGTAATTTCGAATGAACAAAGGAAGGTGCTCCAGCAGCAACTTCGCATTCCATTGACAAGTTTGCCCAGTTTGGCGACATCGCTTAAACTCGCGCAAAAGACTAATACATCGTTGTTAGTATCCGGTCGGTACGAGATCGTACCAGCCGCCGGTGAGGCTGCTGCGACAATAAAAGTCTCGGTGCGAATGGTACGAGTTAATGAAGGGCGCTACGTGGGGGAGGATTTTCCTGATGGAGGCCGTCAGACCAACGAGATCGTGATTAGTGACGCCCTTAGCAAATTACAAAAGATCCAAGGTCAGGTCGCGTTTCAGATACTTTACAAACGTAATCGGGCGGTGGAATATTCGCAGGATTACATGATCGGGCTGGCCAGCAAAGTGCCAGCAAAGGCTTTTGAGGCATATATTAAGGGTCTAATTACGCAGTCGGTCGAGTCTCGGGAAAACTATTTCAAGAATGCATCCCGACTATATAGTGAAGCTCTCGAAGGAATTCCCTACACAGAGGCTGAATTGGAACTTGGCCACCTTTATCTGTCTACGAAAAGGGGTAACGAGGCGGTAGCATCCTTCGAAAGGGTTATCAGCCAGTATACAAAGTGCCGTGACCGAGCTAAAACGGATAAGAAACCAGCCCGTTGTCAGGATCAATCGTTTGCAGAAGCCTCTTTCTATATAGGGTTGCTCTATCTGCAACAAGGTAATTTTGAATCTGCAATGGCGACGCTCAAGCCATTGGCGGACGACCTACACCTAACCAATGCCTACAATGCCCTCGGTGCAATAACGGTTCAAGGCTCAAGAGCCGAGAAAAAGAATCCGGCTAGAGCAGCTGCAATGCTGAATGACGGCCTTGAGTTGCTAAAAAAAGCTGCTGAGTCGTCGCCCGACGATGCTAGTATACTTTTCAACTACGCGACCGCGCTTTTCCTAAACGGAAATCTGACCGAGTCCGCCGCACAAATGCGAAACGCGATCGTCAAGAATCCACGCGACGGCGAAGCGTATTTCATCCTCGCCAAAGCACTCGAAACGCTCAAAGACGCCAAGGCCGTCGAAATGGCAAACGAGGCCCAGCGTCTGCTTACCGACAACAACAAATACGCCAAGCTCGAGACCGAGTGGCAAAAGTCGCGAACTCTGCCCGATGTCAGCCTGCGTGTGATACAACCGGCGAGAAAGGATTTTGTATCCGTCGTGCTCAGCCGCCGTCCGATCACGAACGCCGCTCCGGTCAGCGAGACCGACACGCTGCTCGCACAGGCCCGTACGCAGATCAAAAATGGCCAGGACGACGACGCGATGGCAACCCTTCGCCGCGTGCTCGCTAGTGAGCCGATGAGCGCTGAGAGTTATTCGCTCCTCGGGAAAATACATCTTCGGCGCGGTGACATTGATCAGGCGATCAGCTCCTTTAAGACTTCGATATTCTGGGACAACCGATTGATCGATGCTCACGTCAGCCTAGGCAAGATCTACGTAGAGAAAGGCGATTGCCTCCAAGCCAAGACCTATGCCGTCTCCGCCGCCGAGATCGATGCGGAGAATCAGGACGTCCTTGCGTTACAAAGGTTGTCAGAAAGGTGCTCGAAATGAGGTAGGTGACAGGTGATAGGTAACAAGTGACAGGTGGGGAACCGCCTCCAATACAATTCTTTACATTCTGAAAAGCCCGTAAATGCGGGCTTTTTCGTTTGTTCTTAACTCGTCACCCGTCACTTGTCACCTATCACCGCCCCAGTGGCACGCCACGTGCTATGTACATCAGTGGCCAGCTTGGTCATACGATCAAGACCCCGCCGCCACCACTACACCGAGCGCGGTTTGCCACTGTGCTTTTACACCTTCCGAGCGTTCCTTCAGTTGTCCTACCAATTACAAGCCCGGCCGAAAAGGCCGGGCTTATCTCTTTTAAATCCCCTATTTATCGATGTACGAGGGTTTTGCCGGGTTTCCGGTCAGTTTGATGTGTGTTTCGTTAGGTGTGACCCGATGTCAGTGTGTAGGTCAGGTCATTGTGACGGCTTCGGTCATGGCGAGGTTCGTTTTATGACAGAATGCGCCATTTCCGAGTGACAGAATTTGGCGCATGTTGACCGAATATCGTTCAGAATGGCAGATAGCGATATGATCGGTCTTTTTTGCGTCTCCTTTGCGTCCTTTGCGGCTTTGCGTGAAAACGTCTTTCTCACGCAAAGCTCGCTAAGGACGCAAAGAGGAACGCAAAGAAGAGAGGGAGTTGGTAATATGTCTGGTGATGGCTCTCGACTTCGTCAAACGGATCTTGCCCTCGTGGAAGAATGCGGCTCTTGCTCTGCTCGCGGCGGGGTTGCTGATCCTGGCGTTTCCGGATTTTGACTATTGGTTTCTCGCGTGGTTCGCACTTGTGCCGCTGATGTGGGCGGTCGAGCGTGAGACTTCGTTGCAGAGGCCCGCACGAAGTAAGGGCACCGATGGCGAGGTTTCGGTTGAACCGGAGGCGAGTGTCGTCAGCGGGGGCCCTTACTACGTGCGGGCTTCTGCAACGATCCGATCATTTTTTCTCGGCTGGCTATTTGGCACCGCGTTCTTTTTTGGGACGTGCTGGTGGCTGACCTATGCACCGATCCACTACGCCGCGTTTCCGTGGCCGCTCGCGTGTTTTCTGATACTGATTGTCTCGATCGGAGCCGGAGTCTTTCCGGCGATCTTTGCTGCGGTGCTGTCGGCATTGCTCAAAAGATTCGGCTCCCGGGCCTTCCTCGCCGCACCGTTTGTTTGGGTCTTTAGCGAATTTCTGCGGTATTGGATTACGGGGAATAATTGGAATGCGATCGGGTATTCACTCGCCCTCGCGAAACCGACATTCGCGGCGTCATATATCTTTTCAACTGGCGTGCTCGGAACAGCCGGATTAGGTGGGGTAGCATTGGTCGGATTCTTCCTAACGGTTTCAAACTCCCTAATCGTCTTCAACCTGGTCTCCCGCAAGCGGCCGGGCGTTGTCTCCGGCGCTGCGTTGATTGTGCTTGGCTTGGTTTCCTTCGCAACTTTTCTTGACAGATTTCCCGATTTTGGCGCCGTTTATGTGCCGGTAGCTACCATGGTTGCCATCCAACCTAACGTCCCGATGTCAGG
>JANPDK010000014.1:0-3604 GCA_031431415.1 Acidobacteriota bacterium | reverse complement strand
TCGTTCGCGCCAAACCGATCAAAAATGATCTCCGTTCCGACGCCGCGGCCGCAGCCGATCTCCAAAACTTTTTGCCCGACCGTCCTGCCACCGAGCCTCTCAAGCATTGCCGCCTCCTTATTCCGTTGGAAAAAGGAGCGGATCGGGTTATTCATCAGGAATTTTTCTGTCGCGTTTAGTTTCATGTCGATTTGCGATATCTATTGCGCGTAATAACCTCTACGGGTCCTGATAACCACCTTCTTGTCTCCTGCGGCCCCAACTTTTACTCTTAGCCGGTGCCATTTCCCATCATGAACAAAATCGGAGGGTAGAAAGCCCATCGAATATTGACGTCGCAGCTCGATGGCGATGCGGTCAAACGCCTCATCCAGTTTCATCGCGTCGTCCGGAAAAAATGCTTTGCCGCTAGAATGCGATGTCAATTTCTCCAGAACACGTTCGTTAGCCATTCGCTGCCTCGGAGGCGTGTTTGCGGTGATGCCAATGGCAAAGACGATCACACCGGATTCCTCTAATCGCCGATTAACTTCTGAACGCGTATATCGCGAGTTGTTGTCTTCACCGTCGGTAATCAACAAAATAACCTTTTTGGGGTGCGCTCCGATAAGAACTCTTTCAACGCCGAGAAAAACGGCATCATAAAGGGCAGTTTCGCCGTCTCGTTCCAGAAATGTCAGTTTTGCCAAGAGTAAATCGGCGTCGCGGCTTCGGTCGAGAAGCAGTTGTGGGCGCGAATTGAACCCGATCAGAGAGAATTCGTCTTGCGGATGGCTGGTTTTGACGAATCCCAGAACAGCATCTTTCGCCTGGCTCATCTTCTTTCCGTTCATAGAACCTGATGCATCAAAAACGACAACAAAACTCGCAGGCGCATCGTCGATGCTAAACGACGTGATCTTCTGAGAGACCCCATCGTCATGCACGGTAAAATCCTTTCGTTCCAACCCCTCGACCAAGTTGCCCTTTCGATCCGTGACGACGACCGCAAGTGACACTAAATCTGTGTGAACCCGTATTAAACTTTCTTCCGTTGCCTTAGTCGTCTTTGTCTCGGTGACGGGCCATTTAAGTGCAGGTTGAACTCTTTCCTCTTGGGCAATAACGGAACCCGCAACGATGGCAAGAGACATTATTAGTCGCAACGACCCGTTTACCAGGACTCTTAGATTTTTACTGATGTATTCCGTTTTCATTTGCTACCTATGTAGGTCGTTAAGGTACCCAATTGCCAGCGACTTTACTTTTTAGTCCAGGCTTAATAGACCAAGAGAACCAGCGCCGCCGTCGAGTTTCAATCGAACCAGACTCTCCTCGGAAGGATAATCCATCTTAGGTATATGAAATTCGGTCTTTTCCATGTCCTAATCAGTGCGTCGATGAGATCAATGTCCTTCGCCTAGCTCGCCTTTTTGCAGAAGAGTTTTCAGCGTAAAACTTCCTTTTGTTACGACCTTCTCGCCAAGCTTCAAGCCGCTTTTAATTCGCGTGTAACTATTTACCTCGCCACCCGTTTCGACTTCGCGAACCTCGAACGCGCCCGGTTCGTTATCTCGCGGCACAAATACAACTGTTTTCTCGCCGACACGCTGGACGGCCTCGGAATTGACGACAAGCTCTTCGCCCGTTGCTGAATCGGTCCCGGTTTGAAAACCGACCTCGACAAACATTCCGGCTCGGAGTCGCTCGCCGGGATTCTGGACGGCAAGTCGGACCTTTGCCGTTCGCGTGTCTTCGTTGATGCCGGGGTCAATGTAGGTTACCCGAGCGTTTATCGTCTGGTCACCGAGAGCGCTCGTCTTTATCGCGGCAAGAGAGCCTATGTTAATGAGACTGAGCTGCTGTTGCGGGACGCTTGCGGTGATCCAAACACTCGAGATATTAGACAAAGTGAACATTTGCTGACCCGCCTGGATACCCGATCCGGCACTGACAAGCCTTTCGGATACAAGGCCGGAAAGCGGCGCCTTTATAGGAACCAGCGCGACGTTTCGTGCGTCGTCGTCGCCTTCACGAAGCGATACTCCGAGCGACTGCAGGCTGCGCCGTTGATGATTAAAATCAATCTCGGCGGATTTTACCTCGCCCTCGGCCTCCTGAATTTCCTTGTTGAGCGTGATATTGCGCTGAAAATCGTAATCGGCCTGAGCGGTTTTGTGCGCAGTTTCAGCCGCGATCAGATCCTTTCCCGCACCGGCTCCAAGCTCGATCAAGCGCCGCGTTCTTTTCAAGGTCGCTTCGGCCTCGTCAAGTTTCGCTTTCGCCGTCAAGACGCCTATGCGGTTTTCGCTGCGACGCACACGCTGCAAATTTTTACGCACGATGTCGAGCCTATTTTCCGCCTCGTGCAGTTTCCCGTACGCTTCGGTAATCTCCGTGCTGGCGATAGTTGCGAGCGTTTGACCGGCCGAAACTCGATCACCAATTGCGACATAGACCTTTTCGACGCGGCCGGGAACGAGCGGCGAAACAGCCTGCGTTTGCTGCGGATCGGCTTCAACACTTCCGGTCACCTCCAAGAGAGCAACTGCCGGACGCGACGTAACGCCTTCGATCTCGATTCCGGCCGATTTCAGCGCATCGGGGTCGAGTTTTACTTCCTTTCCCGTTTCACCCTCTTTATGCTCGCTCTGTTTCACATCGACCGCTATCTTCTCGTCAGCCGAGCCTTTGCTCCAAATCCAAACGGCCGTGACGACCGCCAACAGTCCCAGCACGATAGCCGTTATGATCCACGCCCGCATCGAACCTGACCCCGAACCCGACGACGAGTTGACGGTTTCCGCCGCCGCACCGCCATCGTCAAAGTTTGTCTCGAGACGAGCTAGTTCGGCCTCGTCTTGTTTGTCATGTATCGCTTCTTCTGGTCTAAATTGTTCCTGCATATTCTTTTCCTTTAATTCAGCGTTATTCCAAGGGCGATAAACAGATCGGCCTGGGCCCGGTAGCGTTCGGTCAATGTTTCGGTGAGATCGCGATTTGCGTCGAGTAATCTACGCTGTTCCGCGATCAAATCCGTGATCTTTAATTCTCCTAACTCGTAAACTTTTCGAATGGTCTCGATGTTTTCTCGCGAACGAGGCAATACAGCGGTTTCGAGAATCGCCAGCGCGCGCCGGGCGGCCTCGATTCTCTGAAAGGCCATTGTTACCTCGTTCTTAACAACCTGCTCGGCAAAAACCCGTCGTTCCTGTGCTTGACGGATTGATATCTCCGCCTCGGCTTTTGCTCCCTGATTTTTGTTAAATACTGGCAGCCCAATTGCGACACCAAATGTGAGACTTCGGTCGCGGTCCTGCGGAAAGGGACCTATTGGCAGGTCGATGCTCGAACGCCCTTGAGAGTAACGCGTGTAGGCCGTAACATCCGGTCGGCTTTGAGCGCGTATAAGACGCAGGCCCGCGCTGGCTAGCTGCTCATCGAGCTCGGCAAGTCGAATCTCAGGCCTGTTCTTTAGCCCGACTGCGATGCCAGTTTCAAGCGTTGACGGAAGAAGCGGAATGGTTGCCGTTGTGATCTCCTCGCGAAGCCTAAACGGCTGCTCCGGAGGCACGCCGGCGTAGAATTTGAGTTTTGAAACGGCGGCCTGTAGCCGTCCTTCGAC
>JANPDK010000013.1:0-1943 GCA_031431415.1 Acidobacteriota bacterium | reverse complement strand
AAGATCGTGCGCGGGGTGATAATCGCTTCGGTCGTGTGGCTGATGTTTTTGATCGCTATCGCAAGCGGCGGCGCGCATTATCCGGGCTTTGGGTTTAAGGACGGAACGCTGTTGTATCTGCTTAATGTCTTTGCAAAGATGGGCAATGGGCTGGGTGCGATCGTGAGCTTTATCATGGCGGGAACGCCTTCGAAAGATGTTGCCGCTCTTGCCACTTTTGAGTATGGCGGACGCTTTCTAGAGGTTGCCGGGTTGATAAATTATCTTGCCATGCTCGACTCGATCGATATCGCTTACGGGAGGAAGAAATGATCCATTTCCTTTATTTGATAGCGTTTGCGGTATTTGTCGGCGTCGGATTTGCCGTATTTTCGCGTGGAACGGTCCGTGACCGCGTGATCTACGGGCTTAAATCCTTTGGCCAGTTTGTCGTTGTCAGCCTGGTGCTGGCGTGGGTCTTTTATTTCATCCCCTGGTAAGAATGAATGTCTCTGATCGAGACCGAGAGCATAATCCTGCGTTCCTACAATCTCGCCGAGGCCGACAAGATCGTGGTTTTGCTGACGCGTGACCACGGGGTCGTGCGTGGTGTCGCAAAAGGTGCGAAACGCCTTAAAAGTAAATTCGGCAGCGGCCTCGAGCCGTTTTCTTTTGTAAACAGCACTTATTTTGAAAAAGACACGTCAGATCTCGTCTCGATACAAAAGATCGAGATCGACGAATCGAACTTCGCAGCAGCGAGCGATCCTGATTTTCTACAGAAATTCTCGTATCTTGGCGATCTTCTCGTTTCATTTTTAGCTCCGCACGACCCCAATGAGACAGTGTTTCGAATGGTGCGAGCGGCGATCACGACTGCGGCAGCGGATCGTTCAACTTTGCCAGCGATTGGCGTGTATTTTGAGCTTTGGCTATTGAAACTGTCAGGATATCTGCCGGATTGGAGCAAATGCGATAGTTGCGGGAACGGTTTCCGCGATGAAGAATCGGCCAGTTTACTCTCAAATTCGCACCTCTCTTGCGAACGCTGTCGGAAATCGCACCGACGTCTCGGCATCGAAGAACGAAACCTCGTGGCCGCGGCGTTGAAACTGTCACCCGACGCTTTTTCCACCGCTCACGCAGTTGATATCGAAGCTATCAGTAATCTTTCGACAGTTTTAAAGACAATGATCTCGCAGGCGATCGGCAGGGAAGTTGCCGCTGAAAAGCCTTTTGCTCTAACGGTTTAGAAAGCTCATGAAACGGATCGGGCTCCTAATTTCAAGATATCTCTTGTCGGCGATCTTGCCGTATTTCATAGCGTCATGGGCACTTTTGAGTGTGATCTTGTTCGTCCAACAGGCGAGCCGCTACGCCGACATTTTCTTTAGTATTCACATCCCCGCAAACCTCGTCTGGCAACTCAGCGTCGCGCTCATCCCAAATGTCATTGCTTTCACATGCCCGATGGCGATCTTGGTAGGGACGATCATTGGGTTGACGAAAATGCAGGGTGACAGCGAGTTAGTCGCGATCCGTGCGTCCGGCGTAGGGAATCTGCAGATCGCTCTGCCGATAATGCTGCTCGGTGTTTTACTGTCGGGTTTTGCGTTCTTTGTAAATCTCAAAGGCGTACCGTTTGCAGCCGGCTTGGTGCGGGATGTTGCTTTGCAGACGGCCGTAAAAAAGCTTGAGTCGCCGATCGAGCCCGGAATATTTAATACGGAGGTTGCGGGATATACGATCTTCGTTCGCGGCGGCGATATCGGAACCGGGCGTTGGAAGAGCGTCTTCATTTATAGCGAAGACAAGGTCAATAATTCTCTGCGTCTGATAACGTCAAGCGATGGGCGGATCGACACTACTGATCAGACTTCGGAGCTTGTGCTGGAAAATGCCTCAGTCACAACGTTGCCGCTGACGCCGGGGGCGGGGAAGTATGTTTCCGAGAATATAGGTGA
>JANPDK010000012.1:0-5761 GCA_031431415.1 Acidobacteriota bacterium | reverse complement strand
CGAAAAACGTCAATGTGATCAGAAAAATTGTTCCGGTAAGAAAAGGCAGTCGCATAATGTTCTCCTTTGTTAAGAAAATGGAGCGGGCGACGAGGGTCGAACTCGCGACTTTCAGCTTGGGAAGCTGACACTCTACCACTGAGTTACACCCGCTTTTGGCGGAATATTAGCACGGGTCTTGATTCAAATCCAAACCTAAGTCAGGACTAAAGCGGTTCGCAGAGTTTCTCTCGGAGAAGTGGCGGGTCGAAATCTTTTGTCGATCAACAGACTAGGCGGTCCGTTCTACGTTTAAGAGCAGGTCGATAACCTCGCGAACAGCACCGCGGCCACCGTTGAGTTTGGTGACGTAGTGGGCAGCGGCCTTTACGGCGTCGTGAGCATCTCCAACGGCGACCGCGAGTCCGACATAGGGAAAGACCGCCGCGTCGGGCGTGTCGTCGCCTATGAAGGCAACCTCGTCGGCTGAGAGACCGGCGGCGACTATCATTTCCTGAAAAGCTGAGATCTTCTCCTTGCGTCCTTGATAGATGAACTCTATGCCGAGTTGCCTTGCACGCATCTCGACGATGGGCGAATTGCGGCCCGATATTATCCCGCTTCGGAATCCTGCGGCGTGCCATTCGACGATTCCCTGCCCGTCGCGGGCATGAAAGACCTTTAGCTCTTCACCGGTAGGTCCAAAATAGAGACGACCGTCCGTTAGAACGCCGTCGCAATCCATTATAAGGAACTTTATCTTCTTTAATTGTTCGGCGGTCAAATTACCTCACCTCAAACATCTCGACCGCGCTGAGCTTCCACGCGTTGCCCGTCTTTGTCAGACGGTAAACAGCGATGCCGGTCTCGATCTCCTTGTTTAGAAGCTTAATCGTCATTTTGGCTTCGACGAGGACAGTGTTGGCGTCGATGCGGTCGACCTGGCGGACCTGCGTTTGCCATTGCTCGGTCGAACCGGCGACACCGCCTGAGAATTTCGTGACTTCGCCCGGCAGAACAAGGGCGTCAACATCGGCTTTGCGATTCGACGAGGCGGCCCGATCGAATGCAGCGAAAAATTCCTTTACCGAATTGTCTGCTGTCACGGGTAGATTTAGTTTCGAACGCACATTCCTAGCGGCGAGGCTCGCACCGTACTCGGCGTCGGCAGCGATCGCCAGATCGGCATAACGCAGCGCGGCCTCATTCTGACCGGCACGGTTAGAAGTCTCGGCCAGGCCGACATTGGCCCACGCAAGGCTGCGACTGGTCGGAAGTTTCTCGTCTAACACAGCCTTGAACTCGCGCTCGGCCTCCGCATTCTTATTCTGCGCGAGTAACGATCTCGCGAGCAATACCCGCAGATCGTCAAATCGTGGCGTATCGCGAAGAAGGATACGCGCTAGAGACTCAGCGTTGGCAAATTCTTGCGCCCCCTGTTTATCAAACAGGCGTTTGACGGCGAGTAGCGGATCGCTGTCTGTCGTATCACGCGGAGCAATGTCGTCGTAATAATCGGTTTGCGGATAAATCTTGTCTGGATCGATCTCTACGCGAACGATCGTGGCGTCCGTCCGGAAGGCAACCTCGCCCCAACTCGTTGCGCTTAGCGTAACCGCTGAGACCAGTTTCTCGCCTGTCTGCGTAGTTGCTGACACGTCCACCGTAACGGCTGTCGTACCGGTGTTTCGGAGAGCGACCCTCGTCTCACCGCCTGTAGCGACCGGCTTGCCCGCGAGCAAATTAGTATCTGTCACCTGATCAAAAAAGTAATCGACCAGCGGCTTTTGCTCGGACAGAGTCTGCCGAAGTTCGACGAGATCTAGCTCGCCGTCCTGTGTACCGGCCTTCAAAATTTCTGAGAATTTTGTCGGGCCAATGCGGCGAGCGATCATTCGCCAGGCCATCGCTCCTTTATTTGCTACTTCCGGGTAATAGAAATCGTCGATCGGCGACACCGTCGCCATCGGCGAATCGCGCTTCTGCACCGCAGCATACGACGAACGCTGTCTAAGGCGTTCGACATCAGCCACGTCTTTGCCATACTTGCTCTCTATAAATTGCGTTGCGAGATAACGAGAAAGGCCTTCGCTGATCACGCCGTAGCCTTCGCCGGTGACTGCGATCGAGTTGCCGAGCCAGAGCTTGGCAGCGGCTTCAGCCAGATTCATCGCGGTAAGTGAATCTATCTTCTGCCGCCGAAAAACACCTTCATCAACGAGCAAAGTTCCCGCCGAGGCAAACCCGCCACCACGACGGCTGGAGACAATCCGCAAGGGTACGTCCGGAGCCTTACCTAAGACCGTAGCCACGAACGTCCTTGCCTCGCCGAACAACGCCGCGAGTTCGGCGGCACGCTTTTGGCCCTCGGGCCCTGTACCTTTCGGCACATGGACGGCGATGCCGTTCTGATCTGTTACATCCCAATTCCCAGCGACGAAAAACGGCTGTGCGTTTAGATTCTGTTCAAACCCTCCGTCCGTTAATTTCCCGGCACTTACGACCGACAGGCCAAGTGACGGCGTAACCTTTAACCGGAACACGGCTGCATCGGCACCTCGCGTATAAAACCAGCTATTCGGCGTCGGATACCAGAACGCGAGCGGCAGCATCTGCGAACCGCCCGGCGAGATCATCGCGACCGCCGAATTGTCTTCGATGGTTAGCTTGTAATCTACAGAGACAGTAACTATTCCAGCAGGAGCTATTGAGCCAACACGGATCGCGGCCCGTTGCAGACTCGTCGCCGAGTTTATTTTTTCTTCAGTTTTTGTCGATTCCGCATTTGCACCGTTCACCTGAACCGCTGATATCTCAGCGAATGGCGAGATTCTCAAAGTAAGAGTGCTCGCAGGACTGCCCGAAATATTTTTGACAGTTAGTACGGCCTTGGCAGTGATGCTTCGCGAACGTTCATCCTGCGGCAGCGTGACGTTCAGGTCGTATTTCTCGACTTTCCATGTCGTCACCGCTCGTGCGGGAGCCTGACCGAATATGGCCGAAGCCGATAGTAAAACCACGATCAGTATTGCGGGTCTAATCATTCGCATGTAGTGCGGCCTCGGTTGGTTCATCATTTACAAGTTCGTGAATAGCTTTTAGCTTGAAGAGCAGTTTTTCCAAACGGGCTAACGGTAATTGGTTCGGCCCGTCGCTCGGAGCTTTGGCGGGATTGTCGTGGACTTCCATAAAAACGGCGTCCACGCCGCACGCTACACCGGCACGAGCAAAGTTTTCGATGTATTCCGCCTGCCCGCCCGTTGCCTTACCAAGTCCGCCGGGCAATTGCAGAGAGTGCGTCACATCGAAAACGACCGGCACACCAAACGAGCGCATGACCGGAAACGAACGCAGATCGACAACTAAGTTATTGTACCCAAAGCTCGCCCCGCGCTCGGTCAGAAGGATCTTTTCGCAGCCCGCAGCCTGAAGTTTCTCGACGATATTCTTGGCGTCCCACGGCGACAGGAACTGCCCTTTCTTTACATTTACAGCCTTTCCAGTTTCCGCCGCAGCCACAAGAAGATCTGTCTGACGACACAAAAACGCCGGTATCTGCAAAATATCCGCGACCTGAGCCGCCTTTGCCGCCTGCCACGATTCATGAATATCCGTGATCACCGGAACACCGATCTCATCCTTGACCTGAGCCAATATCTCAAGCCCAAAATCCATCCCGTCGCCCCGAAAGCTCTCGATCGAACTGCGGTTGGCTTTATCAAACGAAGATTTGTAAACAAAATCAACCCCGACATGCTTACAAATATCCGAGATCTCCTGCGCCATGAACATGGCGTGCTGAGGCGACTCGACAACGCACGGGCCGAGTAAGAACGAGAGTTCTTTCCCGCCAAACTCAACATTTCCGACCCTGTATGGAGTAGCTACTTTCATTACTTCAATTTTAACAGGATTCACAGGATACTCAGGATAAGTAAATCAAGAAATCCTGCTAATCCTGTTAATCCTGTAAGAATTCTCTTACTCATCGCTCCCGATCTCAACATGATCGGGCATTTCAACTTGTTTGTCACTGGTCACATCGTGTTCTAGATTCTCGCTTTTGACTCGGTTTTGCCATGCGGCACGGACGAATGACTCGAATAGCGGGTGCGGGTCGAGGGGTTTGGATTTGTATTCGGGATGGAATTGAACCGCGATGAAGTACGGGTGTGTCTCACGCGGCAGCTCGACCATCTCGACGAACTTGCTATCGGGCGAGATGCCGCTGAACACCAAACCTTCTTTTTCCAGCACTTCGCGAAACTCGGGATTGAATTCGTATCGATGTCGGTGCCGTTCACCGATCTCCGCGGCGCCGTGATAGACCTCGCGAGCGAGAGAGCCGTCCGTTAATAGACATGGATAGTTGCCTAGCCGCATTGTTCCGCCGAGTGCGTCAACATCGACAAGGTCGCGGAGTTTGAAAATGATCGGAAACGGTGTTTCTTCGTTGAACTCGGTCGAGTCAGCGTCGCGCAGACCACAAACAGTCCGTGCAAATTCGATACACGCCGTCTGCATGCCGAGACAAATGCCGAAATATGGAGTTCCTGATTTGCGAGCGTATTTGATCGCCTTGAGCATGCCGCCAATTCCGCGTTTGCCAAATCCGCCGGGAACGAGAATCGCGTCAAAATCCTGTAGCGCACTCTCATAATCGTCCTGCATCAAGTTTTCCGACTCGATCCAGTCGACGTTTACACGCAGATTATTCGTAACGCCGGCGTGCGTCAGTGCTTCGCGGAGAGACTTGTAGGAATCTTCGAGTTCGACATATTTGCCGACTATCGCAATGCGAACACTTCCACCGGTCGGGTCTTTTATTGTCGAGACCAGTTTACGCCAACGCCGCAGATCCACATTCGGGAATTGCTCTGTAAGATGTAGATCAGTCACGATCAGATCGTCGAGGCCTTGCTCGTGAAATGCGAGCGGCACTTCGTATATTGAAGGAACATCGAGAGCCGAGATAACAGCGTTCTCCTGAACATTACAGAATAGCGCGATCTTCTTTCGAAGGTCCGATGGCAATGGACGATCGCTGCGACAAAGCAGAATATCTGGCGAGATACCGATCTCACGCAATTCGCGAACGCTGTGCTGAGTCGGCTTTGTTTTTAATTCACCCGCCGCCGCGATGAACGGAACCAGCGTTACGTGAATAAAGATGGCGTTGTTGCGACCCTCTTCATTGCCCATCTGCCTGATCGCTTCCATAAACGGCAGGGATTCGATATCGCCGACCGTGCCGCCGATCTCGACGATCAAAACGTCCGGCTTGTGCATGTCGGCGACCGTCCTGACTGCCATTTTGATCTCGTCCGTAATATGCGGAATGACCTGGATCGTCTTTCCGAGATAGTCGCCGCGGCGCTCTTTTTCGATGACTGAGAGATAAATGCGGCCGCTCGTCCAGTTATTCGCCTGAGATAGCTTGGCATGAGTAAAGCGTTCGTAATGGCCAAGATCAAGATCGGTCTCGGCTCCGTCGTCCGTCACAAAAACCTCGCCGTGCTGAAACGGCGACATCGTGCCCGGATCGACATTAATATACGGATCGAGCTTCATCATCTGAACGGTCAACCCACGGGCCTCAAGCAGTGTCCCGATCGAACTAGCCGCCAACCCTTTCCCCAAACTCGAAACCACGCCGCCTGTTACAAATATATATTTGGTCATATGTTTTTCTTAGTTCAGAGTGCAGGCTTTAGCCTGTTCTTCCCTTACAGGCTAAAGCCTGCACTCTGAACTCAGTCGTCACCTTCCGCCTTTCCTTCCC
>JANPDK010000011.1:0-2970 GCA_031431415.1 Acidobacteriota bacterium | reverse complement strand
CTCGAAACTCGCTTGTGATCCCGTCGGAATTCTTGACGCGGATACCGATAACAGTGTCGCCGTTGCGCACTAGGCCAACTGCGTTGTGTTCTTCGAAAACCTCGACACCAACGCCGCGGGCACGTTCGAGCAGAGCGTGATCCATCTTTGCACGGCTCAGGCCGAGGGCGTTCGCACTTTGACCGAACCACTCGCTCGGTACGGCGACTGATGCTGATCTTCGCGTGTAAAAGACTGTGCGCTTTAATTCGACGCCAGTTGTTGTGAGTTCGTCGAGCACGCCAAGTTCGCGGAAATGTGAAAGGCACTCAGGCGAGATGAACTCGCCGCAGAGTTTGTGTCGCGGGAAACGCTTTTGCTCGACGAGAGCAACGTTAAGCCTCTGATCAGCGAGTCGGATAGCGAGCGACGAACCAGCGGGCCCTGCACCCGCGATCACCACATCGAAATGTTTTGTTTCAGCATTCATTTGCTTCCCGAAAGCACGACTCGAAACGCGGCACGCCTACGTACTTCCGCATTAGCAACGCCAGCACGCTTCGCGAGAGTAAGCATCTCGTCGGGGCGAAAACTCCTTCGGATCGAGAGCGAACCGTCATCGAGCGAAAACTTTTGCAACGCCACTTTGCCGAAGATCCGATAGAGAAAATGTGCGAGTGCGTGCCGATGAATATCAATTATCACAAAACGGAGACGTGCCACACGCCGCATCTCGCGAATCAATTTTACTGCCACCTCGTCAGTCAGATGATGTAAGAAGAGCGAACACACAACCATATCAAAACTTGAATCGGCAAAAGGAAGAGCAAGTGCATCACCCTGCACCGATTCGATATCGGCCCGGGCGGCAATGGTGTTGACCGACGACGGGTTAACATCGACGCCGACCAAAAGCGGTGTTCTGCTGGTAAGAATTTCGCGAGCCGCCGCCAGAAGTTCGCCGGAACCTGCACCAACATCAAGGATGGAAATAGTTCCCGTTTGGATCTCTTCCAATGTCTCGCGAATAGCTAGTTTCAGACATCGCGTATCGCCTAGAAAGCGATTGATGTAATACATTTCCCGCTGCCAGCGTGCGTATTCGGCGGGCGTATAGTCGCCTGTGTCGAGGCGTTCCAGGTCGAGGCTGCGGTTGGTGAGGTCGGGAAACATCAGGCTATTTTTTCGAGAACTAAAGCACTATTTTTTGAGCCGAAACCGATGCAATTGCATAGGGCGATGTTTACTTCGTGTTTACGTGCGACGTTTGGCACGTAGTCGAGATCGCAGTTGGGATCGGGTTGGTCGAGATTTATCGTCGGGGCAACTATTCCTGTCGTCAACGCGAATAGTGCCGAGCCGATGCCCGCAGCGCCGCTTGCACCTTGGGGATGGCCGACTTGGGATTTTGTGGCGGACATCGGGATCGCGGTTGATCGAGAACCGAGAGCGATCTTGACGGCGTTTGTTTCGATGCGGTCGTTGAGGACGGTCGAGGTGCCGTGGAGATTTACGTAGTCGATGTCGTCCGGAGTGCGATCCGCGTCGGCTAGTGCCAGTGACATTGCACGTGCCGGTTCGGTTCCGGTGTCTTCGAGACGGACGCGATGATATGCGTCGCAGGTTGAGGCGTAGCCGGTTATCTCGGCGTAGATATTTGCGCCGCGCTCGATAGCACTCTCATAGGTTTCGAGAACGTACATCCAGGAGCCTTCGCCCAGCACCATTCCGCTGCGGTCAGCCGAGAATGGGCGCGAGGCACGATGTGGTTCGTCGTTCCACTGGTTGGTGAGGACAGTCATTACGTTAAATCCGGCGAGTATACCGGGAGCGAGCGGAGCGTCAACGCCGCCCGCGATCATTGTGTCCTGGCGGCCGGTAGCGATGTGCTGAGCGGCGTAGAATATCGCGTCGGTCGAGCTGGTGCAGCCGGTCGAGACGACATGTGACAAGCCGCGCAGTCCAAATGCCATCGACAATTCGCTCGACAGACCGCCGTGCGTTGACGAAGGAATAACATACACGCTCGCCTGCGTTTCAGGGCCGACGTACCAATATGAATATTGCTTTTCGGTAAACGCGAGCCCGCCGCCGCCTGTTCCGATCTCGACGCCGAAGGCTCGTTTCTGTTCGAGAGATAAACTTTCCGGATCGATCCCAGCGTCACCGAGGGCCTCGCGTGCAGCGGCGAGCGCAAGTGGAACTGTGCGGGCGACGTGTTTGCGGTCTTTGGCGTTGAGCTGGGATTGCCAGTCAAAATCTTTCACAAACGCCGCGATCTTGACGGGGGAGTGTTCGACGTCAAATTCCTCGATCCGTCTGACACCGCTTTCGCCATTCGCGAGGCCATGCCAAAATGCCTCGCGTCCGATACCGATCGGAGTCACGCATCCCATTCCCGTAATTACAACGCGGCGCGGCTTCGTGGCAAACTTCATGCAATTTCAGGATAGCAGAATTTGGTGAGTGCGGGCTTGGAGCTGTAAAGCCGCTTAGGATCATTTCTTCGTTTTTTTGACTTCGGCGGGAAGTTTGGCCACGGCGGCTATTATCTCGTCACACATCTGGAGTGAATCGAGGATCGAACCTTTCTCGGCCATATCGTTCTTTTTGTCGAGTTCGCCTTTCAGCACAGGGCCGTAACGTTGGGCGGCGGCGGCGAGATCGCGGACGGCTTTTGGGAACAGGTCAGCGAAGCCCTTCGACTTCTTTTCCTTAGGATCAGTGGGACTGACGTAGATCACGGCCGACTCGGGGCGTTCGGCGAGGCTGTCGATGTCGTCAACCGCCTTTTGCAGGATGCGTTTTATGTCGTAGAGGAGTTGGAGCCGGGAGCCAGTGGGCATTTTGCCCCACTCCTCGGTCGTCTTTGGATTTGGACGCATCGGTGGTGAAACATCGAGATTCAAAGCACTAAACCGCCGGTCGATTGCACGAACCAGAATGTCGATCCGATGATCGATCTCCTGAGCATCGCGGATCAGTTCGACC
>JANPDK010000010.1:0-9948 GCA_031431415.1 Acidobacteriota bacterium | reverse complement strand
TCATAACTCGGCGGCAGCAACATCGGCTGATCCTGCACGTACCTCTTAAACACGACCTTTTTCTCCTTCATCCTTACATTTTAAACCCATCAACCCCATTTTGCGCCAAAAAAAGGGGCCGCCTTTTCAGACAGCCTCTTTATTCTTTTGAAGAGACAAGGATTCAGCTTAATTCGCGTAGGAGGGGCTCTCCAGCCGCACTGACTAATTCCAAGGCCCGGAGTTTTCGTTGGGCTCTTTGTTCGTCAGGGTCGTTTTCAATAGACGGCCATTTTCGTATTGCAGCATGTCGTAGCGGAGGTTCGTCCGCAATCACATCGAGTCTCGCCAAACGCACGTCACGTGCTTTAAAGATAGCCGCTCCATGAAGAGTGCGCTCACCCGCGGCGCTAGCTCCAATTTTCCAAAGTTGTTTAGATGGTTCACGACCATGCCGAGAAACGGAGGTCTCATCCCCGCTAGGATTCGGTAGAAAGGCCGCAGGCCTGACTTCCATGCGACTTTTACTGTAGTGATTGCTTGATGTGAGAAACCTCGCAAGATCTTCCTCATCATCTATTTCGTCAGGCAATCCTGATGGTAAGCTTCCCATTATTTAAGATTGACTGAATTTGAGAAAGTAAGCGTGGCGGAACTGTTATTCCATCAAACTGATCAACGCCATGTCCTTTGTTAGTCCCGTCAAGCCAAGCGTACGCAAGTCGATTGCTGGTACCGACGCTCAAAGAGAACAACTGATGTCGAGACCGAATCCAATCAAGGGAAATTGATCCGTCGGGTTCAGCTGCAAACTCCGGTAAGGGGAATTCATCAGGAAGTGCACGGACAAAATCTTGGGCATTCCAGAATGCACATAAATCAACCCCTAAAGCACCATTTCCATCCCAGTCGTCACTCGCGCATTCGTCCGCCAAATGTTGTAATTCGGAGAGCGCTGCGGACTTCGCCCCAAACAAAGCTTGTGAATCCTCTGCAGACTTGATTACCTTTCGCACCCCCGCAGCGACGTAATTCCCTTCTGGCGATACGGAGCTATCATTGCGTCGATAGCCATTTAAGACGACGTATCCCAGGCAAAGGCTTAAGACTGTTGATAACGGTTCAGGCATGTCTCTGTTAGCGTATTCCTAAATATTCGGTTTTTGAGTTGTCTCAATTCTATTATCTTAGAGCGAATAGCTGTCCAATTCTCCGGCTCCATAGTTTCAAGAGCCATCGCACTATTATCAAATATTACAGGAAGGTTGTCATCTTCAGGTGCCTGCGCAGTAAGGACACTATTGACTTGATAACCTGTATTGACGTCGACTGCCGTGTATTGATTAAGAAAGCCAATTAATGTGAGTCCTTTTTCGTCCGCTACATGCGGTCCATTTTGGAAGTGTTCGTTCATCTCAATTCGGCCATTTACGAAAGGTAACAATATACGGTTGATATATCGAAGGCGTATGATCCGAATTTGCACCGGAGACGCCAATTTAACATAAGCTGTCCAAGCTTTTTTTATCTGTGGAAGGTATGCATCAAGGCTGGTATAAGGCGCTAGCCGATTAAAAGAGAAACCTTGTGCTCTGAATTGCACGACCTGTTTCTCGTCGCTATGACGAAACTGCAGGCCAACTACGCCACCTTTGATAGTCAGCTCCGGCGATTCATTTAACCTTGCTTGGAACTGATGTTCTAGTACAGATTGAACCTTCGGGTAGCTTTTTCCCAATTCTAGCTGAGCCGCAGACTTTAGTGTTTCTATTTTGAGGTTTGGAGGTAAATCACATTCGATGTCCAAAACAGCCTCAATTATGGGTGGGTTTTTTAGCTTAAAAACGGAATCAGTCATCGCTAATAAAATAATACCATTTTGATCAACTTAAAAGCCCCAACGCCATCTGTAACTAGATCGACGCTTGGATATCAAAAACAAAAAGGCTCTTTGCGGTATTACAATTTCAGCCTTTCGTACTGTGCAAATAGCTTTGTGATCTCGGCGTTGATCTTTTGTTTAGCTGCGGGGTCTTTTTCCTTATCGCGTTTTTTTACCAGTTCTTCGATATGATGTTGGAGTATTTCGATCTTGGTTTCAGGTTTGCTTTTGCTGATCTGGTATTTGTTGTCCATAGCGTGACTATAGCAGTCGTCGGGCATCAGTGGTCGGTCACAAGCTCAATTTATAAAACAAAAAGGCTCTCCGGAACTTTTCAGTCTCGGACAGCCTTTTGCTAATTGAAAGCGCAGAATTTAGACCTGCGAATGTATCAAGCGTCGGACCTGATCGCCGAATAAGACGTCGATCTTATGTGGTTCGATGACGGCAGTTACTTCGCCGCGGCCGAATTTGTCGTGTGTCATCGCCTGGCCTTTGCGGTATTTACGCATGCGGTCATATGGCGAAGCGTTTTTGCCAGTGCCCATTGAGACCGAGGTTTTTACGCCTCGGGTAAATGTGCTGGCGGTCTCGCAGGTTTCGCAGACGGCCTTGGTGATGACGCCTTGTTTTGTGACGGTCATGACCTTGTGCATCTGTTCGATGTCACAGGCCGAACACATCATTTCGGTGCTGTCACCGATCGCGAATGCTGGTTTTTTCTTGATCATTTTGCTTTACCTCTATCGTGCCCGACGCGAGCTGCCGAATGCCTTAAAACTACGTTTTGGGCCTGAATTCTGCTTTTTCACCGATCCCGGAACAAATGCTGCGGCATGTCCGCCAAATTCCGGATGAACGACGCGCTCGACCTTTTCGCCCGTGAGGCGTTCGATCGCACGCATTGAGTGTTCTTCAGCGGTCGTGAAGATCGTGATCGCACGGCCCTTGTTACCGGCACGGCCTGTTCGACCAATGCGGTGAACGTAATCCTCAGGCGCCTCGGGTATATCGTAGTTTATCACGTGCTGTACTGAGTCAATGTCGATACCGCGTGCCGCAACGTCTGTCGCAACGAGCACATTTGTATGGCCAGCCTTGAACGCCTTGAGGGCCGAGTCACGCTGGGCCTGTGAGCGGTCGCCGTGGATACGGTTTGAGCTGTGCTGGCGTTTTTCGAGTACGTGTGCGAGCCTGTCGGCACCGCGTTTTGTCCGCGTAAAAACAAGTACACGCTGGAGCGAGTCTTTCTCAAGAAGCTCGAGCAGCAAAACCATCTTCGATTGCGGATTGACCGGATATGCGGTCTGCTCGATCAGTTGCGAAGCCGTGCCGCGCGGGCTGACCTCGATCAATTCAGGATCATTGAGCATCTTATAAGCGATGCCCTCGATCTCGGCTGACATTGTCGCCGAGAAGAAAAGCGTCTGGCGTTTTGCCGGAATGACCTTTTCGATGCGTCTGATCGACGGCAAAAAGCCCATATCGAGCATGCGATCGGCCTCGTCAAGGACGAGAGTGGTAAGTCCACGAAAATCGATCAGTCCCTGATCCATAAAGTCGATCAGGCGGCCCGGCGTTGCGATGATTATATTTGCACCGGCACGCAGAGCGTCCATCTGACGCTTATATCCGCTGCCGCCGATGATCGCCGTGCATGTCACGCCTTTCGGAGCGAACTGACGGCAAAATTCCTGCGTCTGATTGGCCAGCTCGCGTGTGGGCGAGAGCACCAGAACCTTTGTTCCGGGGCGCCTTGGCCCTTCCATTAGTTTGTGAATGATCGGCAGCAAAAAGGCCGCCGTCTTGCCCGTGCCGGTCTCGGCACAAGCGATCATGTCGCGGCCGCTCAATACGACCGGAATTGCCTGTTTTTGGATGGGTGTAGGCACTGTGTAACCCATTGAGGCACACTTGTCCGTCAAAACGGGCAGCAAGCCTAAATCTTTAAAAGTCATTAAAATTTATATATCTCTATCTACGGAAGAACGGCTCGCGTTTGTAAGGGGGCAAAACATAATTCGCCCTGTTCCGTTCCTGCACACCAACAAATGGGCGTGCAAAACGGTCGTGGAACATTTCTTCGGGATGTAATAAGAAGTTACTAACGCGGAGTGATCTTCAGTGTAACGGTGGCAAGGAAGTACAGCGTCGGAGGGCTACTTTATATAGCCGCTTCTAACAGTATTAAACGAACCGTGCCTCGAACTATCCATTACACTTCTCTCACAATGAGAGCGTGTTTACCGTCGGCGAATGAGATACGGAATTATCAACATTTTTATATTACAGGAGAATTAATTATTAAGCAAGCTAATTATTACGAAGCCATTCTGCGGCGATTTCCATAGGCGTGCGCTTCTTCCCGTCAACCTCATAATTCATCCGCCGCATCTCGTCAGTCGTGATTGCGTTGTTTAGCTTTTGAAAGGCGCTGGCGAGGATGTCGTCGATCTCGCGGCGGGCGATGAAGACGGCTTGGTAGGGTGGGAAGTAGTGCTTGTCGTCGTCGAGCTGGAACAGATCGAGAGCGGCGATGAGGCCGTCGGTGGAGTTGCCGGCGATGATATCGAGTTCGCTGGACTGGAGAGCACGATAGGTGAGCGAAAGGTCCATTTCGCGGGGTTGTTTGTTGAATGCAAAACCGTACGCTTTTGAAAAACCCGCGTAACCGTCGGCACGCGACATAAAATCCTGCCCAAAACCGGCTTGCCACGTTTTTGCCAGCGGCACGGCGTCGGAGATGGTTTTGAGGTTGCTTTTGCGCGCGACCTCGCCGCGAACAAGGATCGCGAAATCGTTTGAGAACCCAAGCGACGGGCTAACGGCGAGCTTGAATTTGTCGGCATACTCGGTTTTCGTCTGGTCGTAAACAGTCTGGGGGTCGGTAATTGGGGAATGTTTGAGGATCGCGGTGTATGCCGTGCCGGTGTATTCGGGATAGACGTCAATCTCCTTTGACAGAAGGCCTTTGTGCGCAAGATCGCCGCCGAGCTCAAATTGCCGCTTGACGGCAACACCTTGTTTCTCAAGCATTTGTGCTAGTATCTCGGCGAGGATGACTGACTCGGTAAAATCTTTTGAGCCTACCGTAATCGCAGATTTCAAATCTGAAATTTCAGATGTCGAATTTGAGTTCTGCCCTCTGAAAGTAGGCAGAAAGCCCAATGCGACCATCATCGCCAAAACTCCGACGATCCCCAATCCGACCACTTTTCTCCGCGTTTTCGCCGTCTCGCCGATCGCGTACGACCGCTCGAATTGACCCAAAGCGAAATCACACAGCAACGCCAATAATGCCGATGCTAGCGCTCCCGCGACGAGCAGATTATTATCGTTCTGCCTAAGGCCGCGAAAGATGTACGTGCCCAAACCGCCCGCACCGACCGCGGCCGCGACGGTTGCGACGCCGACCGAGATGACGACCGCAACTCTAATGCCTGTAAGAATTACCGGCATCGCGAGCGGCAATTCTACCATTCGAAGCCGCTGTCCGCCGGTCATGCCCATCGCGTCGGCGGCCTCGATGAGTTTCGGGTCGATGCCAAGAATTCCCGTCACCGTATTGCGTATCACCGGCAGCAACGCGTACAGCGCCAGAGCGATTATCGCGGTACGCGCCCCAATGCCGCCAATGAACGGGATCGGGATCAGCAAACCAAACAACGCCAGGCTCGGCACCGTCTGCATGACATTAGCAAACCCAAGCACCGGCGTTCGCAAGCCTTTGACGCGGGTCAGCAAAACCCCGAGTGGCACACCAAGCAAGATAGCCGCTCCCGTCGAAACAAACACGAGAAAAACATGCTCGCGCGTCAGGTTTAGCAGCTCGGGCCAGTTTGAGCGAAGGAAATTAATAAATTCCTGCATCGCAATCGATAACACAAACATAGTGCCCTAAAGCCGACTAAGTCGTAAACAGGCTGCGTCGGAAAAGGACGCGCGCCATCAATAAACCTCCGCCTCGCCCTTCGGCCTTGTTTTCCATCGTTTGTGTATCCACATCCATTGCTCTGGGTAGGCTCGAATTATCTTTTCGATCTCGGCGGTGTAGAGTGCGGTCGTGTCGATGATGTCCTGTTTGCGATTGTCCGTAATGACGGGTTCGAGCAGCTTGCCGTGGACGAACTTATACTTTTCCCTATCAGCGTCCCAGACACAGAATGTCGGGTAGATCAGCGCATTTGTCCGTATCGCAAGCATTGCCGCGCCGCTCGCGGTGCAAGCCGCGAGGCCAAAGAAGGGCACGAAAACGCCCTCTTTCGGGTGAGCATTGACGTCTGCAAGGATGCCCAATATGCCGCCCTCGCGAAGTATCTTGATCGCCAGCATCGCCGAATTTGTCTTGTTAATAGGGTTGTTGCCAAACCTCGTGCGTCGCTCGGTAAGCATATCGTCGATCTTTGGATTATCGAGCGGACGGGCGAGGTAGCTGATCGGCTCGTACAACGCGGCAAAGCCGAGTACGAGCAACTCCCAATTGCCAAGGTGCCCGGTCGTGATCAGTACGCTTCGGCCTTCGGCCTTATTTCTCGCATAGACGGCTTTCGACTCGTCATCAAGGTCGAAGTCGATAAGTTCCGATAGTTTTTCACGGTCGAACTTGTGGATCTGGCTAAGTTCCCCGAGAACGCGGCCAAGATTTTCGAACGTGCCTTTGAGTATTTTCTCCCGCTCGGAAAGCGTTTTTTCCGCAAATGCGATCTCAAGATTTCGCATGCCTGCGCGCCAAAGTCCTTTCATAAAGAACGGTAGCAAACCCAAAATTCCTATGCTAATGCGTATAGCCACGGCGCGAGGCAGTATCCCCATCAGGCCGAGTGCGATGCGCGTCGCCGTGTATTCGATCGCGATCAGATTTTTGCTTTTCTTTGCCATAGACCAAGCGACAGGAACTTACTTTAGATTTTTTGCCGCCTCAATTCAAAATGGGCACCGCCGTAAGTCTTACAAAACTCTTACAATTACAGCCGCCGGAACCTGTTAACCTTTAATCGAGGGCACAATTGACGCCCACATCAATTTGGTCACAGAGGTCTAACATAATGCAAAACGTAATCGAATTTGAGCCGTCACGAGCGGGAAAATACAATTGGGACACGATAATATTTGTAACGGCGTTTCATATTGTGGCTGTCGCCGCGCTGTTCACATTTAGTTGGCAGAACGCGGTCGCGGCTTTTATCTGCTGGTGGATCGCGGCAAGCTGGGGCATCGGCATTGCATATCACCGCCTATTAACTCATCGCGGATTTACGACCTCGACCTGGATGATGCGCTTTTTGGCAACCTGCGGAACGCTTGGTTTGCAGTCGGGACCGATCACTTGGGTGACGACCCATCGCATCCATCACGCGTTTACGGACGGCGAAAAAGATCCGCACAGCCCGCGTAACGGAACCTATTGGTCGCACATCGGATGGATCTTTCGCGGAACGGCTCAGCGTCAATCGCAGGCGACGATGCAGAAATATTCTCCCGATCTGATGAAGGATCCTTATCTGCGTTTCCTCGATAAGCACTACTACATTACGACGCTGGCTCTTGCGGGCGTCCTGTTCGCAATCGGCGGATGGACGATGGTCGTCTGGGCGATCGTTATGCGGATCGCGGTGAGCTGGCATTTTACGTGGCTCGTTAATTCGGCAACGCATTTATGGGGCAGCCGGCGGTTTGAAACTCGTGACGATTCGCGAAATAACGCACTTGTCGCCGCGGTCACTTTTGGCGAAGGCTGGCACAACAACCACCACGCCTTTCCGCGTAGCGCAAAGCACGGCCTGACTTGGAAGGAATTTGACTTCAACTGGTATCAGCTGCAAATTCTGGAAAAGCTCGGCCTCATTCAAAACGTCTATGCATACGACCTGGCGACCGAATCTGAAACGCCCAGGGAAATGCGGGCAGCGGCCTAAAAGAAAGAAGAGGAGAAAAGGGGAAGAGGAAAAGAGGGGAAAGGAAGTCTGTCGATTTCGCTTTCCCCTTTTCTCCTCTTCCCCTCTTCTCCTTTTCCTCTTAATATCAAAGAGTGCGTCGCCGTAAAACAGCAATATTCTTTCTCATCTTCGGCATCTGCCTGTCGGCATTGGCAATTGCGCTAAATGTCGGGTGGATCATACTTAACGTTCGCGAAGTCGCACTACTTGTCTTTGGGGTAATTTTCTTCGCCCTGATCATAACCGGCCTGATCCTGAATACGATCTTTCTCGTTCGCGAAATACGCCGTAACGAACAGCACGACGCATTTCTCAACGCCGTCACGCACGAACTAAAAACACCGATCGCCTCGATAAAACTGTATCTCGAAACGCTCAAGAACCGCGACGTTCCCGAGGAGAAACGCCGCGAGTTTTATGACATCATGCTCGCTGACAACGAGCGGTTGCTAGGAACCGTCGAACAAGTTTTACAGGCAAGCCAGAGCCGTGAGAAGCAGCGGCTGATGAATCTTGGCGACCAGGAACTTGGCTCGGTGCTCACCGAGACGATCGATATCGTCTGCTCACGACGGCATCTCGACAAGAGCGTGATCCGACTCTCGAAACCTACTGAGGAAGTAAAAGTTCTCGGTGACTGCTCGGAGCTGCAAACCGCATTCGCCAATCTGCTCGACAATGCCTTTAAGTACTCTGGCGACGAGCCAAAGATCTCTGTCAAGCTGCGTAAAAGCGGCCGTACGGCTGAGATATTTTTCCGAGACAACGGCGTCGGCATCGGCCGCAGCCATCTTAAAAGGATCTTCAAACGCTTTTATCGTGCACCCAGCAAGTCCGCCGTTCCAATAAAAGGCACCGGCCTCGGCCTGCCGATCGTCCGCTCGATCATCGAGCGTCACGGCGGCCGCATCGTCGCCGAGAGCAAAGGCGAGGGGCAAGGCAGCACATTTATCGTCAGAATTCCCCTTGTATGAACATCCTCATCGTCGAAGACGAAAAACATCTGGCGGACGGCCTCAAATTTAATCTCGAGGCCGAGGGCCACACGGCAGAGATCGCCGATGATGGCGAGATCGCCGATTCGCGCTTGAGCGTACTGCGTTTCGACGCGGTCGTGCTCGATGTGATGATGCCCGGAATGAGCGGATTTGACGTTACCCATGCCATGCGAGAAAGAGGTGATTACACGCCCGTACTGATGCTCACGGCTCTTGGACGGCCTGAAGATGTGCTTCAGGGATTTGAGGCTGGGGCGGACGATTACCTTGCAAAACCATTTGATCTCGGCGTATTGCTCGCCCGCCTGAACGGCCTTCTGCGGCGAAAACAATGGCTGCAAAGCGAGATCAGACCGGCCACGAACGGCAGCGTCATCACGATCAACGGCCGCACCATCGACTTCGAAAATCTCGAACTTAGAAACGGCGACGAACTCATCCGTCTCACTCTGATGGAGACCAAACTTCTCCACTACCTCATCGACAACGAAGGCCGTGCCGTCTCGCGAAAGACCATCCTCGAAGAGGTCTGGAACCTCCAGGAAGATACCGATACCCGAGCCATCGATAACTTCATCGTCCGCCTAAGAAAACACCTCGAAGACGAGCCGAATAATCCTAAGATCGTGCAGACCGTGCGTGGCGTTGGGTATCGATTCGTTGCCTCCGTTTCAGAAGCCCGCACGGAGTAAGGGCATCCGTTAGCCAGAATAAATGCCCTTACTTCGTGCGGGCTTCTGCAACGTGTTCACGAATAATCTAGCCTCGACACAACACGAACTTTCTCACGCCAGTTCTCATGCAGTTCAAATCGCCACAGTTCGATCTCCGGCGAGACGGCCTTTGCAAAAAACTCAAAATCCCGATGAAAGCTCCACGCCGGAGCGGCGAGGTAGATGATCGCGGGCTTGTCGAGAATCTCACGGCCGTCGAATAGATCGGCGGCGGTGAGTATGCCTCGGCGGCGTTGGAGTTCGATCTTGCGCCAGTAGTCGATCGACTGGAAAACCATCGCGCGGTCGGGCTGTGTTTTTAGTTCGATGATAACGAGCCGTCCGTCGCGGCGGATCGCGAGCAGATCGATCTTGTCGTTGGACGAGCGAAACTGGTTGTAGATCGGCGACAGAATGAGGTTTGCATCGAGCTGGCGTAT
>JANPDK010000009.1:0-33640 GCA_031431415.1 Acidobacteriota bacterium | reverse complement strand
TCATAACTCGGCGGCAGCAACATCGGCTGATCCTGCACGTACCTCTTAAACACGACCTTTTTCTCCTTCATCCTTACATTTTAAACCCATCAACCCCATTTTGCGCCAAAAAAAGGGGCCGCCTTTTCAGACAGCCTCTTTCTATTGGAGTAACGAGCAGGCTTCTAGTACAAATAGGTCGGTACTTTGACCAGCCTATCGTCCTGCGTTTCCAACTTGCCGGTAGCGTTCATTGTCCGCAGTAGTAGAAAGAGCAATACAATCGCGTTCTCATCTTTGTCTCCTCGACACTATTATTAATTCGCTAATTTTCCCCGCATCCCATCCAACACCTTGCTCGCGATCGTCGGGATGATATCTTTGTCGTTCGCATGGTTCTCGGTATAGACCGCTATCACAAATTTCAACCCGTCGCCCGTCTCAATATAAGCGACATCGTGTCTCGCCTTGCTCGTCCAGCCCGCTTTCGACCACAGCTTTGCGTCCATCATTTTACGATCCAGCAGAAGCTTTCCCGTAAAACCGGTCGCCTGATTGTCGGGATCGTTTGTTTTGGCGAACGGATCGCGTTTCATCAGATCCATCATTCGCTTCGTCCGCTCGGGCGTGTTCATGTTGCCGGTAACGATCTCCGCCATGAGACGCGCGGTCGCGTTGGTGGTGATCATGTTACGGTTCTGGCCTTTGTAAGCTCGAGATTGCTGTTCGATGCCGTAGGCGTCCTCGCAGAATGTTTTTTGATTGACGTTGATATTTGTGTAACCCATCGACGAGAACCAGCGGTTGACGCGGTTTCGCTTGTATTGCCAAGCCTCAAAATCTTTCTGCGGCATCTCGGCACCGCTCGCGGTGTTGGTCAAAACGTCTAGAATGTACTGCGTCGCCTCGTTCGACGAATCGACGATCATATCCTTGAGCCCACGCTGCAGCTCGGTCGTCATCGTCACTTTCTTGTCCTCAAGCTGACGTTCGAGTGCGGCCAGATAGAACATTTTCACTACGCTGGCCGGATAGATCGGCACTTCGCCGCGATACTCGGCCCAGTTGAATTTCGTCGCTTCGCGTAGATCGATGACCGTTACGGCGAGTTCGGCATCCCTCAGATTCTTCGCCGCGTTCGCCGCGATGACCTCAGCGACAGCCGCATCGACGATCGCTTTGAGCGATGGCGACATCGTCATTTTCGGAGCCTGATAGTCTTTTGGCTTAACGATCTCGATCTTCTTCGTACCATTCTGGCCAATGCCGACCGAGGCCAGACAGCAGACGAACGTTAGGATCGCAACGATTCTCTTTAAGGACATTTTCATTACCTGTGTTATCTTTTACGCGTGCTCGGTGTTCAGATTATAGACGAAATCGCCGGACGGAAAAAGCTCTCCACTTACTGACATTAAAATGAGCGACGAAAAACTTGTTCGCGGCCTTGGCCGTTGGGATTTCACGGCGGTCGTGGTCAATACGATAATCGGTGCCGGCATCTTCGGCTTGCCCGCAAAGGTCTATGCACAGATCGGTGCGTACAGCCTGTTGGCATTCGTGCTGTGTGCGTTGATCGTCGGACTGATCGTGTTGTGTTACGCCGAAGTGGCGAGCCGTTTCACGGCAACCGGCGGTCCGTATCTGTATGCACGCGAAGCATTTGGCTCGATGGTCGGGTTTGAGGTCGGCTGGCTCTATTGGGTCGTCCGCGTCGCGACCTTCGCCGCAAACTGCAATCTGCTCATCACCTACCTCGGCTTTTTCATCCCCGGGGCCAACGAAGGTGCGATGCGAATCGCACTGGTCAGTCTTGTTGTTGTCGTCATAACGGTCGTAAATCTCCTCGGCATCCGCGAATCGTCGGTGATGACGAATATTTTCACCGTCGGCAAACTCGTACCGCTATTTATCTTCGCCGTCGTGGGAATGTTCTTTATTTCGCCGGGCAATTTCAATTTTGATGCGGTGCCGCAATACGCCGGATTTTCGAGCGCAGTTTTGCTGCTGATTTACGCATTTGTCGGCTTTGAAGCGTCGGTTGTTCTTTCAGGCGAGACAAAAGACACCGGCAAAACTATACCGTTCGGCCTGATCGTCGGGCTTTTGATCGTTGCCGCATTTTACATCGTGATCCAGATCGTCAGTATCGGAACTCTGCCCGAACTCGCAACCTCCGAGCGTCCGATCGCGGATGCCGCAAGCGTCTTTCTCGGCCCGTTTGGAGCGGCATTTATCACCTTTGGAGCTTTAATTTCGATCTTCGGAAATTTAAACGTCGGCGTACTCGCCTCGACGCGAATGCTCTTTGCAATGAGCGAGCAGCGCGACCTTCCAGCCGTTTTCGAACGCACACATGAGCGATTTAAGACACCTTATGTAGCCATCATCGTGACGGCGATCGTTATTCTCATCCTGACGATCCAATCGTCGTTTCTGACCGCGGTCGCTATCGCGACGATAACGCGGCTACTCGTTTACGCGACGACGTGCTTGGCTCTGCCGATATTTCGCGGAAGAAAAGATCTCCCCGCGGCCCCTTTCTCCGTGCCGCTCGGCATCGGAGCAGCGGTTTTGTCGATTACCCTGATAATTTGGCTGCTGACGAACGTCGATTTTGCTAAGGAAGGCCTTGCGATCTTGGTCGCGGCGGTGATCGGATTAATTATTTTTGCAGGTTTCCGGCTGTTTGGCCGTTCTCAAAATAACGCATCAGGCGGGACGGAGGAAGCATGAGAAAAATTGGATTTATTTTAGTGATCTTAGCGGTTTTCGCGGTTAGTGTTTTTGCACAAACCATCGAAGACAGCAGCCGCAGGACGATCGGCTATATTTCATCAAGCGGCACCGTCGAAGACTCAAGCCGACGCACGCTTGGCTACATGAATTCTAACGGAACGTTCGAAGACAGCAGCCGTCGCACGCTCGGCTATCTCACCAAAAACGGCACCGTCGAGGACTCAAGCCGCCGCACGCTCGGCTACATCACCGACAGCGGAACCGTCGAAAACTCCAGCCGCTCGACGCTCGGGTATGTGAATTCGAACGGCACGGTCGAGGACAGTTCGAGACGCACAAAAGGCTACACCAAAGACGTGGATCAGAAACATGCGGCGATATTTTTCTTCTTTTTCTTTGGGAATATATAAGAAAGATTAGCCACGAATCCACGAATAAAGAAATTCTTATTCGTGCATTCGTGGCCAATTCCTTTTCCGACTACTTGAAGGCTCCGCCGCCCAGAATATTCTCCCGAAGATATGTGATCGTATCCTGGAGCGTTTCCTGAGGATCGCGTGGAGCAAAACCCAATTCCTCTTTGGCTTTCGACGAATCAAAATACCAAAAATACTCAGCCTGCTCGACCTCGTTTGGCATGACGGGCGATTGTTTGCCCCAGTTTTTGTACAGCGAACTGATCATACTCGAACCGGCAATCGCTAGTTTCTTAGGCACCTTGAGCATCGGGGCGGACACGCCCGACAATCTCTCAAGCCGTCCGAAAAACTGCTCGAAGGTCATATTCTCCGCACCGAGCAGATATTTTTCCTGATGCTTCCCTTTATCTAGAGCGGAAATAAAAGCGGCGGCCGCGTCACGAGCATCAACGAAATTTAAACCACCGCTCGGGCTGTAAGGTATCTTCTTACCGAGGAAATCGAGGACCGGTTTTGTCGAACTCAAGCGTTCGTCGTCCGGGCCGAGTAGCAGCGACGGATTCAGTATCACCAGACGCTGGCCTTCGCTATTGAAATTCTCAAGCGCCGCTCGTTCTTGATAATACTTCGAGGCATAGTACGACCAACGCGTCAAAATATCGATCGGCTGCGGAAACGTTTCGTCAAAAACGGTCTCATCCTCGCTGACGGCAATCGTCCCGCTCGACGAAGCGAGCACCATAGTTTCGACCCCCGCCTCTGTCGCCGCTTCGCACAACAAACGCGTGCCTTCGAGATGGATCTTATTCATCGCCGCCGCGTCGTCGTTGTCACGAGAAACCTTGCCCGCAAGATGAAATATCGCCGAGACATTTTTGCACGCCTTAGCAACGTCGTCCGCATTCGTCACCGAACCCTCAACCGCCTTGACGCCTGCGTCCTTCATCCACTCAGGCACGCGTGACGCCATTACTTTCAGGTTTTTTTCTCCAGCAGCGAGAAATTGCCGGACGATGTGCGTGCCGAGAAAGCCGGTTCCGCCAGTGATCAGTATCTTCTTTTCGGTCTTTTCCGTTTTTGCGAGTGCCTTAGTTTTAGCCATGATTATTACCGCAGAGACGCTGAGCCGCAGAGAAGAATAACAATAACAGCTCCGATTGCTCTTTTGATTTCTCCGCGACTCCGCGTCTCTGCGTTGAAAACTATTTCCACGTCTTACTTACTGCATGTGCCTCAGTATTGAACACCACCTTCTTGAGATCGATCGTCTTTTCAGGTGCGAATAACAAATAGAAATATTTGAACGTCTCAGCCAGCAAAAAGCTGTGCATATAGTCCGTTTTCTCTTTTGTTACAACACTTTTCAGCCCCGCGTAGGCGACGTCGGTGCGGCAGTACTTTACGAAATCGTCAAACATCTGCTTGCCCATCGCGAGATATTTCGGATCCTTTGTCTTCTGGTAAAGAATGTAGGTCGATTCGACGATCTCGGGCCGCAGCGGATAGCCGGCGTGTTCGACCTTGCCGGTTTTGTAATTGTAAACCTCGGGCTCTATACCGTGGACCTGCCACATTTTGAACATCGAATCCTGCGCGGCGCGAGCACGATTCAGGTCGCCGTCGAGAGCCAGTAAGCCCGGGAAAAACGCATCGAGTGCCCCGGTCGTGGTCTCGGTCCGCTTGCCGGTGTTCATATCGGCGTGGCCGTACCACAGATCACCAACCTTCACTCCACCGGTCTGGCTTCGCGCGGTCATATCGGTGCCTTCGTCAGCCAGATACGAATGAACCTTGCTGATCGAGTCTTCCCACATAGCAGTGCAATCTTTGTCGCCAAAGAGGATCGAGCATTTGAGCAGGTATTCGTAGTAGCTGTCGATCTCGGCGGAAACGTGGCTGTCCGGATTTGTCCATTTGCCGGTCTCGATGTTGATATTCGTTCCGACCAGCCCGATCGATGAGCGGCGATTGTAAGTCTCGACAAGCGCCCGTTTCGCTTTTTCGTAATAGATGGGCTTTCCAGTCAGCTTGGACAATGTCCCAAATTCGATCAACAGCGTCCCGGTCTCGGCCGGATTCGAGACCACACCGCTAGTTTTTCCCGTCTTCAGATTTACGTTCTTATAGGGTAATCCCGTCGGCGAATTGAAAACCGGCAACAAACGCGTCCCGAGATCATCGGCTAGAGCGAGCAGCTTTTTATCGTCGGTCATCTGATAACTCGTCAGTAGCCCGCCGAGAATACGGATCGTGATCTCAAAATTCTGAACAGAGATATCCTTGTCGAACGACAGATTCTTAGTAATGTACTCGCGGGTCTGATCCGCCTCTTTCTTAAACCCAAGCAAATAAAGCGAATCCAGCGAATCGACCGCCGTCATATAGATCGGCGTGCCATACCAGTCGCGACACGTTTTCGTCAGCGGTCTCAGGTCGTCATGGCCCCAGCAATGCTGCTTATAGCCATTCCAGGCGTGCATGAACTCGCTCTTGACCTGTTCGGCAAGTTGTTTTTTATCGATCTGTTTCGGCGTTTGGGCGAGTGAATACGTAACAACCGCCAAAGTCAATATTACTAGAAATATAAGTCGATTTTTCATTGATTTCAGCCGTCATGCGTTTGCATCCAGATACGCGCTTCGTGACAGACTCCAAAACAGTAATCTACTAAAACACGGCCCCTAGGTGCTCGAGCTAATCATCGATCACAGGCTCCTGCTTTCGCGAGCGGCGGCGTTCAGATTTCCATTGTTTTCGAATAGCTTCGACATCGAATTTCGTTCGCTTACCGTCGCGCATATTCTCGACCTCGTGCTGTACGCGAGCCGCGACCAGTCGGTAGGCTTCTGTATTCGGAACGCCGTCTGTCATTGCCTTTAGCTCATCGTATTCGAGGAACTTACCGACCTTAGCACCGACCTTTGCCCCAAGGCTTTTGCCTTTCGGAATGATCGTACCTTTTGGAAACGCATCGTACGTGCCCCAAATGTAGATCGGCAAAATCCCGATCTTCTGATTCAACGCGAGATAACCGATGATCGGTTTGAACTCGGCGATCTGGCCAGATTCCTGACGACCGCCTTCGGGGAAAATTAGTGCATTGTAGCCTTCGTTCAGTATCTGCGTGACGTGCCGGAGCGATTGGCGCAGGCTTCCCGTTCGTTCGATGGGCACGAGCGTGGTGAAATTATTCATATACGCGCGCTTATATTTCGTGTCGAACCAATAATCCGCCGCCGCCACCGCAACGGTTTGCTCGGCAACATCCTTGCCAAGAGCCTTTTTCACCAGGCCGGTGTCGATATGCGAAGTGTGATTCGGAGCAACGATGAAATTCACATGCTGCGGCACCTGTCCCGAGCCCTCAATCTTTGTATTGAGCACGCCGTTATACAAAGTATCCGTAGCAAGATCGACAGCAGCATTTCCGATACGACGAACTATCGACGGAATAAAAATATCCTCGTCGTCCTTCTTTTCCTCGGCCTTTGGCTCGTCAGCGAGTTTTTTCGATTTATCGACCCGCTGAACTGCAGTCAATAATTCTCGAACAGACTGAATTTCATTCAAAGTGTCAGGCGACAAAACGCGCCCGCCCGCATCCTCGACCGCGGCCTGTAGCTCGACAAACATGAGCGAATCAAAGCCGAGGTCAGCCAGTTTATCCTCGACGGCAATATCCGAAAGCGGCCGGTTTGACACACTCGCGACCACTTTGCGTATCCAGAGCATGTTGTCATCGCCTTTTGCATCAACAACCGTTTTTGTCTTTGATTTGGAGCGGTCCTCGAGCGTTTGCAGCATCTCGACGACCTCTGGCCGCTTAACTTTTCGAGTTGCCGTGCGCGGCAGTTCGAAAGGCGTAATGTGCAGCACCTTTACGCGCTTTGCAAACGCAAGACCAGCCGAGACTTCGCGAAAATGCACCTCGATCTGCTTATTCACCTCGGTACGCGTCAGCGCGATGTCGTGTTCGTAATCGGGCACAACGAGGGCCGCGATCTTCTCGCCGCCGTCCGGATCGGGTAGGCCGACGACGCTCATCTCTTTAATGTAAGGCGACTTACCGTAATGGTCCTCGATCTCGTCAGGATAGATATTCTTGCCGTTCGAGTCGATTATTACGTCCTTAGAGCGACCGACGATAAATAGATTTCCGTCCTCGTCGAGCCGTCCCAGATCACCGGTTTTGAGCCAGCGATCGCTCATGACAGCATCCGTCGCTTTCTCGTTGTTATAATAGCCTACCATCACGTTCTGGCCACGAGCGATCACTTCGCCGACGCCGTTTTCATCCGGCGACTCGATCTTAACCTCGACACCCGGTAAAGGCTTGCCGACGCTGCCACGCAATAGTTTGTTCCCTGGCCTTGCGACGGTAAGCACCGGCGACGATTCCGTCAATCCATAGCCTTCGAGCACGGTAAATCCGAGTCCGTGCAGATCTTTTTGCACCTTCTCGCTCAAAGCAGAGCCGCCCGAGATCAAATAGCGCATCTTCCCGCCCATTCCCTGATGGATCGGGAAGAACACGATCGGCCCCAAATTGAACGGCGTGTTGTCGCGTATCCACGCGTTGAACTCGATCATGTTGTCCGCCAGATCGGCGATCCAGTCTCCTTTTTCGCGAAGCCGCGTTTTGATGCGCCGATGGAGCATTTCCCACAACGCAGGAACGCCGACAAGACCGGTGACATGACTGTTTTCGATCGTGCGAGCCAAGTCTTCCGCCGTTAGCTCATTCAAATAAGTGATCTGCGTCCCATTCGAAAACGGTGTCAAAAATCCTGCCGAGAATTCGAACGTATGATGCATCGGCAGCACGGACAAAACCCCATCCGTGATGTCCATATCGAGCACCGACGAAAGCATCGAGATCATGTTGACGAAATTCTTATGCGACAACATCACCGCCTTTGGCGTGCCTGTAGTGCCCGAGGTAAAGATCAGCGAAGCGATCGCGTTCGAGTGTATCTTCGCCGGAAGCAAAGCATTCCGCTTCGCTTCCTCCGTCTCTGACTTCATCTCAAAGACAGCATCGAACGTCCAAACCGTCGGACCGCAGGCAGCCTGCCTGCGTGTGTCTCCGCTAAAAGCCGCCTCCAGCTTTTTCTTCAACTCCGGGTTTTCCAGAGCCAGTTTCGGCGACACAACAATTGCCGACGCCTCACCAGCCTTAGCAAACGCAATGATCTCATCCACCGTCGACGCCGGGTCGATCGGTATCGCTGTCGCACCTGCTTTGAGAATTCCGAAGTACGTCATTCCCCACTCGGGCATGTTGTTTGAGAACAAGATCACGCGGCTGCCGTTGGCGATACCGTTTTTGGCAAAGAATCCGGCCGCTCGCAGGGTCAGTTCATTTACGTCCTCGTAAGTGTATTGCTCTTTGCGGCCATCACGCTCGATACGCATCGCCACGCGGGTTGGAAAACGTTTTACTGAAGTATCGAACAGATCAAGCAGATCCTTGTAAGTGTACGAACGTTTTTCTACGCCTTTCAGCTCTTCCTCGAGCGTCGGCAGCACCCACTTTCGCATTCCCGGAAAATGGATATTTAGCCAATAGTCGTACCAGTCGAGCCGCTCGGGATACCACGGCAGCAGCTCTTTCTCTTTTTCCTTAATGACCGACTGCAACGCACGCACATTGTCCGAACGATAAAGATAATCGTTGTCGATCATAAACGGTTTGAACATCGCAAACGCGTCCATCGTCGCCTGAGTCGTTTCCTTAAAATTCTCGGTCGATTTCTTCAGATCCGAAATAATATTCCCGATCCGCCCGCCGCCCCAACGCGGATTTGCCGTGTCGAGCAGTCGGTCGGCACCTTTCGCTAGTTTGTTCAGCATTGGCGCTGACGCTAGTTGATACGTTCGGTGGGTCACCGTCTGGGTCTCAACCATGCCGGCGAGTTTGTTGGCGATCTTGTTGCCTGTCTCTTTCTCCTCAAAGTGTCTGCGTTTGTACAAACCCACTAGCCCGACGATACGCTTCATATCGTTCGGATTCGAGTCGCCCGACGACGCCTGAAAAACGAGCGGCGGTTTGTCATCGACCAACGCATTCATCGTCGCCGCAAGAATTGCCCCCGAAACCATATCGACCGGTATCACATCGAGGATCAGCTTCTCGTTGACGGGAATTATCGGCTGGCCGCGTAACGCGATGAGGATAAGCGGTGCAGTTGTAGTGAATCCCTCGTTCCAACCCGGAAACGGATACTGATTCGAAGATTCCACGATCGACGGCCGCACGAGAACCTTCACAATATCGTCCTGCGAAGCGATGATCTGCTCGGCGAGCGATTTCGAGTATGTATAGATATTTGTCCAGCCCCAATACCCGGCCCGCTCGGCGCCAAGCTCGGTCGTGCGTTCGCGAACCCACATTTTGCGTTCACGGAAGATGGCTGATTTGAGATCGGCCTCATCGTCAGGATCGCGCCCTTCCTCGATAAACCGGTTCCGTGCCTGCTCGCGAAACTTTGCATGCTGCACGGCGTCGTCGGCCTCTTGCCTCGCTTGCTCTGACAACCGAGCACAATCCTCGACCTCACGGTTTACGTCAAAAATGGTTCCCGGCAATTCTTCCTTACGGGGAAAATACCCGACAACCGGCTCGTTTTCCCAGATCGGCCCCGAACGCTTACCGGCGACAAAACACGTCGAAACATGCACCAAACGCGGCTTTTTCATCATCCGGGCCATCTTGATGATGTTGTTCGAGCCGACCACATTCGTCCGCAAAGCCGACTCAAGCGGCGGGTTAAACGTCACATTCCCGGCCCCGTTAATAATGATGTCGGTGTCACGCATTATCTTCTTCGCGTCTTTCTCATCGAGCCCAAGATACTCATTCCCGACATCGCCATTGACCGGCACGACCTTTGACTTAATAAAATCCGTAAAAGAGTCGCCATACTTCTCGCGCAGCGGATCGAACGTCGGCGACGTCACGATCGACGTCCAAAACCGTATCTTCGACTCCGCCGCATCCCGCGCCCTAACTGTCGCATAAACCTTCCCGATATCCGGAAAATTATGCAGCAACATCGACAACGTAACCTTCCCCACAAAGCCCGTCCCGCCGATAAAGAAGATCTTCTTTCCCTTAAATATTTCTGTTGGTGATAGTTTCATAATGAAGCTCGAACGCATCTTACCCACGCGCTTTCTTGCTCGTTGACGTTAGGCCTTTCGTGGCC
The DNA here is from genome assembly GCA_031431415.1 of Acidobacteriota bacterium. GTDB lineage: Bacteria > Acidobacteriota > Blastocatellia > Pyrinomonadales > Pyrinomonadaceae > OLB17. The sequence goes on along the minus strand of JANPDK010000009.1, from coordinate 23,295 downwards.
TTATCAAAATCGCTTTCGATCTCCTTGTTTCTGAAATTATTGTACTTTTCGTATTCAGATTCCGCTTTTTCAACGGCTAATTGATGGGAGATTTTGCCGGCGTGATCCAGAATATTTCGGTCGTTTAGCTGTAAAAAGCCGTGCAGTTTTTCGATCCAGTCCTTCATGTACATCGGGATTCGCCGCATCGCCTGCCCTTCGGCAAATACGAGATACTGTTCGGTTAGATTATTGAGAGCAGCCAATTCGTCCGCGTTCAGATAATTCTTGGCAATACTTACGTCCTGCTTTCGCGGCTTTGTTCCTCGCCAATTGGTCAGGCCCATATTTGGCTTGTTGCTGTCGGCTCGTTCGTCGATTATCTCCGCCGCCGTCATTCCGGTGATCGCCCAGTGCATTTTGTTCTGGACGGTTTGGAAGAATAGAATGCTACGTTCGTCGGTCGGATCATAATCTGTGCTGGTCGCGTAAATATCGGTGATCTTCTGATAAAAACGGCGTTCGGACGTTCTGATGTCCTGAATGCGTTTTAGTAATTCGTCAAAGTAATCAAACGGAGCATCAGGGTTCTTCAACCGTTCATCATCGAGCACAAAACCTTTGACGATATAATCTCTGATTTGACGTGTCGCCCACTGGCGAAATCGCGTCGCGACCGACGATTTTATGCGATAACCTACTGAGATAATGGCATCAAGATTGTAGAATGCGGTTTTGTAATTCTTGCCGTCAGCGGCAGTTGTCAAGAAATCCTTGACAACTGAATTTTCATTCAACTCACCCTCCGCAAAAATATTTTGAAGGTGCAGACTGATGTTCTGTTTGGTTGTCTGAAACAATTCCGCCATCAGCTTTTGCGTTAGCCAGACCGTCTCGTTTTCGAGACGAACTTCCAGTTTCGTCTCGCCCGATGCGGTTTGATAGATGATGATTTGAGAATTTGTATCCATCGAGTTACTTCTAAATTCAGTCGCCCAACCCCACAAAGCCCGTCCCGCCGATAAAGAAGATCTTTTTACCCTTATATATTTCTGTTGGAGATAGTTTCATTATTCGATTCGTCCTTTCGCAGCAGTCCCTGTCGGAAGGCTTCGCATACTTCAGGTGGTAGCATTTTTAGAAATTGAGCATTTTCTGTTGGCAAAGTTGGATTAATAACGGCCGCTCGCTCCAAGTCGAGAATTCCATCATCGAAATTCCCAAGTTCAATTTGTAAATTGCCCCGGTTCAGTAGAGTTAGGGCATCGTCGCTATCCGTAATTTCTTTTCTATCTTTCGGTAGTGCTTGATTAAAACATTCGAGGGAGGCGCGCGTTAAACCTTGCTTCCAAAGACGGATTGCCTGCTGTTCAAACCATTCCTTTGTTCCTTCAGGCAATTCGACTGCGAGCCCCATTGATAACAGTAGTTCGTGACCCGATTTATCATCGCCGGCAATTCCCTTAATATGATCGATGAATTCATTCCTTGCCTCGGCCTCCTTAATCTGTGCCGTTCGCTCTTCTTCCCGCAATCTAATGAGTTCCTCATTGTCCCGTTCTTTTTCCTCAGCAATCAAGCTCTTGGCTAGCTCTAATCTTGCTATTTCCATTTCCCTGATTGTTTTGATCTTCTCAAGCCCAACGATTCCCTCTTCTAGGGCTTCAACCCTCCTTTCAATTTCTACGGAGAACTGTGTCCCATCAATATCGCCCGCATTTAATCTGTTCTCAAGCTCCTCCATTTCTGACCGAAGTCTCTCGACCTCTGCAATCTGTCTTTTTTCTCGCCCCACAAGGATGTCAAATATTTCGCTATTCATGGTTCTACACGGCCTCCCCTTCATCTCCGCCGCCTCAGTAGGCTTCCCGCGATTCGCGGCACTTAGCCACGTCGTTTACGGCGTGGTCGGCGTCGGGCAAGAGATCGAGAGGACGTTTTAACGTCCTTCTCGCTTCTGGCTTAAGCCGCCTTTCGGTAAGCCCGTTGAAACGGGCTATCAACCAAATCGCACTCCAATACCCCGTCGTAAACGGACGGGGCTATGTGCCCTTCGGGGGAGCCTCATGAACGAGGCTATTCTTACCACGGCTCGTCACCGACATCGCCCGCTGTACCTTCGATCCATTCAAGAGCCTCGGCCTCAGCTTCCTGATCAGCGGCCATTTCCTGATAGCCTTTTTCTAGTTCTAGTTCGTTTTCGATAACCTGTCGCACTTTGCCCTTCCTAGTGTCTTTGATGCCGCATTTTGCGACCTCAACTTTTGTCATGGTCGCAATCTGCCACCCTACACCGCTTCTAATTCCCGCACTGATCCTTATTTCCAAAATTCTCCGGTTCGCGGCTCCAGCCGATCTTGCCACGGGAGTTTCTGACCTTGACCCACCAGACGGCCTTGGGTTCGCTGACGGAGCGAAAAAGGGCTGTGTCATACGTTTCCTCTGATGAGATCCGGCCTTTGAACCAGACCTTGTGAAAACCTTCGCCCTGATAGGTCAACAGATAGATCCTATCGCCGGGCTTAGCGGTAAACCGTCCGATCTTGGTTTGCTTTAGAACGCGGACTTCGCCTGGCTGCGAAGTCGTGACAACACCAGTCATTCCCTTTACGCGTTCGCCTTTTTTTAGGCGAAACGCGATCGATGAACCATCGCTCATCGCGGATCGGATCGTCGTCGCCTTATCAACCGTCCAATCGCGATATGTACAGCATTCGAAGGGACACGCTCCTTTATCAACGAACGGCATCGGCGGACGCGAATTTTGGCCATCGGCGGTCGGGGCCAATGTGCCGAAAAATAGTGCGATTCCAAGAATTAGCTTTAGTCTCATAAAATTCATCCCTTTACGGCTCTGACTTCTAAATACTCCGATTCAACCACCGTCGTACCGTCCGTAGCCTGATTGTGTTCGGTCCAGAGAGCTTCGAGATCTGCACGCAGGGCGTTTTGTCCGTCGGCGTCGAGGGCTTCGAAGGCTTTTTGGGTTGGGCCGAAGTATTTTACGAAATGCTCGACCACATCGACGGGGCCGAACGGATACGTAAACAAGATCTTCTGCCGCGTCATTTCGAGGTCGGAAATGCCGTCGTTCAGACGTTCGCGGACGGCGGCTTCGGTTCCCCACAATATCGGCGAAGGCATTCCCGCCGGCGGCGGAACATGTTTCGCATTCGTCTTGAACATCTGCCCCGTAAAGGCTTCGGGCGTCCAGTTTGCCATCGCGATCCTCCCCGCGGGCTTACAGACGCGAATCAATTCGGCCGCAGTAACATCCGGGCGCGGGGCGAACATCGCTCCGAACATCGTCATTACAACGTCAAAACTCTCATCGTCATACGGCAACGCCTCAGCATCGCCAACGTCAAAACGAGCTTCGAGACGTTCGTCGGCTGCTCTGGCTTGCGCTTGTTCGATCAGGTTTGGAGCAATGTCGATGCCGGTAACATCAGCTCCCGCATGAGCCGCCGGAATAGCCAGATTGCCTGTGCCAGTGGCAACATCCAGAACTTTCGTTCCGGGTTGCAGATCAAGCCGAGCGACAAATTCCTCGGCCCCCGCCTCGATCGATCTCGCGATCTCGCCAAAATCGCCCGCGATCCACATTCCGCGAAGTTTGCCTTTTAACGCTTCCATTTCGGTTGTCATTTCTGTGCTTTCCATAATTAAGAAACTCCTATGTCTGTTGCCGCAAGCCCGCACGGAGTAAGGGCATCGGCACCGTTATCTAAGAATGCCCTTACTTCGTGCGGGCTTTTGCATTTAATCAGTAACATTACACAACCCGATGATCGGCTGATGCAGCATCGTGATCTCAGCATTGCGGCCCATATAGCTGCGGGCCATGGCGATGGCTTCGGTTAGATTGTCGGCGCGTTCCCAACCGAGCATTTCGGGGACGTGGGCGTTTTCGGCTCCGGCGACGATGACGTGGCCGATGTGCTGGCGACCGTTTTCGCCCCAGTACCACATGAAAAACGGATGCGCGCCGTGATAGGCGTTGCCGCGGCGGTACATCTCGATGTAAGCCGGATTGGTCGCGAATTCGCGTTCGTATTTTTCGCGAAGGTAAAACGCATCCCGCGATTCCGGCAGCAAACGATGGAAAAACTCGATATACGAGGGATGAAACTTATGATCGAACTCATCAAAACACGGATGTGTAATGATCATCACGCCGCCTTTTCTCAGCAAAGGCTTGTTGCGATACATGTTGAAGTGATACCCGAGCGCCATCACCTGCACAAGTATCGGATTCAAAGCCGAATAGACGTTGTACGGCGAGATGTCCGGAATGCCCGAGATCAAAATGTCGCACTGGCCCTTTACCGGGATCTCGTACTGCTGATAGTTCTTCTCAAGAATTTTCTCATGCACCGGTTCGGTCTTGCCCGCGTAACAAGCGATCAACTCGTACTGGGCCGGGATGGCATGGAGCATCTTGCGCCGAGCGGCACGCGGCATTTTGGAGAAGGTCTTGGCCATTACTTCCCATTTCATGCGGTCTGCGAACGAAAATTCGTCCTCGTTCCGCGTCAAAATGTCGTAGCCCTCGGGGAACATTTTGTTGTTGATCGCCGTCTCGATGTGGAAGACCTTGCACTGCTCATCGACCAGTTTGCCGAGGCGAATGACCTTGTGATTCAACGCAGATTTTGGCGGGTCCATATACGAATCCGAATCGCGTATCGTCTGCGGGTCGTGGTGTGCACGTAAACTCTCGTAATCGCACAGGCCGACCGCGACCGATTTGTGGCCGCCATCCATCGGGACGAGATTGATGTTCAGATAGATGAGCAAGTCGCTCTCGATCGCACGTTTGTTGACCCGCAGCGGCTCGTTGTGCCGCGTGACGCCGAGCGTGACAAGATTGTCGTCGTCCTCGGCATCGTGGTTGTAATAGCGGTCCGGATAGTATTCGTTGTAGATGTCGGTGCCGACCATCCGCTTCATTTCCCAAGCGGTCATCTTGCGGTGAAGCGAATTCGCGATGATCAGATGGACGTCATCAACGCCATTTGCACCGCACATATCAAGCACGACCTCAAGCATCGTCTGCCGCAGGTCCGGCGTCTGCATCGGCGGCAGAGGCAGCGAAATGTCGTCCATCGCGATCGTCACCCGCATCCCCGGCTCAAGCAAAGCATAAAGCGGCTCCATCTCGATCGGATGATTCACCGCGTAGCGAATTGCCGCTTCGCGATTAGGCAGCCCCTTTATAGGCGGATTCGGATAGATCACGCGCGTGCCCACAGGCAGGTCATTAATAATAAAATCCTCACCAAACGGCATGATCCGCGGCGCGGAGTCTTTGTCGATGTAAACGATGGATTCGTGTGTTTTTCGTCTTAGTTCTAAGGCCATAAATTCTTACCAATGATTTCTGATCATTTCTTCAAGATCGTCGCGATCAACCAATTCAATATTATTTGCAAACGCGAGCTCTTTCGCAGAAGAAGTGTAATAACTGTTTGTGATTACCATTCCTTTATGGGCCTTGTATAGACTAATTGCCGCCATTATCTCCTGAACGGCACTGTTTCCGACGTTACCCTGAAAACGCTTTGCCTGGATTACAGTTTTTTCGCCGAACTTAATTACTACAACATCAGCCCCTTGATCTCCGGAAAGCTTTGTTTGCTCGACTGAATAGCCCATCCTACTGAAAAGGTCGTTCAAAAATGACTCAAACTCATAACCAGTGTAACTATCGACTTCGTCAATCTGGAGCGAGTCTTCATTTAGCAATCGCTTCTCAAACTGTTCTAATTCTAGCTCCTTATAAACTCTTCCCACTTCCTCTCTTAATGTGTCACGACTACTAGCGAGCAAGTGATAAAGCTTTTTATCGTTCATTAGCTCTTCGAGAACTCCAAGCATTTCGTCGTCATCGGGTGTATAGAAATTTAGGTATGCTTTGATCAAGCCGCGAGCACCATAAGGATTCTCTCTGAGTATTCTTTGCTTTGCGTCACCATAGCGTTGTTGGCTGAGAGCAAACGCAAGAACCATCCTCAATTGTTGGTTGGAAAACTTAAAACCGCGAGAAATTAATAATTCGCCGAGTTTAGACAATTCATTTGTATTAATGTTTCGGCCATATTTCTTCGCGAACTGCTCAATATATCGGTACTCGTCGCTGTCGACAAGCCGTGACGACTCCCTCTGAAAGACTTCAAATTGTTGGCTCTTTCGCGTGGTGACCTTCTCACCATCTAGAAGGGCGGTGTAACCGCTCGCAAGCACAGGTCGTGCTCGGCTCGAACCATCCATTTCGCCAATATAACCTGCTCGAACCATTGCGTCTAGAATTGCGGCGGCACGTCCATAGCCAATGCGGAGATGTCGTTGAAGAAGGGATGTTGATCCCCGCTTTGACTGAATTACGCATTCTAGTGCGTCATTAAATAGTGGATCACGGCCACCCGGCACCCCAACACCGTCCTCATATATTTCATCCGCCTCATCAAACTCGACTTCTCCCGATGTTTGCAAAACTTGTTCTATATATTTACTTATTGACGAGTCGCGAAAGCGATTGCTTTCGTCTAGCTCCGCTTGTTTTTTTACTAGGTCAGATTTGGAGGAATCTGCAAATATGCCGATATTCAGTTCGTATCTCAAATCGTCGACATCCTTCGATACAAACAGCCCTTTCTCCTTAAGAATGAATATTAAATTCTGAAATGGCGATGAGTAAGTGGCCTGATCAGGATAAACCTTCAAATAGCTATGAACACATTCGATAAAAGTCAAAGAATTATCAGTCGCAATTTGGTCTCGAATTATCTGCTGCTCTTTTTCATTGTCGTCACCAAATAAGTTTTTTAAATGAATTTTCACCTCGCTCCCTCTCCTTGCTGCTGAAATCCGGAAATCAAACTGAGAGTCCTAGTCTCGCTCAAAATCTTTTGTTACTCTTCGAATCTCCTGTCACTCTTGGTACTGGTCCCTTTCGGTCGAAGTAAGTCAAAGTCATTTCAAATCTAAGATCGCCCAGTCATGTTGCAACGCCGTTTGTTTCAATCGAAAATCCGGACACACCGCAACCGGATGCCCGACGATGGATAACATCGGCAGATCCGAGATCGAATCGGAATAGGCGTAACTATCAGACAGATTGATATCCTCGCGCTCGGCGTATTCGCGTATCCATTGGGCCTTGGTCGCCGATGCCATCACGGGTGGCAGGACGCGGCCGGTGGCGTAGCCGTTGACAAATTCAAGGCGGTTGGCGACATAGTCGTCGATGCCGAGGTGATCCATCAAACGGTCAATGGTGAAATCGAGTGCTCCGGTGAGTACGACCTGTCGCTGGCCGATCTTCTTACCCGACGCGATCAGGTCGAATGTGCCGGGGAAGATCGCGGGCTTTAGGACTTCTTCAAAAAGCTCTTCGGAAAAATACCGCAGCCTGTCCTGCGAGAATCCGGAATAGCTTTTAAAGAACACCTCGTTGAATACGTTCCGCGAATACAGATCGGTGATGCCAAAGAACGGCAATTTCGCGAGCGTGCCGACGCTCTTCTTAGCGGTCTGCCAGAGGCCTTGCTGCCGCTTGGCGTAAAAGGCGAGCGTGTGTACCAGATTTGTGCTGACCAGCGTTCCTTCGAGATCGTAAAATGCGGCTGGTTGTCCGTTTTTATTCATTCCGGCTTTGTGCTATTTTAATCAAACTTCTAAAAATCAATTGTAGATAGTCCACAATCGTATCACGTTCCGAGGGATTTTACGTCATGAAGAACATCAAAGCTGTAATATTCATCGCAATTGTAATTACATTGTGCTTACAATTTGCCTGTACTGAGACCGATGCCGTCGAATCCGTGCGTCCGGCGGTCAGTGCCGAGACAATTTCATCTTCATTGAGCCAATCCGAAGCCCTTTTCAAACAACGCGAAGATATCGCCAAGCTGCGTGCCGCAATAAACGTCCTCCGTCCGGCCCGCGACCCTCGCCAACGAAATTTCGAGGTCGAATGGAAGTTCGCAAAGCTCAATTATTTTCTCGGCAAGCAGTCAACTGACGAAAAGGAATCCAACAAAGCATTTGAAGAAGGCCGCGACGCCGCAAAAATCGCGTTAGGCCTCGAACCTCAAAAGGCGGAAGGCCATTTCTGGTATGGCGCCAACCTCGGCGAGCTTTCGCGAAAGAATATGCTGACAGTTGGCGTTAAGTCGATCGAGTCGGTTCGCGGGGCAATGCAAAAGGTCGTCGAGATCCAGCCAAATTATCAGAACACCAGTGCCTATGACGTTCTCGGCCAGATCGAACTCGAAACGCGGCTCTATGGCGGCAAGGCTGAAAAAGCCGTCGAGCTTCTCGAAAAAGGGCTTGAGACCGAAACAAATAACATGAACCTTCACCTTCACCTCGCAGAGGCATACCTCGCGGTTAAGAAAGAAGGCGAAGCTCGAAAGCAGATCGATAAGGTCCTGAGCATGAAGCACAATCCGGATTTTCTAATTGAGTGTAGAGAAGCAGTCGAGAGGGCCAAGAAACTGCTCGTGACAAAGTTCTAGGAATTTGCCACGAATGCACGAATATTCTTCGAGTAGAAATTGCTTCATTCGTGCATTCGTGGCTAAATTTTCTTTTTTGAATTTGGGATTTTCGACCGACGGACTACAATTCACTTAATAATGCGACGAGCAATTTTCCCGGGTTCATTCGACCCGCTGACAAACGGACATCTCGATATCATCACGCGCTCGGCTCCGCTTTTTGACGAGATGATCGTTGCCGTTCTCAATAATGCGGATAAGCATCCGATGTTCTCGGTTGATGAACGCTGCGAGATGATCGGCGAAGTTCTGCCGCTCGTCGAGACAGATGGATGTAAGATGCGTGTCGAGAGTTTTTCGGGTCTGACCGCAGATTTCGCGCGCAAGAGCGAGGCGACCGCGATCGTCCGCGGTATCCGTGCCGTCAGCGATTACGAATACGAACTCCGCATGGCATTGATGAACCGTCGGCTGGAACCGACGATCGAAACCGTCTTCCTGATGGCTGGTGAAGAATATAGCTACGTGTCATCAACGCTAATGAAACAGGTGTTCGAACTAGGCGGACGCGTCGAGGGATTGATCCCATTGATCGTCGAGGATCGTATGCGGGAAAAGGTCAAGTGAACCGCAGAGACGCTGAGACGCTGAGAAAATACAAATTTGTCGGAATAATGGCAGGTCGTGGCCTCTCTCATCAATAACCATTTCAGTTCTCTGCGTCTCAGCGTCTCTGCGGTAAAATGTGCTTATGATCTTTCCGGTTTCAAAACATGTAGCCGCGATGCAAGGGTCTTCAACTCTGATCGCCGCGGCGGCCGCAGCAGATATGCGTGCCCGAGGCATCGATGTGATCGATATGTCAGTCGGCGAACCGGACTTTGACACGCCGGATTTTATTAAACAGTACGCGTGGGAAGGCCTCCAGAAAGGACTGACAAAGTACACCGCAACTGCCGGTATGCCGGACTATCGCTCGGCCATTATCGAATTTTACGCATCGCGATTCGGGGCAGATATTAAGGTCGCAGAGGTCGCGGCTTCGTGCGGCGGCAAGCAGGCTTTGTTCAACGCGGCGTGTACTCTCTTAAACCCGGGCGACGACGTTCTTATCCCGAAGCCGTATTGGGTAACATTCCCCGAGATCGTGACGTTCTGCTCTGCGAACAGTGTTTTTATCGAGACCGAGCAAACCCAGTTTATCCTGACCGCCGATCAGGTCGCGGCGGCGATCACCGATAAGACAAAACTGCTGATCATCAACAGCCCGAGCAATCCGTCGGGCCGCGTCATTCCGCCCGATGAAATGCGACGGATCGTAGAGGTCTGTGCGGCACGCGACGTTTACGTTTTGACCGATGAATGCTATCTCTTTTTTGCATATCCGCCAGCCGAGCCGTTTTCGCTTGCGTCGTTACCCGATGAACTTCGGGAATATGTCTGTGTCGCCGGCAGTTTTTCAAAGACTTACGCCATGACCGGCTGGCGGGCGGGCTACACGATCGCAAATGTCGAGTGGACCAAGGCGATGATCAAACTGCAAAGCCACTCCGCGACGCACCCGACGTCGTTCGTCCAATATGCATGTGCAAAGGCCCTGCGGAATCAGGACCAAACCCTCGCCGCCGTCAGTGCTATGACCGCCGAATACGAACGCCGCCGAAACTGGCTCATCCCTGAATTAAATGAGATTGACGGATTTAAATGTGCGATGCCCGAAGGCGCGTTTTACGCTTTTGTGAATGTGCGTGGATTGTTGGGTGAAAGGTTTGCAAGTTCGGCTGAGATTGCCAACCATCTGCTCAGCGAAGCCCACATCGTTGTGACCGACGGCGACGGATTCGGAGCCGATGGATTTTTACGGCTCTCGTACGCGACTTCGATGGAGAATCTGGAAAAGGCTATCGGTGCGATGAAGCAAATGTTCGGCGTAAAAGCGGCGGCGGCTTGATCACTCGCCAAAGACGAGCTGAAATCCGTTACAATCCTTGATCGTTATCTCAACACAATCATAGATCCGCTTGATCGGCCCTTCGACGATCTCGACACCGGCGGCAAGAAATTCCGCGTGTACCGAATTGATATCTGAGACGAAGATGTAAGCGTCAGTGCCTAGGCCGCGTCGCACATCCTCATTCATTTGAGTTCGTTCGCCGTCGGCCCTGGCGAAATGTATCTCCGCATTTCCGCGACGAACCATTGCGAAAACAGGCGGCTCCGCAAAAAATCCTAAGATCTCAAACCCTAGTTTATCGCGATAATACTCGGCAGTCTTTACAACGTCTTGAACGACAAACTGAGGGGCGATACCGTTGAATTCAGCTTTCATATCAAAAAAAAATCAGCCACGAATGCACGAATAAGAAGGCACTTTCAAGAAAATATCGATTCTTAATTCATATTCGTGCATTCGTGGCTAAATTCTTCATCTCTCCGGCTAAAGCACTATCCGCTTGTAATTCAATTTCAACTCTCCGAAATTCACTATCAAGGCCAAACGGTTTCCAGAAACCTTTAAATAATTTAAGCCCTGAGCAAGATCTTCATCAGCAATCCCACTCTTACCCTTGACCTCAAGAATGATCTGATCAAAAACCACGAAGTCCGCATAGAATTTGTGCGGCAAGATCGATCCCTTGTAATTAACAACATATTCCTTTTCCCTCTCATAGAGGATACCGGCTCGACGAAACTCAAACTCTAGAGCGTCTTTATAGACGATCTCCAAAAAACCGGCTCCCAAATTGTTGTGCACCTCCATACAAATGCCAACTAACCGATAGGCTTCGTCTTTTAGAATTAACTCCATAAAATGGCATAACAAGATAGCCACGAATGCACGAATGACAACTCTGAATCGAATCAGTTCTTATTCGTGCGTTCGTGGCTAATTTCTTCCTCCTCCGCTCGCATTAACCGCCGGTCATCAGCAATCCAATGTCTTCGGTCGAGGTAGTTTTAGGATCAACCTCGCTGACGATCTTGCCTTCGCGCATGATTAGCAGGCGGTCGGCTAGTGCCGTAACTTCCTCTAATTCAGCGGATACGAGCAAGACGGCGGAACCGGCGTCACGCAGGCCGATGAGTTTTTTATGGATGAATTCGATCGCGCCGATATCGACGCCGCGAGTCGGTTGGGAAACCAGGAGTAGCTTTGGATTGAGGCCGAACTCGCGGCCGATGATGAGCTTTTGCTGATTGCCGCCGGAGAGCGATTTAGCAGAGAGCGAAGAGTCGCCCGGGCGGACGTCGAAATTCTCGATGATCTCGTCGCACCGTTTGCCGATCGCAGCGGCACTCATAAGGCCACTCGAAGCTGTGATCGGCGGACGATAATGCACGCCGAGGATCGAATTTTCGGTGAGTGCAGAGTGGAGAAGCAGGCCGCGTTTCTGCCGGTCCTCGGGAATGTGTGCGATACCAAGCTCTTTCAATTCCCTCGCCGAACACGTTGTCACATTCTTGCCGTCAAATTCGACGCTGCCGCCGCTGGGTTTTGCCAAACCGGCGAGAGCCTCGATAAGTTCGGTCTGTCCGTTGCCCTCGATACCAGCAACACCGACGATCTCGCCTGCCTTGACGGAGAATGAAACGCCGTTGAGCGACATACCAAGTTTGCCACCGACACGCAGATTTTTGACCTCAAGCACGGTTGCCGTGGGCGATGCGTCGGTCTTTTCGACTCGCAGCAGCACGTCACGTCCAACAATCATTCGGGCCAGATCTTTCGCACTTGTTTCGGCAGTTATAACATTGCCGACTGTCTTTCCGTCACGCATTACGGTCACTTCGTCCGAGATGGCGAGCACCTCGTCGAGCTTGTGCGTGATGATTATGATCGTTTTGCCCTGCTCTTTCATCCGTCGCAGAATGCCAAAGAATTCCTCTACTTCCTGAGGAGAAAGAACGGCCGTCGGCTCGTCGAGTATCAGCGTTTCGGCATTACGGTAGAGGGCTTTGAGCAGTTCGACGCGTTGCTGCTGGCCAACTGAGAGGTCTTCGATAACGGAACGCGGATTTACGCCGAGTTTGAGTTCATCGGAAAGTGCCTGAATCTCGGCGTTGGCTTTGTCAAGATCAAGGCTCGCCGCCGAACCAGTCTCTGCGCCGAGAATGATGTTCTCTGCAACCGTCATCGTATCGACCAGCATAAAATGCTGATGCACCATTCCGATGCCCAGGGCGATCGCATCGTGGGGATTCCTGATCGTGACCGCCTTGCCATTGAGCGAGATCTCGCCGCTATCCGCAGTGTAGAAACCATAAACGATCTTCATCGCCGTCGATTTCCCCGCCCCATTCTCGCCCACGATCGCATGAATCGTGCCCTTATGCACGGTCAGCGAAACGTCCTCATTAGCTACGCAATCGCCAAAGGATTTTTTGATGTTTTTGAGTTCAAGCATGACTAGTCCAAACCAACCCGTTTTAGGAAGAAACGCTCCAGATCGTCCGTAACGTAAAAGCCTAGCTCCCGAAGCAGCCGCACCTCTTCTTTGAAATCAATCAATCCGTCGAGAGCAGCGATCTCTAGAACGCCAAGTGTTCCGATAACAAAAATACCTCTGTCTGTCGCAGCGATCCGGCCTGCCCGGTCATCCATCAGAATTCCATCGGCACCAAGTTCTTCAGCAAGGAGAATTGCCTCGCGTTCGCCAACGTGAATATCATGCAAATCGATATCAATGATACCCGTATCTGGTACGATCTCCAGCCATTCCGGCGGATCTTTCATAAATTCCCGAATCTTGAGCGGAGTTTTTTCGGCCTGTAATTCGCGAGAGACAATCGCTGGAATGACGAGTTCTCCCAGAAGTTCGGGCAATAAATGCACCTGATCGAGAAGGATCAAATAGTGAATCGGTGTTGTATCTGAAACAACGATCATCGTCCAAGCAACTTCCGGAGAGCCTCACTCTCTTTCCTCGCATCTTCGACAGAATAATTGACCCAAGGAATGCCGCGTTCCGCCAAAAACTGATGCACCTCAGACCGCGTGGCAAACCCGAGAAGCCGTCGAACCTGTGCCGTCCCCAGTTGCCCCGACCGAAATCCTTCCGCAGCAATGGTTTCAATCACCTCTCGCGAAACATCAGTCGTATCCGAATTGAAAATCTCCCCAGGTATTGTTACTTGTACATCCATGTTCCTCACCTATTTTGGCCTAATTCGCCATCGCATCCGTAACCTTGATCTCGCCTGTCCCGATCTTGGTCCGGGCTTCTTCGACCTTCTTAATGACATCAGCCGGGATCAGGGCTTTGTTGAAATCATCCATCGCATAGGCTACGCCGTCTTTATCGAGGCCGAAGACATGAAAGCCGCCGCTGAATTTGCCGGCGAGGATCTCTTTGACAACATCATAAACCGCGTTATCGACGCGTTTTACCATTGAGGTGAGGACGAATCCGGGCTTAACGCCGTTTTGATTGGAATCGACGCCGATAACAAATTTGTTGGCTTCACCTTGCGCATTTTTGCCGTATTGTTCGACCGCGTCGAAAGCTCCGAGCCCTGAGTTTCCAGCGGCTGTGAAGATCACATCGGCGCCTTTTTCGATCTGAGCGAGCGAGAGTTCCTTACCTTTGCCGGGATTGTTCCAGGCGCTGTCGTTGACGCCGACGAAGTTGTCGATGATCTTGATATTCGGATTAACCGACCTGGCACCTTCGGCGTAACCTGTTTTGAATCTGTGAATTAGCGGGATGTCCATACCGCCTAAGAAACCGAGTGTACCGGTCTTCGATTTCGAAGCTGCGATCATCCCGACAAGATACGACCCTTCGTGTTCGCGGAAAACGAGAGATGCTACGTTCTTGAGCGGCGTTTTGCCATCGGCCTCAAAGATCACGCCGTCGACGATCGCGAATTTGTTGTTCGGATAGTCGAGAGCGACCTTTTGCATGATCGGGCCCTGGGCAAAACCGACACCGATAACGAGATCGAAATTCTTCTCGGCAAAGGCCCGCATCGCCGGTTCGATCGAGGTCGGGTTGCCGGGCTCGACGTCGTATAGACAGATCGGAAGATCGCGCTCGGCACGCTGAACGCCTTCCCACGCGGCGGCGTTGAACGAGCGGTCATTCTTACCCCCGATATCAAAAACAATGCCGACCTTGATCTTACAGCCCTCGCGACGTGCCTCGGTACGCTGCATGCAGGACGCGGCAAAACACGTCACAAACACCATAGCGAGCCCTAATAAATTTCTTCGTTTCATAAGAGTTTAGACCACCGCTCTTATCAAATTAGTTGTCCTGGGAATTTCCTTCGATATTCTATACGCACGTGCGAGGTTTTCGCTAACGGCCTCGCCCTGATTCGCTTTGCGGCAGTAGATCACGCCCAGTTCGTCGCCCTTATGCACGCGGTCCCCGATCTTGAGCGTAGATGCGTAACCAACTGCGGAATCGACGTCATCTTCTGCGTTCACTCGGCCACCGCCAAGCGAACAAACCGCGTTCCCAACGACGAGTGTATCCACGTCGGAGACATAACCGCCAGTCAGGGCAACTACGGGCACTTGCTTTAAACCTTTAGTGAGCAATATTTCCGGCTTGTCGCAGACACGCGGGTCGCCGCCTTGCAACTCGATATTCTTACGAAATCTTTCAAGTGCCTCGCCTGATTCCAGAGCCTTGCCGATCTTGAATCTCGCATTCTCTGCCGATGCCGCGACTTTGGTCTGAACAAGCATCGGTACCGCAAGTTCGATCGACAATTCGAGCGTCGGCCGCATCGACTCTTCGGTCTCGCCGCGCAGAATCTTTATACACTCGTAAACCTCAAGTGCATTTCCGACGTACTTGCCGAGTGGCTGGCTCATGTCGGTGATCAGGGCCTGTGTCTTTACGCCAAAAGTGCGGCCCGTCTCGACCATTGCGTGGGCCAGTTTGAGCGAATCGGCATATTTTTGGATAAATGCACCAGAACCGGTCTTAACGTCCAGGACAAGTGCGTCGAGTCCCTCGGCGAGTTTCTTTGACATGATCGACGCAACGATCATCGGTATATAAGCCACCGTAGCGGTAGCATCGCGTATTGCGTAGAGCTTCTTGTCGGCAGGTGCGATCTGCTTCGTCTGACCGACGAGGCCGAGGCCGCACTTCTTCATCACCTTCTTAAGTTCGGCAAACGAGAGATTTACGTTGTAGCCGGGAATCGATTCGAGCTTGTCGAGCGTTCCTCCGGTGTGGCCTAACCCGCGCCCCGAGATCATTGGCACGGCAACACCACATGCAGCCGCGACGGGAGCGATTATCAGCGAAGTCTTATCGCCAACACCCCCGGTGGAGTGCTTGTCCGCTTTCGGCGCGTCTATATCGGACAAATCCATGATTGTCCCCGAATGCAGCATCGCTCCGGTGATAGAGTATTGCTCACGACGATTAAGCCCGCGAATAAATATCGCCATCACGAGAGCCGATATCTGATAATCCGCCCAACTGCCATCGACAACGCCCTCGATAAATGATGTGATCTGCTCGTCTGAGAGAGCCTTGTTATCGCGTTTTGTGGTAATTATTTCTTGTGGACGCATAGTGTCAGATAACCGCGAACGAAAGTGACCGGGCCTAATAACCACGGAATAGTCGCATGAAATCGGTATTACCAGTTTCGCACAGAATTGGATCGATTTAAACGCAGAGACCTCAGAGACCGTGAAGCAGAGCAGATTTAGAACAAATCGCCCACCGCCATTCTTCTCTGCGTCCTCTGCGATCTTTGCGTTCAACCTTCGTTTTGAACCAATAGAACAACCGCCTGTGCCCTTACCGCCCGTCGTTCACCAACCGAATCGACCGCCTCGCCGGTCTTGGCTTTAACGCTTACAAAATCGATATCGATACCCAACGCTTTCGCCAGATTTGCTCGCATCGAGTCAATATGCGGACGCAACTTTGGCTTCTCAAGGTCGACGACAGAGTCCAGATTCCCGACCGAGTAGCCTTTTTCCTTTATGAGATCGACCGCGTATCGCAGGAATTGCGAGCTTTCGGCGTTTCGCCAGCGTTCTTCGTCGTTCGGAAAATATGTGCCGAGATCTCCGAGAGCCAAGGCACCCAGCACAGCATCAGTCGCCGCATGCATCAGCACATCTGCATCTGAATGACCGTCGGCACCAAGATCGGATTCGATCGTCACGCCGCCAATAACGAGCGGTCGCCCGGCGACGAGACGGTGAATATCTGTACCAAAACCGATTCGAAACATATTAGATACAGGATAAAGAATGAGCAATTTAGCCACGAATTCACGAATAGCGGATTCGATGCGATCTTTCTCATTCCTGCATTCGTGGCTAATTCCCTATCTTTGCCCTCGAAAGTTCCACCTCTGCAAAAGCAATATCTTCCGGCCGCGTGATCTTGATATTTCGAGAACTGCTTTCGACGAATGCGATCGGATGCCCGAGCTTTTCGACGAGATAGCATTCGTCGGTCACGGTCTCGCCGATCTCCCCGGATTCGAACGCCCGTCTCAAAACCTCGACCTTGAACGCCTGTGGCGTCAACGCACGCCTCAGTTTATCACGGTCGAGCGTACCGGCGATCTCGTCACCGCGGATGGTTTTTATCGTATCCGTAACGGCTCCGACCAGACACGCTGCCCCAGTCTCACTTGCCTTCTCGACCGTTGCCGCAATCTCGTCAACCGAAACCAAAGGTCTCGCGCCGTCGTGAACCGCAACGACCTCGCACTCGACGGAAACGGCGGCCAAACCATTCCGCACAGATTCCGCACGCGTGGCCCCGCCGATAACGACATTTTTCAGCTTCGTAATCTCAGATCTGAAATTTGAGATCTCAAATTCGGCACGGCCCGATTCAGACAAAACCAGCACGATCTCGTCTATTGCCGGACAAGCTTCAAATCGCTCTAGAGTGTGTATTATTAACGGTTTCCCGTGGATGAGAACGAACTGCTTTGGCTGCGTATGGTCAAATCTCAGACCGCTCCCGGCGGCAACGATGATGGCGGTATTCATTGGTTTAGAGTGCAAACTTTAGTTTGTTTTTTTGCACGCCAAGAAACAAGCTAAAGCTTGCACTCTGAACTTACTCTATCTCTTCAATGATCGTTGTCTGTCTCAACTCACGCGTAGCTTTACGGAAGCCCAACGAACGCGAATCGTGGATGCTAAACGAAGACGAGTCCTGCGAAACACCATTGGTCGCTTCTTCTTTCTCTTCCCAGAGACGTCCGAATATCATTTTACCGGCAGTCGTCTGGAGCACGCTTGTGACGGCGATGTCGGCGGTTTTGCCGATCAGGCGACGGGCGTTGTCTACGACGACCATCGTTCCATCGTCGAGATACGCGACGCCCTGATTATATTCCTTGCCTTCTTTGAGGATGAAGACTCGCATCGCTTCGCCGGGCAGAACGACTGGCTTGAGAGCATTCGCTAGCTCATTGATATTGAGCACCTCGACGCCTCGTAACTGCGAGACCTTGTTGAGGTTAAAGTCGTTTGTAATAATGACGGCATCGAGTTGCAAGCCCAATTCGATGAGCTTGAGATCGACCTCCTTTACAGCCGGGAAATCGGTCTCGACGATCTGAATGTCGAGCTTGCTGTTATTCCGAAGACGCTGGAGCATGTCCAGTCCGCGACGGCCTCGTTGACGTTTTGACGAATCGGCCGAGTCAGCCACCTGCTGCAGCTCAGCCAGAATAAAATGTGGGATGATGAGCGTTCCACCCAAAAATCCAGTTTCGGAAACGTCCGCAATGCGCCCGTCGATGATCACCGAGGTATCGAGCACCTTGTAATCACGCTTGATGTTCTTGTCACTAAAGATACCGCCAAGAGCAGAGAGATCGATGTAATCGCCCTTCGCCGCGCCGACCATCAGGCCGACGTAGCCCATAAAAAACGCGAGCGAGATCGTCAGAAATGTCTGCATTTCAGCCGAAACCGCCGCTTCTTTCTGTATCGAGATCAAAACGCCAATCAAAAATGCACCGACGATCCCCAGTATCGAGCCAACCGCCGCACCGATCAATGTCTTGAGGGAAGCACGACGCACGCGCATCTCAAACCCGATGATCATCAGCGCCACAACAGCCCCAAGACCCGCCGACAAGATGTGCCGCGTGCCTTCGTTCGCCACCAGCGACAGCCCGAACCGCTGCGTCCGCTCAAACGGGTTGAGCAGGTAGCCGAGTAGCACGAGCATCCCGACAAAAGCGATCCGTAAGATGAGGATGTCTACTTTCATAAACGCTAGAAAGTTTAACACAAAAATTTACTGCCTGAAACGGTCTCTCTATTGGTCTGACCAGGTCGATCGGAGAAAAAGTGTCCGTGCCTAACAAAACACCGATTGCGGCCGCCTTTCCATACCTTTGCTTTCGCGTGATGCATTCGATGCGATAAGATTCGATTAATGAGGCGTGTTAAGGCATTGATCGTGTTCGTAGCAGCGTTTGGTTTTGCGTTCGCGTGTGCAAACCAAAAGCAGACGCGCTACTCGATCGCCGAAAGCAAAGCCTACGAAGCTTCCCTCTTCCGCCAAAACTGCGCCATCTGCCACGGCCCCGAAGCAATGGGCAAAACCCTCGACGACGGCCGCGTGATCCCGAACATCCGCGACGGTGAACATAAATATTCGTCCGACGAACAAATTTTTCGGCACATTTCCGACGGCGGCAATGGAATGGTCCCATTCCGCGACATGCTCACGGAACGCGAGATCAAGATGCTTGTGCGATTTGTGCAGGACGATCTACGAAGTCAGAACCACCTGCGGTAGCGGGTAGCTTAACCTTGAGAGTGGTTACGTCAGGAATTTTCTTGCAAAATATACCAACCATTGGTACATTAAATTGCATGGCAAAGAATACGTCAGTACTGATCGGGGATCATTTCGAAGAGTTTATTGGAGCGCAAGTTAAAGCCGGGCGGTTCGCGTCGGCAAGCGAGGTCGTTCGTGCGGCTTTGAGGGCTTTTGAGAAGGACGAACGGATGAAGGACCAGCTCCTGGAAGCACTCGAAGAAGGTGAGAGGTCGGGATTTGTCGAGTTCGATCCGGAAGAGAACTTAAGAGATCTGCACAAAAAATACCTCGGTAAATGAAATACAGATTCTCATCAAAAGCTAAATTTGAGATCAACGCTATTTGGCATTACACCTATGAGAATTGGTCTTTGGAGCAAGCAGAAAGGTATTACGATCAGCTCATCGCCGAGATCGAGCAAATTTCCAAGCATCCTGAGGACGGCAGAGTTTTTGTCCGCAGGGCGAAAGCTTTCATGTACACGCCCGCAGGGTCGCATCTCATATTTTACCGGGTGAACTCGGAGATGGAGATTGAAGTGATGCGTATTCTGCA
This sequence comes from Acidobacteriota bacterium, assembly GCA_031431415.1. GTDB lineage: Bacteria > Acidobacteriota > Blastocatellia > Pyrinomonadales > Pyrinomonadaceae > OLB17. The sequence goes on along the minus strand of JANPDK010000009.1, from coordinate 3,473 downwards.
CAAACGAATGGACATCGAGAATCGCCTTGGTGACTAACGGAACAAAAATGAAAATTCTCATCACAGGAGCCAGCGGGCTCGTCGGCACAGAATTGCAAAAGTCGTTTGCGGAGAAAGGCTACGAGATGCTGCTTGCGTCGCGTAATCCGTTGCAGAAGCCCGCACAGAGTAAGGGCATCGATCACATTCAATGGTCGATAGACGAAGGCTTCGCTGAGCCGGAGAAACTCGAGGGCATCGATGCGGTCGTTCATCTCGCGGGCGAGAACGTCAGCGGCGGGCTTCGTTGGAGCGATGAGAAGAAGAAGGCGATCCGCGACAGCCGTGTTTTGGGGACGCGTAATGTGGTCGACGCGATCTCAAAGCTGAAGGATAAGCCAAAGGTTTTTGTGGCGTCGTCCGCGATCGGTTTTTATGGCGAGCGTGGTGATGAAGAGGTCACTGAATCGAGCGCCGCAGGTGACACATTCCTTGCCGATGTCTCAAAAGCTTGGGAATCTGAATCTCGTCGGGCCGAAGACGCTGGTATTCGCACGGTTTTGCTTCGCACTGGAATCGTCCTTTCGAAAGACGGTGGTGCTCTCGGCACGATGCTCACGCCCTTCAAATTAGGTGTCGGCGGCGTGGTCGGGAGCGGCAAGCAATGGATGAGCTGGATCTCGATGGAAGACGAACTCGCGATCATCAACTTCGTCATCGAAAACGAAAACATCCGCGGAGCCGTCAACGCCGTCAGCCCAAATCCGGTCACAAATCAGGAATTCACCAAAACGCTCGGCGAAGTCCTCTACCGCCCGACATTCCTCCCGCTCCCCGAATTCGCCGTCTCAATGGTCTTCGGCGAAATGGGCGACGCGCTGCTGCTGGCGAGCACGAAGGTTATTCCCAAACGGCTAACTGATGCACGATTTGAGTTCAAATATCCCGATCTCAAACCGGCGATCGAGAATGCTGTCGCTTAAGAGTATTAACCACGAATTAACACGAAAAAGACACGAACAGGAACTTCTTATTCGTGTTTCTTCGTGTTAATTCGTGGTTACTTCTTTCTAACGGTCAATGCAATACCACCAAGGATCAGAGCGGCAGCGATGACCATCCGAATTGTCGCAATTTCACCCAATAACACGACTCCAAGCACAGCCGCGATCACCGGGACGGCGAGTTGCAAAACAGCCGCTCGCGTCGAAGTGTGATATTTGAGAGCCGCGTACCAAATCGCGTAGCCGATACCAGAGGTGACGGCTCCGGAGAGGACTGCAAGGACTAAGCCGCGGGTTGATAGTTGTAGATTGGGAAGAAAAACCAGAGCGATCACCGCCGCAAACGGCAATGACCGAACAAAATTCCCCGTCGTATCCGCCAGCGGATCGCTGCTTCCTTTCCCTCGCAGCGTGTATCCGGCCCAAGCCATTCCGGCGGCGGCCATTAGGAGCGAGCTGACCAGCGGCGGCGAAGCGAGGCCCGGAAAGACGAGATAGACCAATCCAGCGAGGGCAACGACGAGCCCGAGCCATTCCAATGCAGACGGCCGTTCACCGCGAAAGATCGTCACCGCGATCATCGTCATCTGCACCGACCCAAACAATATCAACGCCCCCGTCCCCGCCGTTAGCCCCAAATACGCAAACGAAAAGCACGCCGCGTACGCAAACAGAAAAAACGCCGAAGGCCAGCTTCCGTAACGGACGAAGGCGGAAACACGACCTGTAGGGAGTGTGTTCTTCTCGGTCGCGGCGTTAAGAACACCCTTGCTACGGCGCGGGTTTCCGCCCTTGCCGGCCAAATAGCTGATCGCAACCAACGCCACCGCTCCCGAAACGAGCCGAACCCCAGTAAACCCCGCCGCATCAGCCTCTTCGCCACGCAGTGCAAGCCGACAAAGTATCGAGTTAAACGCAAAAGCGACGAGAGCGATGGTTGTGTAAAAGAAAATTTTCAAAAATTCATTGTCCAATGGGAAGATTTAACAGTTGACGTAGCGAATCGGATTTTGAGCACCGACGGTTTGATCTTTCCCGGTACTACAATATTTGTAATGTTGGAGTTCAGCAGCAATCACCCCGTCAAACTGCCATCTGGTCTTCCCGCCGTCAAAGATCTCACCGGTTAGCTCAAAAATCCACTTTTTCCTTTTCTCCGAATCATGAGTCTGCGGATACCATCGATCAATCCGGTAGACCTCTCGTATGATTCCGCGATAGACAGCAAAAGCATATTTAGCTTTCTCGCGACGTTGGCTGAGTTTCCAGTTACCTCGCGTCATTTCATAAAGGATATCGGCAGGCATTTCACGCCGGTAGTATTTGTTAATGGTGACTAAGATAACCGGCTCGGTAATATTCGCCTCAATCGCTTCATATTTGGCGATCATCTCGTTTACACTCATCCGTCCTCGATCATCGGAGTCGTATCCACGCACGAGGTTTGTAAGACCTGTGAGTCCTACAAAATCAATCAACGCCGCTTCAACTTCGAACGCCCCTTTTTCACTCAAACCGTGGCGAACAACGAAATGATCAACTTCGAATCCTTGGTTTCGAATATCCCTGATTCGGTCTATCTTATTGCTGATGAAGTCAGATGAATCTGCTCGATCTAGCTCGTCATTAACGTGCGAAAAGAGACGGTCGCCGATGCCTTTCCCAACGTAAAATATCTCGCTATCTCGAGGATCGACCAGAGCGTAAACGTAGAAACCAATTCGTTCTTGGACGGATATAGGAAGTTTTCTAAGCATAAGCCAAATCAACTCAATTGGTTTCCTACTCGCTGTCCGCGTTGTTTCTTTCTGGTCGCATGTGTGGGAAGAGGATAACGTCGCGGATCGAGTGTTTGTTGGTCAAAAGCATGACCAGACGGTCGATGCCGATGCCGATCCCGGCGGCGGGCGGCATTCCGTAGCTTAGGGCTCGGATATAATCTTCGTCCATGATCATCGCTTCCTCGTCGCCGCGTTCGCGTTCGGACATTTGATCGACAAAACGCTCGTATTGTTCCTTCGGATCGTTCAATTCGCTGAAACCATTCGCGACTTCCATTCCGTTTATGAACAATTCAAATCGCTCGGCGACCATTGGATTCTCCGGCGACGCCTTCGAGAGGGGCGAGATCGACTTCGGATAATCGACGACGAACGTCGGCTGTATGAGCTGAGATTCGACATGCTCATCAAAGGCGGCAATGATGTTCAGGTCGTCTACTTCAACACCCGGAGCATATTTTGCTATCGAATCTAACATCGAGATCCTTTCGAATTTGCCAAAATCTATCTCGTTCTCGCCATACTTCACGATCAAATTACCGTCATTTGCCTTCGCCACCGCGTCCGTTATCATTGTCTCGCCAAAATCCATCATGCCGTTTACGTCCATGTACGCGATATAGAATTCGAGCATGGTGAATTCCGGGTTATGACGTTGCGAAAGGCCTTCGTTGCGGAAGTTTCGGTTTAGTTCGTAGACCTTTTCGAA
>JANPDK010000008.1:0-4747 GCA_031431415.1 Acidobacteriota bacterium | reverse complement strand
GAAAAAACGATGCGACGCCTGAGCGGCAAGATCCGGTACCGCGAACTCGACCTTCGGAAGATCCGAGAACAGGCGAGGAGGTTGAGCAACCGGCGTCGGAGTAGGGGTTGGTGTAGGTGTTTGGGTGCTAGGCTGCTGCGTGAAAGCTGGGCTTGCGGCCGGAATAACAAGGGCCGAGGCGGCAGCGACACCCTGTAGGAATTGTCGTCTTTTCATAAGAATCCTCCGGTAGAAAATTAAATTTTGCCCTTACTTCGGACACAGATCGCGGATCCTGATCTTTCGATACCAAACATCGTCGCCGTGATATTGGAGAGCGATATGACCCTGCCGATTCCTGGCGAACCATGGGAAAGCCTTGAACTTACTTTTATCGATCAAGGTTTTAAGCGACTCGCTCCCTAGCTCAAATTCCACAACCGTCTTGTCATTGAGCCGATACTCGACATGCTCATTCCTGACAGTTATTCGAACCTTGTTATATTCGCCGACGGGCCGAAGAGTTTTGTTAGTCGGAGCGATCAAACCGTAAAGGGACCCGGCCGACGTAAGAGGATCTTTTCCGTCCACGTGCTTCTCGTCGTCCAGCACCTGCATTTCCGGCCCTGTCATCCAAGTGGTATTTGCATCTTCAGAAACGAGAAACATGATGCCGCCATTAGCGCCCGGCGTCACGCGCCATTCGAGCTCCAATTCGAAATTTTGATACTTGTCTTTGCTGATCAGATCAACCCTGTCGGCTCGATCACAGCCCGCAACCGTCCTCAAGCTCCCGTCTTCGATCCGCCAGCACTTTGACGGAAATGCCTCACGGCGAAAACCCCGCCAAGCGTCCGTGGTTTTGCCGTTAAATAGAACCTGCCATTTAGGCTTTGCCAGAAGTGGGATTGAATTAATACTCATAAAGCCTAGTAATGCGCAGATCGTAAAAAATTTAGTCACGGTCATTAGTTTCTGTCCTTCTTACTCGGTGTCGCGCGTTGCAGCAAAAGGCGCGAGTATAGATAGCTTTCAAAAAAAAATTGTCGAGCCTTCCACGCGATGAACGGAATTCGAGTGAGTGAGCGATTGATCTACGGTTCGGAACCAAGGCTGTCAGACGCACGGATAGCGACGTACCGATTGGTAACGTTGGAGTGGGAAACGCAAAAGGGTAGGGATGCGTTGGAACCTCCGTTCGAATTTCGAATTTTAGTGATTACTGGAGCAAGAGGGTATCAGTAAAACCCTCTACGAACAAACGCCAAAGCACTCTTACCAAGGTTGGAGCGGGCAACGAGGGTCGTACTCGCGACTCGTCGCGAGGGAAGCTGACACACCACCACAGAGCCACGCCCGCTTCTTTGAGAATTCTAACAGAAACACCGGACACAATTACGCCTTATGGGATGTACCCTTTTACACGCTTCGCACGCTACGAAGAGTAACCCGTCAATAAGTGCACTACTCCTTCTTACCGATGACCTCCTTTGATCCGCGCAGCTGTTTCATGAGCTCGGCCACCGCGGTCTGGATCTGTCGGTCCCGTCCCGCGAGAGTGTCCTCGGGCGAATTGTCTACCAGGATATCCGGCTGGACGCCATTGTTCTCCATGTTGGTCCGCTTGTCATCCGCAAGAAAAACACCGACTCCCGGCGTGCGTACCGTGGATCCGTCGATTAGCGAGTAGCTGCCGGTCCCGATGACCGCTCCCATCGTCGGCGTGCCGATGACCTTACCCAAACCAAGGGCACGAAATCCTGCGGGGAACATCTCAGCGTTCGAGGCGGAGCGCCAATTCTGAAGTACGACCTTAGGGCCGAAGAAGCCCGCAAACGGACGGGTTGACGCCTCGGTGCCGCGCGGATGCCATATCTGGTACTGCCGCTGCACCAGTAAAGCAAGTAATTGCTGCTCAATATTCCCTCCGCCATTCCAACGTTGATCTATCACAAGCGCCTCTTTGTTCTTGTATTCCTGGATCTCCTTCTCAAATCGTTGCAGACTCGGCTGGTTCATCGCCTGAATATGCAGATATCCGATCCGGCCGCCGGAAAGTTGGTCGACCTGCTCCCGTCGGGCTTTGACCCATCGTTCATATCGCAACTGGCTGTAAGCGGCCTGCGTTATGGTTTCAATTCGAGCCTTCCAACTTCCCTCCCCGTTAGGATTCTTGCTGAACGTAACTTCCGCCTTCCGGTTGAGCCTGTTATTCAGCATCTGCCAATAGTCATCCCCGGCCTTTACCTGCGTTCCGTCAATAGCGATCAGGTAATCACCCACGCTCGCCTTCACCCAGTCCTTATCTGACGGCCCATCCTCGTAAATATGCGTAATTTTGTACCGGTTGGCTCCCATTTCCGACTGCAGCTCGATTCCCAGGTGACCAGTGGAAACTCCGCCCGAAGGGCCGCCCGGCGGCGGAGCGGCTCCGGTATGTGACGCATTGAGCTCGCCGATCATCTCATTGATAATGTTGAGCAGTTCCTGCCGATCGCCGACATTCTCGACGAGAGGACGGTACTTTGCGCGCGCGGCGTCCCAATCCGTTCCGTGCATTTTGGAATCGTAGAATCGGTACTTCATCGTGCGCCACGCATCGTCGAACATCTCCGCCCACTCCGCCCGGCGATCAATATTGACCCTAACCGTAAAGTTGACACGCTTTCTTACCGCGTCGCCACGCCCCGGACCGCTTGCCGAGGGAGCAGGAACCGCGACCGAATAAACACTCCCGCGCTCCCTAAAGAACAACGTTTTTCCGTCACGCGTCAGTCTGAGCTGGCCAATGCCACCGCCGCCACCACCGCCGCCGCCGCCGCCACCACCCTCCTCAGGTGCCTGCCCGCTTAAAATACGGGTTAGTTTCTTGCCATCGTCCTGAATCGAATAAACGACCGCAACATTCTGAAGGCCGGCCGGTTCACTTGTGGTAAAGATCACAGTCTTACTGTCGTTAGACGGCATAAAACCATCCACATTGAAGGGCATACGTGTGATCTGACGGGTCCTTCGCTTCAGACCTGTCCAATCGATATTCAAAGCGGGGGGATTTCCCCGGTTCTGCGCGCGTTTCGCCGCATCACCTTCGCCCTGTTCGCCCGGATCTGTTTCCGCCCTCATCTCCGGATCATCCGGATCCCGATCTTGACGTTCGAGGACCACGGAATAAAGCTGCGCGATCGTGGTCGAACCTGATGGCAGTTCGCGGAAAAAGTAAATCTTTCGTCCGTCTGCCGAAAATCGCGGAGCATAGTCTTCGCCGGCCTCAAACGTGATCCGGCGTGACGTCTTTTCAGCTCCCGACGAGGCGATAAGATGAACATCGCCTGTAAACGAATTATCGTCCTTGGAATACGCGAGCCACTTTCCATCAGGCGACCATTGCGGTACGCTGAGCCCGCTGAAGGGGGCGGTATCCAGTTGCGTCACGGCCTTGGTTGCGATATCAACTTTATGTAAAACTCCGCTTGAGGTGGTGAATGCCATCTCTTTGCTGTCAGGTGACCACGACATTGAAAACTTCAGCGCATCTATGTCGGTTATCTGTTTCGCCTCGCCTACACCATCGCTACTGACAACATATATTTCCTCACGTCCGCTTCGGTCGGAGACGAATGAGAGCCATTTTCCATCCGGCGAATAGGCAATGCCCCTGTCGCGTGCGCTGCCGTTTGTTATCTGCCTCAGATCCCCGTCCTCGACAGGCGCTGTGAATATTTCTCCGTAGATCGAGAACGCGATCTTCGACCCGGAAGGAGAGAGGAAATAATCGTCAGCTTGCGAACTGAACGTTCGCACTTCGGTCGAATTCTCCTCCGTTTCGGCAGCGATGTTCAGGTGGATCGGCGTCACCTTTTTGCTAGCGATATCAAGCTTCCAGATCTCGAAATCGTGTTCAAAAACGATCGTCTTACCGTCGCTGCTGACGGCCGGCCAACGAACGTCACCGGTCTTGAATGAGGTCACGCGATCAGCCTTTCCCCATTTCTCGGCGGAGCGCCAGATATTGGTCAAACCGTTACCCTCGCGGTCGCTGACAAAATAGATTTCGCCATCGTTTCCCCACATTGGCCACGAATCCATACCGTTGAAGTCGGTGACCTGTCGGAAACTCCTATTCGCCACATCCATCACAACAACATCCGTCTGGTTAGATCCGCGATAGTTTTTACGCCAGTAAACCTGGCCCTTCGGGTTGTAAGCGATCTGTCGTCCATCGGGTGAAAACGCAGCCTCGACGCCCATGTCGGTGCCCACTTTGACGGGCATCCCGCCGTTCGTGCTCACGACATACAGCTGCGGAGTAAAATCTTCGCCGCGATTGGCGCGAAAAAGTATCCCGCTGCCGTCCGGTTTCCATCCCAGGACGACATCTTCGGCCGAGTGAGATGTAAGCTGCTTCGCGGAGCCGCCGTCCGAAGGAATAATGTATACATCTAAATTGCCGCCCCGATCGCTCGAAAATGCGATCCACTTGCCGTCCGGTGAGAACCTCGGGTAAACATCTCTCGCCCGATTGACCGTCAGCCGATGCAGGTTCTGGCCGTTCTCGTTCGCCGTCCAAATATCCCCGAGATAGTTAAATGCGATACGCCCGTTATAGTAATGAGGATACCGCACCAATTTTGTCTGGCCGTTTACAAGTATTGGGCTGAAACTTAGAGTGATAAGAAAAAGCGTTCCGAGGAGGAAAGGTAGTCGCATAGTATTCTCCGTGTTTGAAAAGTGGAGCGGGCGACGAGGGTCGAACTCGCGACTTTCAGCT
>JANPDK010000007.1:0-36801 GCA_031431415.1 Acidobacteriota bacterium | reverse complement strand
GAGGACACGGTTCTGGAAGGCGCGATGGAAAAACTGCAACGCGCTTTGCGCTAGAACAATTTATTTAACGAGAGAGATATTATGAAACGAATCTGGGCCTTTTTATTATTCGCGAATTTTGCTTTTAGTGTTCCTGCGGCTTTTGCCGACGACGGCATGTGGACGTTCGACAATCCGCCGGTGAAGCAGTGGAAGGAGCGTTACAATTTTGAGCCTTCGAAGGAATGGCTCGATAATGTGCGGCTTGCGAGTCCGAAGGTGAATAACTCGTCGGCCGGATTTGTCTCGGCGAACGGCCTGATCGCGACTAATCATCACGTCGCTGCGGGTTATATCGAGCGCGTTTCGAGCAAAGAACGCGATCTGCTTAAGAATGGATTTTATGCCAAAACGCCGGCGGACGAACTGAAGATACCGGACGCGAGTGCGTCGGTGCTGATGTCTTTTGACAACATCACCGAGCGTGTTCACAACGCGGCAAAAGCGGGCAAGACCGATGCCGAAATGGCGGCAAAGCGTTCGGCTGAGATGTCGGCGATCGAGAAGGAATGTACTGCGAGTTCCGCCGGGCTTCGTTGTGAAATAGTTTCGTTCTACAGCGGCGGCGAGTATTGGCTTTATAAGAACAAGGTCTATCGCGACGTGCGTCTCGTGATGGCTCCTGAGGAACAGGCCGCGTTCTTTGGCGGTGATTACGATAACTTTGTTTACCCGCGGCACGACCTGGATTTCGCGTTTCTACGTGCCTACGAGAACGACAAACCGGCCGCTACGCCCAATTATTTCAAATGGTCCGAGAAAGGTTCGGCTGACGGTGAGTTTATTCTCGTGTCGGGTTATCCGGGTTCGACGGCCCGTTTGCTGACGGTTGCCCAACTCACATACCAGCGCGACATAGGCAATCCGCTTCAGAAAAAGGTCTGGGAGCTACGACGTAAGGCTCTCGAAAATTACTCGAAGAATGGTGACGAGCAGCTTCGACAGGCAAATTCGGGGATGCGCGGCTTTGCTAATTCGCTCAAGCGTCTCGAAGGCCAGCAGGACGGCCTCCTGAATCCGCGAAATTTCGCCCGCAAGGTTGCAGAGGAAAAAGAGCTTCGTGACAAACTCTCCGCAAAACCTGACCTCGACAAACAATACGCCCCCGCGTGGAAGAACATCGGAGATGCTTACGTCAAGCTGCCCGGCAACGCAAACAGGCTCGCGTTCTCGACTCTCGCATTCTCGAATATTGCGGCGTCACGCCTAGCGACGTTTGCCCAGCAGATCGTGACCTACACGATCGAGGTCGCAAAGCCCGACAACACTCGTTATCCTGAGTTTCGTGACCCGCGACTCGACGCTTTTAAGGCCACACTCGCCTCGCCTGCACCAATCTACCTCGATATGGAAGAGGTCGCGTTGGTCTCGTGGCTCGAGGAAGGCGTGAAAGTTCTCGGTGTGAATGATCCATTTGTAAAGGCCGCCCTTGGCGATGCCGAGCCGGCCGAGGTCGCTCGCCGTGCGGTTCGCGAAACGAAACTCAAAGACCCTGCCGCTCGCAGGGCTTTGTACGATGGCGGTGCCGCGGCGGTTGCCGCTTCGACCGATCCGATGGTCACGCTTGCACGCCGTGTCGAACCGGTGATCCGCGAACTTCGCTCGTGGAACGAAAAGAGCATTCTCGCGGTAGAGACCGCCAACGGCACCAAGATCGCTCAGGCTCGATTCGCCGTCTATGGCAAAACGATGCCGCCCGACGCCAATTCGACGCTCCGTATCGAATACGGCAAGGTACTCGGCTACGACGAAGACACAACGCTCATTCCGTACAAGACGACGTTCTTCGGCCTCTACGACCGAGCCCTGAGCTTTGGCGAAAAATCACCCTTCGACCTCGCCCCGAGCCTCAAGGCACGCCGCGACAAGGTCGATCTCTCGACACCGCTCAATTTCGTCTATTCTGCCGACACCATCGGCGGCAACAGCGGCTCACCCGTCATCAACCGCAAAGGAGAACTCGTCGGACTAAACTTCGACAGTAACAACCAAAAACTCTCGAACCGCTACTGGTACATCGACGAAAACGAAGGCTCGCGAGCAGTCGGCGTTCATTCGGCAGGAATAATCGAGGCATTGAGAAAGGTCTATGATGCGGATGGATTGGTCAAGGAGCTAATTGGTTCGTAAGCCCATTTTGTCGAAACACATTTCCCCGATCGTGACCGTCCGGCTACGTCTTGTGTAGCCGTAATCTTCGCTGTTCCATTCTTCCAGCGTTGCGGAGCGGGCGGTAATCTGTTCGCGTGTGAGTGATGGGAATGTCGTGTGCCAATCGGGGCAGGCGTATTTTTTTACTGCTCGGCGGACGGATGGGGCGAGGGTAAGGCGGAACGATGAGGGGTTGTAGGCCTCGTTCATATGGTCGGTCATGAATGGGCGGAGCAAATCTTCCCGTTTGGCGGCCAAACGCCATTTACCATCAACCAATTCAAACCTAGCAGACCGCGTTGCCCCGTTGATCTGGAGCGGCTTGGTCAGGCCTTCGTAGAATTTCATCCCTACATAGTTGGCGAAAAGGTCGGCGTTCGAATAGACGCCCGACGCCCATAGCCCGAAGTATGTGCGTTCCGTCCGTTGGCCCCAGCCGATCGCTTTACGGGCCGCGTCCTGCTCGGTCTTGCCTTTGGCTGTCTCGTTCGATCCGATCTCGTAATATTTGTGGCCTTGTTGGAAAAAGTGTTCGAGTTTGTCGATGCCAAATTCGGCTCCGTAAAGCCGGACGGTTGCGCTCATCGTCCAGCGGTCGAGCGGGTTGAGGATAAAGATAGATTCGCTTCGCGGCGTTATGAAGCGGTCGGGCTGGCCGCGAAATTTGTGGTCTCGCATCCAGTCGCCAAATTTTGTTGTGAAAAGATTGCCGTCGCCAATCGCTTTGAATACCTCGTCGGCGATCGCCCGGTCCGAACGCAACTGATCCAGCCGCTTTCGTGCTTTTTCGACCGGATCACAGCCTTTGCCGTTATCGGCCACACACTTCGCTGCCTTATCGATCTCCGCGTTAAGTTTGGCCGCGGCTTCGACTAATCGCTGCTCGACATACTCAGAGACCTCGTCGCCGATGTCAGCAAGCGGAACCGGCGGCAGATTATACTGGTCGGTCTCGAAGGCGAACGACGATGTTGCCGTCGAAATGGCGATAATGAGTAGCAAGGAAAGCGTTTTCAGCACGTTCATATGATAACAATCTGCGGCTTCGACGCGAGCGGCGGAATTGGATTAAACTAGGATGTCTGGAAAAGTAGAATAGTGGTATCGGCCTTGGTTCGCGGAGGATTGGAATGAGTAAATTCAGATTTGTACTGGTGTCTGTGGTACTTACGTTTGTGGTTTCGTCGCTGTCGTTCGGACAGGCGGCTGACGTCAAGAGTATCGACGCATACGCGGCCACGATAAAGGCCTTCACGGCAAAACGGACGACTCCGAAGCTTGTCTTTGCCGACGTTTCCAATGCGGAAACGGAACAGCCGTCAAAGTATCAGAAATTCGCCTCCGAAAAGGCACTCGAAAAGCACCGCGACAAATCTGAGGTTTATTCCATCGCCTACGTATGGCAAAAAGCAGGCAAGACTATCGCAGCGAATTTCACGCTGTCGAGCCCTTCGGGCGATTGGGTAAAATACAACTATCACCTCTTCCGCGCGGACGGCACACTTGCGATGGTCGAATCGGACTACCGCACGTTCATGGGCGATTTTGTCGTTATACGAAAACGATATTTCGACACCGCGGGTAAGGTGATTCATAAAACAGTAAAGATCCAAGACCTCAAAACACGCAAACCCAAGAAAGCCCACGACGGCGTCATGGGCGACGATCCGGACGAGGTCGATTACTATCTGACGACGGCAGGGCTGCCTTTTGCTGACATTTTAAAATAGCGTAGCTTTGTAACGGTGATATAATTTTTATATGAATCCGGTAGACCAATTCTCATATCTTCTGCATCTTGCTATTGCCGAGAAACTTCGGCTGAACAGCCGAGGTGCCATCGAGATCGCAAGGAAAAATGTCGATCGCTGGCTTTCGAGTGGCAGATTTACACATGGTGCTGAGTTTGCTTACCTAGAGTGGCGAAACATCCTGGAAAAATCTACACCGGAAGAGATCATTCGATTGATCACGCAGCAAACAGACGATGGGCAGCGTCTGCGCTCTTCCACTCCGTTTACCGGTATCCTCACTAAGTCAGAACGCGAAAGAATATGGAGTGAATGTGCAGAAGTCGGACTTGTTTGAACTCCTTGCAGATATCGCGATAGTCTTGGGAAATGAAAAGCCCGTAATCGTTGGCTCCCAAGTGTTTCATCTCCTCTCTGGACAGACACCGCGAATCGTTGAAAGGTCTTATGAGTGCGATTTTCTTTTCGGACCCGGACAATCTGAGTCTAGGAATGAGATCAATCGCTTGTTTGGTGTCGCAAGTGACTACCAAGACGAACACGGCATCTACGCGGATGGGCTGGGACTTGCCACAGTCGTTCTACCTGATGGTTGGCAAGACCGCCTCAAAACTTTGCGGGACGATCAAGGACGGGAAGTCGCGTTGTGCGTCGATATCTACGATGTGGGTGTGAGCAAGCTGATAGCCGGACGTGAAAAGGACCTCGAGTTTCTCGAAAGTGCGCTGTTGTCTGAGCAATTAGAAATTGACGTACTTCTTCAACGTTTAACCCTAGCCTCCCACAAAGTAGAAAATGATACCATTCCCGATCGCCTTTCGCGGCTCGCAAATGAACTTCGTGAAAACGGGCTTCTTCGTCGCGAAGGCGAAGCCATCAACGATTTTATTCGGACGTTCAAACAGAGTCGAGAACCCGACCCTTCTTAAGGTTTATGCACTATCACTTGCTCGGAATTTGCGGCACGGCGATGGCCAGTTTAGCCGGGATGTTACAGGCACGCGGGCATAGGGTGACCGGGTCGGACCAGAATGTCTATCCGCCGATGTCGACGCAGCTTGAGGCCCTTGGCATCGAGATAATGTCGGGATACAGGGCTGAGAATGCGGATCTGCCGCGTGACGTGACGATCGTTGGCAACACGATCATGCGGGGCAATCCTGAGCTTGAGGAAGTGCTGAATCGCAAGTTTCTCTACCGCTCGCAGGCTGAGACTGTGCGTGAGGAATTTATTCGCGGGAGACGTTCACTGGTCGTTGCGGGTACGCATGGTAAGACCACGACGACGAGCATTGCGGCTTGGCTTTGCGAAGTTGGCGGGCTTGATCCGACGTTTTTGGTCGGCGGCGTGGTGCAGAATTTTGGGCAGAGCTTTCGCGTGACGGCCAGCGATTATTTCGTCGTTGAGGGCGACGAATACGACACGGCATTTTTCGACAAGAAGCCAAAATTCATGTCGTATCTGCCCGAGATCGCGATCGTTAACAACATCGAATTTGACCACGCCGACATCTACAAGGATATCGACGCGATCAAGTGGCAATTCTCGCGTTTGATGAATCTCGTCCCCGGAAATGGCCGTTTGATCTGCGGGATCGATTCGCCCGTCGTCGGCGAGGTGCTTGTGCAGATGAAAGGGAAACTGCACACTACGGTCGAGACTTTTGGACTCTCACCAGATGCGAAATGGCAGGCTCGGGATCTTGAGTTTGCTGGCAGCGGAACGAGCTTTAAGGTCTTTTACGAAGGCGAGCAATGGGGTGAATTCTCGACAAATATGATAGGCGAATTCAACGTTCGCAACTGCCTCGCTGTAATTATCGCGGCAGATGCTTGGGGGATTTCGCAGGCGAAGATGCAGGAGGCGTTTGATACGTTCAAGTCCGTCAAACGTCGAATGGAAGTCCGCGGCGTCGAACGCGGCGTGACCGTGATCGATGATTTTGCACACCATCCGACGGCCGTTGATGAGACGTTAAAAGCACTCAGGCAACGGTATTCGAGCAATCGCCTGATCGCGATCTTCGAGCCGCGCTCCCGCTCGTCAAGGCTGTCAATCTTTGAGGAGAAATACAAGGCCGCCTTCGTTCGTGCCGATCTTGTCATAATTGCCGGTGTCTTCAACCCTGATGACGCAAAAAATTACGGCGACGTACTCGATGTCGATAAACTCGTCGCCGACATCGCCGCGTCAGGTATAGCCGCGGTAACGCTAGCCGATGCCGACGCTATTGTAGAGTACCTCGCCCCTGAAATGCGCGACGGAGATGTCGTCGCGGTTATGTCGAACGGCGGTTTTGGCGGGATTCACGATAAAATTCTGGAGACTCTGAAGAGAACTTAGCCACGGAGATCACAGAGAGATTGCCGGGGGGGGGTTGAGTCGAGACTTAGTCAACCTTGCCATTAAAATTTGCAAGCGCCAGGACGATATCATCGATCCAAGATTCCCGCTCATTCTCAACAGGTACGCCATTGACCAACAGTGAGAACACGAGTTCGTCACCCGAGGCTGTTTTTACATAACCGGAAAGTGCTGATACCTGTCTTAGAGTGCCAGTCTTGCCGCGCAGATTGCTTTCGGCGGCGGTCCCCTTAAATCGCCTTCTCAATGTGCCGTCCACACCGCCGATGGCCAGGCTGTTGCGCCAGACCTGCGAGTGCTTGCTCTGTTTCGCCATGTATGTGTATAAAGCCACGACGGCCGACGGCGTGATCAGGTCGCTTCTAGACATGCCGCTGCCATCGTATGGAATGATGCTGTCGTTGGACAAACCGATCTGCTTTATGAATTCTCTTACAACATTGAGGCCAAGCGTCGAGCTGTCTGCGTTCGGCGACAAAGGGCGCCCAAACTGTTCTCCAAGAGTCCAAAGGATGGTCTCTGTGTACATATTCTGGCTCGGTTTCATTGTTTTTGCGGCGACCAGGCTAAATGGCGGCGATTCGAGTTTGGCGATCTCGATCTGAGCCGACTCGGCTTTGATATTCGGCGGCAGGGTGCGAATCGCGCCTACGATCGCAATTCCCCTTGCCTCAAGTCGTTTCTTGAGGAGAGAAAGGAAGAACTCTCCCGGCCGCGTCACGCTGATCGACCGACGAAAACTGTCGCCCGCCGGTATCGTACCTGAGATCTCAAGAATGTTGCGGTCCAGCTTCTTAGTGACAGTTAGATCGCTTTTTGCCGTGACAGCCGATGTAGTGCATGTACTTGTGACTTGAAACAAGGGGATCGGCGGGGAGATCGTGACTATGCATGGTCCGCCGACACTGCCGGGCAGCACGGCGATATCGACAGCATTGTCATTGATCGGCAGAGCCGATATCTCGGCGCCGTAATACGGTTGCAGGTCGTCCCATTCCCAGGTATCCGGGATCGCAAAGCCTTTGAAATGGCTTTCGTCGCCGAGTATGTTGCCCTCGACCCGTTTGACGCCGGCGGCTGCGATGGCATCAACCAGCCGGTCAATACCTTTGTAATAGGTTTCGGGATCGGTGGGCGTGGTTCCAAAAAATGCCGTCGAGATCGAGACGTCGCCGCGGCCAAAAATGCGAACGTCGCCTTTGACGGTGCCCGTCGCATCAGGCAACGCATTGGCATAGACGCTCGTTACAAATCGAAAATCCGGGCCGAGACGTTCGAGAGCCGCGGCGACGGTGAAGTTCTTCTGGTTCGACGCCGGCATGAAATATTTGTCGGCGTCATTCTCAAAAATGACCTTTCCGCTGGCGAGCGAGACGATCTTCACGCCGACGCGACCGCGTCTGACCTCGGGAGCCGCGAGACGCTGCCTGATCTTCGTCTGCAATTCTTCCAGGGTTTGTAATGGGCGTTCTGGTGTCGGGGTAGGCGAGAGTTTCGGCGTCGGTGATACCTGCGGTGTCGTCGCAGCAGTTGGCGAAACAACTACGCGGGGCCGTGGCGAGGGAGTCGGCGTAGCGGAATTCACTAATTCGGCTGATGTGGTGATAGACGAGCCCGCTATGAACGAGGCAAAAACGCCTGTGACTGCAATAGTTAAGAGAAGTGTTCTTTCGATGCGTTTCATTGGAAGAATTTTACTAGAAAATGCGAACCTGCAAAACTGCGTGTCCGACTTTGGTCTATTTTACGCTCCCACAATGGCGTGAAAAACTTCCAGCTTATGGGCCGTCTGATGAGACCAATGATGAAGCGTTTGATGGGTTTTGTGAACGGCTCGCGGTCCGGGCATGATGACAGGGATGAGAGAAGGTGCCCGCGTTAGAACAGCGGTCATATCTGAAGCGCGCCGGTCATATTTCGTTCGATTTGGTCATACGAGTCCGGCCTTCCTGACTTATTATTTACATTTCGAGTACCCGCAATCGCGACACGAATCGCAGCCCGAGGCGTGCTCGAGTTGCCCGTCGCATTCTGGGCAGCTACCGATCATGCTCGACATCGTAGGTGTCTCGACCGCAGAAGCTTTGCCGATGGCGCGTTCAGATTCGGGCAGGCCTTTCAGACGACGGTCAATCAGTAATAGACATTCGGCTACAGCTTGCTCAGGCGAGGTTAGAAGGCGCTCGTTGAACCATACCGCATGTGATGAGGTCACTTTATTCAAGCTGTGAGCAACTTCCTTCGCATCAAATCCGCCGCGCAGCATCTTAGAAGCAAGCAGCCCAACACCAGCCGAGATCGGCCCGGCACAGAATATCTCACGAATGCTGTTGCCGTCGTGATTGACGGTGACATAGAGATTCTGGCCTTCGAATGGTATGCGCCACGTCGAGCCTTGCAGTTCTCGGGGACGCTCGACACGAGTGGAGGAGTCGGGGAGTGGAGGAGTGGAGGAGATTCTGGCTTCCGGTGACTCCTCTACTCCCTTACTCCCCTTCTCCTCTACTTTCATGGCGTTCAGCACTTGCCCTTCGCGGCTGCCGTCACGGTAATAGCTGACAGCCTTGCAGCCAAGCTTGCGGGCGAGGTGATAAAGTTCATCGACGGATTCTACGGTGTCGTCTTTGGCACCGTTGCAGGTTTTTGAGATGGCGTTATCGACGTGCTTTTGTGCGGCGGCCAGAACTTTGACGTGTTCAAGCGATTTGATCTCCATCGCCGAGATGAAGTGCGGCGGCAATTCGCTTTCGTGGTCGACGACGTATTCGGCTGCGGCTTTGATCGACTCTTCGTCGGTTTGGTCGACATCAATTCCCAATGCTTCGGCGGCTGGGGAATGAACGTAGGTTCGCGTTCCGAGCGTGTCCTGACGAACGTATGCCCACGAGAAATTTGGCTCTATTCCCGACGAAGTCTCGGCGACGAGTGAAATAGTGCCAGTCGGTGCGATCGTTGTGACCTCATAATTACGCGGCGTCAGCGGAATGTCACGCGGAATGCCGATGTCTTCGTAGATAAATTTCGCATACGCATCGCGGTTCGCTTCGAACTCCGGAAACACACCTTTTTCTTTGCCCAGACGGAGGCTCGCAAGCCACGATTCGCGGCGAACAAAGCCCATTACTTTTTCGATCAGCGAGATAGATTCGTCACTGCCATATGTCACGCCCAACTTAAGGCAAAGATCGGCAAATCCCATGATGCCGAGGCCGACGGGACGGGTGCGTTTGACGACATCGTCGATCTCGGGCAATGGGAAATGGCCTGCGTCGACGACGTTGTCGAGAAATTGCGTCGAGAGTTGAGTCACATTCGACAGGCGTTCCCAGTCGACAATGCCGACACCGTCGTCTGTTTTCTTAAAGAACTTTGCGACATCGATCGATCCGAGATTGCACGAATTATTGAAATGCAACTGCTGCTCGCCACACGGATTGCACGCGTAGATCGGGCCCATCGAGGCCGACATGTGGTTGTGACGATTGACCTCGTCGATAAAGATAATGCCGGGTTCGGCGTATTTGTGGGCCGAGGCGATGATTCGGTTCCAGATGTCAGGGGCGAAGACCATGCCCGGTATCGGCGGCTCTTCGATCGTACAATCGCTCAGATCGGACGTCTCAAAAGCCAGTTTGTCCGCAAATGTCGCGGTCGAGCCGTCTGGACGACGATAAACTACATAATCTGTTCCCGTTGCCGCGTCAAATATGGGCGCTGTCCAGGGATCATCCTTAAACTCAGTTTGAAACCACGTACCGCTATCGACCGCGTCCATAAAAAGATCAGTGACGGTCACGGAAATATTGAAATTCGTAAGGCTCGTTTGATCGTTCTTGGCGTGGATAAACCGCAGAATGTCGGGGTGCGTGATCGCGAGGATGCCCATGTTCGCACCGCGACGAACGCCGCCTTGCTTAACGACCTCAGTCGTCTGATTGACAATATTCATGAACGAAACCGGGCCCGATGCGACGCCGCGAGTGGAATTTACCATCGATCCTGCGGGCCGAAGGAATTCGTATGTCATTCCGGTTCCACCGCCGGTCTGATGGATGATCGCGACGTTCTGCGCATGTTCCATAATGCCCTCGATCGAATCCGGGACGTGCAGTACAAAGCACGCGGCGAGCTGGCCTTTCGGTTTGCCGGCATTTACGAGACACGGAGTATTCGGAATGAAATCGCGGGCGAGCATCACCGCGGTCATCTCATTGTAAAAGAGCTTTTGCTTGAACGGTTCGGTCTCGGCGCGTGATACGTGGCCGACGACGCGTTTGACGATGTCGTTCCATGTCTCGAGCGGTTCGCCATGCTCGTCCTTGAGCGAATAGCGATTGCTCACGACCTTCTGAGCATTTAGACCGAGCGGCCTAAACTCGCGCGCCGCCGCCGTGCCCGTACCGATGCCCTGTTTATCGAGGAACGTGTTGATCGCTGAATCAAAAGCTGTGCTCATAATCGGGTCTCTCCGTGGCTAAATCGCGAGCGAGTTTGATCGGTCGGTGTAATACTATTTTAACACCGTGGCTGGTTTTTCGGAATACGAAAAAATGATGAATTTTACCAATTGGATCTCAAGCAGTGCCGAACCAAATCGCGCTCTCAAGTGAAAGCAGTTTAGCTGAAACTTGAGACGCAAGTCAATACTTTTTTACACAACAATATTGTGCTAATTTCATCGGACACAACAATTGGGGGCGTAAGTTAAGGCAGTGCTTCAACTTACGGCGTTTGACTAAACCACCTGGTATCCTGAAAACTAAATGTATGGATAGACTTGTTCACGGAACCGCCGCGGACGCGACCGTTCGGCTGATCGCGGCGGTCACAACCGAGACGGTCGCCGAGGCGATTCGACGTCATGAAACCAGCCCTACGGCCTCTGCCGCACTTGGCAGAATGCTAACCGGAGTGGCCCTGGTTGGTGCCAGCTTAAAGGAATTTGACCGCCTCACCATTCGCATCGAATCGGACGGTCCGGTTGGGGGAATTACCGTCGAGGCGAACAACACGGGCAATGTTCGTGGATATGTACGAAATCCGGCGGCTGATTTACCGCCGACGGCCGACGGCAAGTTTGACGTTCGCGGCCTGGTCGGCCAGGGAATGTTCTATGTGATGCGCGAGTCGGGGTTCGACATCGGGCTCCATCACGAGCCGTACATTGGTTCGGTGCCAATCACCTCGGGCGAGGTCGCAGAGGATTTTGCATACTATTTCGCCAAGAGCGAGCAGATACCGTCCGCTGTGCTCCTCGGTGTCCTACTCCAAAAAGAGGAGCCGTTTGTGCGAGCCTCTGGCGGTGTGATGATACAAATGATGCCTGGCGTAAACGACCACATCGTCACGATGATCGAGGATACCGTGAGCCGCGCACCGCATCTAACCGACGTTATCAAGGAAGGTGCAACGCCTGAAGATCTTCTGAAACTAGTACTGGGAGTGATCGATTTCGAGATCCTCGATGAGCGGCCGGTGGCGTTTAAATGTGCCTGCTCGTACGAGCGTGCTTTTGCGATGATCTCCGCACTCGGACGCGACGAAGTGGCCTCGATGTTGGCCGACGATAATGGAGCCGTGATGACCTGTGGATTTTGCAACGAAACCTATCGGTTAGATAATGATGCTCTCGAGATGATGCTCAGCGAGCTTTGATATCACTTCTTTCCGAGAAACACCGGCTGCGTCCAAGCCATTTTTCCGTTTGATTCGATGATCTTCACGCGGACGTAGCCTTCGCGGCCTGTGAGCTTATAAGTTGCTGGTTCGGTCGTGGTCGTCTTCAACACTCGACCGCCGCGACCGATGAAATTGATCATGTATTTGCTCCAGCGTTCTTCCTTTATATCGACCGTCAGAGCCTTACCGTCGTAGTTAAGGTCCGCCAATTCAACACCTGTGGAAGCGTAAAAATCACCGCGTTCTATCGCCGCGAGGATCGCGGCTTGAGTGAGTTCAGGCGATCGGACGAATATCCACCCTCTGCCGGGATTGGCGAGATTTTTTTCGCCTAGCTGCTTAAATGAATGCGAATCGTCATCAGCGATGCCGTATATTTTCATTCCCGAAGTAAGCAATGTGTCCCAAATTTCCTCAGCGCCAGGCGAACCGCCGCCGCCGAGGTTATTTATAAGCGGGTGGCCGTTGTGGATCTCCATCAGATTGACGTTCTTCACTTTTATGATCTCGGCCGCAGTCAAAGCCCATAAGTAATTTGGATGATTTATCTGCGGCACGCCACCGGCTGATCGTACGCAGTCAACATTTGCCTGAAGATTTGCGGCTGATGAAGCGGTTGATTTCGCAGGCATGCACACTCGCGTCACACCCAGGCCATTTACGTGATGTGCCTTTTTATCATAGCTGTCCGTCACTTCCTGACCCTGCATAACAACAAACTCGTCCGTCTTGCCAAATTGCTCATTGAGCGGAGCGATCGGCGTCAGAAACTCGTGATCGGTCATGAACAAAAAGTTATATTTATGATCGGCGTACCACTTCACGACATCGACCGGCGGCGAGTCGCCGTCGCTGTTTATGGTGTGCGTGTGAGTGTTGCCCTTGTACCACCGCAGAGGTGACGGCTGAGCGGTTGCGATCGATATCGCTGCCAAGACAAGCAGGGACGCAGTCCCGGATCGGATCATTTTTTGCATGAAGGCAATGTACAACAAAATGCCTGAGAGCGACAGCGACGACGACACGTTTTTGATAAAAAGTTCATGATAAATGATAATTTTTCGCAATGGCCGATCTGGATACATTCTTAGCCGAGGTTCGCTTTGAGGTAGATCAAACGCTTGATCTGCTCATCCCAGATGCCGATGTCGAGCCGACTGTTCTTCACGAAGCGATTCGCTGGAGTGTTTTTGCGGGCGGCAAGCGTATTCGCCCGGCACTTGTGTGTGCGGTCGGTCGTGCTTTTGGAGCTGAACCGGAACGGCTTTCGCGCACAGCGGCGGCGATGGAGATGATCCATACGTATTCGTTGATCCACGACGATCTGCCTGCGATGGACGATGATGACCTAAGGCGCGGTCAACCGACGTGTCATAAGAAATTTGGCGAGGCGACGGCGATCCTGGCGGGCGATGTGTTGCAGACCCTTGCGTTTAAGGCGATTGCTGATGATGACGGCCTTTCACCCGAATTGCGGATCCGGCTTATTTCGCTGATCGCCGATGCATCCGGAACGCCGTCGGGCATGGTCGCAGGACAGCAGCTCGATCTGAGCGGGGAAGGCAAACAACTTAGCGTTGCCCAGCTTGAGAATATTCACAATCAGAAAACGGGTGCCCTTATCGCGGCTGCCGCCTGTTCGGGAGCGATGATCGGCGGGGCGACTGAGGATGAGATCAGTAGCGTCAGGCGATTTGCGACTGACCTCGGTCTATTGTTTCAGGTTACGGACGATCTACTTGATGTGACGCAGGAGACCGAAACTTTGGGCAAAACTGCCGGCAAAGACGCGGTGAGCGAAAAAGCGACCTATCCCGGCCTTTATGGCGTTGAAGGGGCAAAAGAACTTGCTGCAAAGCTCCTCGCCGATGCGTGCCTCGCTCTCGTCCATCTCGATCGCGACACCGCCCTGCTCAGCGAGATCGCTCACGCAATCGCGGGACGAAATCGCTAACAAAACAGGGAACTCTTACTCCATTCATTCTTTCTTGCTCATTGGTTCTAATGAGCGAAATCATCAGAAAATCAAACCCCGCAGTACTCACTTCCGTTGTCGTCGTGGCATCGGTTGCGTTTCTGTACGCGACGGTTCTTGCAAAGCTCGGCCGCGATTGGTGGACGGATGAGAATTATTCACACGGGCTGCTTGTCCCTTTCGTCATCGGCTTTGTGATCTGGCAGATGAAGGACGCGATCCTTTCGCGCGTGGATCCGGCGAAATGGCTCGGCGGAGCGACTGTGATCGCGGCATTGCTAATGCTGATCGCAGGTACGCTCGGCGCGGAGCTTTTCATGCAGCGAATTTCGCTGGTCGTTATGCTCGCGGGAGTTGTCGTCTATTTTCTCGGACGAAAAGTAGTAATGCTGATTGCGGTGCCGTTTGCGCTGCTTCTTCTCGCTATCCCGATCCCGCAGATAGTCTTTAACCGCATCGCGTTCCCGCTCCAAATTTGGGCGTCGCAGATGGCGGTGTGGGGAATTCGCCTTTTCGAAGTACCTACGCTACGAAAAGGAAATGTCATCGACATCCTACCAAAAGGCTCGACACAGACGATATCGCTCGAAGTGGTCGAGGCGTGTAGCGGCATACGTTCGCTAATGACACTGGTCACGCTTTCGCTGATCCTCGCGTATTTTACACGACGAGATGACGGCGGTGGTTTTGCGAATCTTTCAAAGAGCGACTTTTCACGAGCCGTGATATTGATGATCGCCGCCATTCCGATCGCTGTTCTGACAAACGCCGCACGCGTAACAGGAACCGGGGTCATGACCTATTACTACGGCAAACAGGCGACCGACGGGGCGTGGCATGACGCGTCGGGTTGGGTCGTGTATGTCGTGGCTCTGGCGATGCTGATCGGGCTAAATGCTTTGCTGAAACGATTTCTAAACGGAACGTCGTCGGCACCGGTGAGCTTTGATCCGCCGTTGACTTCACTACGAACAGCTTCTGCCTTTCCGCTCATTGCGGTCCTTATTGTTGGCGGCGTTGCGGTAAATTGGTTCGCGAATCGTGCCGAGGCGTCGATCGAACGGCAAGTGTTAACCGAACTGCCGAACAAACTTGGCGACTGGCGCCAGCGTGGCAGCGAATTCAAATTCGATGTCCAGACCGAGAGCGTTCTTAAGGTGAGCGATTACACGATGCGTGAATACTCGCTCGCGGACGGACGTATAGGCAATATTTACGTTGGCTATTATGAGTCGCAGCGTGGCGGAGCGACGTATCATAGCCCGCAGAATTGCCTGCCCGGTGCGGGTTGGGTGATGAAAGATCCGCAGTTTGTTGAGATACCGCGAGGTGACGGCACGACGTTTACAGCGAACCGCTACGTCATCGAGAACGGCATATACAACGAGGTCATGATCTATTGGTATCAGGGCCGCGGCCGCACCGAGGCAAGTGAATATCGCGACAAGGTCAACACCGTTCTCGACAGCGTTTCACGCCGCCGCAGCGATGGAGCAATGATCCGTGTAATGACAAGTGTTGGCACAGACGAGGCTGCTGCGATCAAGGCCGCAACCGATCTTTCTGCCCGTCTCGCCGAGAATCTCACGCCATTCGTGCCCGAGTAGTTAGCTGCCGCGATTCTTATGAAAACTTTTTGACGCCGGCTTTTTTTGCAGCCTTTTGCAGATCTTCATCGAGCGTTGCCAACGGAATGTCCAATCTGCGGGCAAGTTCCAGATAAGAGGCGTCGTAAGCGGTCAGCTTGTGCGACCGGGCCAATGCCAACGTGTCCGTGAAGGCACGCTCATACATTTCCTCGTCGACCTTTATCGGCATAGCCTCAAGCCTTTCGAGGAATCGCGTAGTCAGCTCCGGTCTGATCAGTGAATTGGCTTCCGCACGCGCAGCAACATTCGCTACCTCGAGCGCCCAGATGACAGGGACCACAGACCCCCGCTCAATGACCGCCCCCAGGACAGCGTCGGCGTATGCCAGATCTTGAGAGCTGCCATCAGACAGCAACCATCGTATGGTCACGGATGCATCGAGTACCACGGTCATGCGCGGCCCTCTTCGATGAGGGCTTTAATATCAATGCCTTTGATCTTGACGCGGCTTGTTCGTATGAATTCTCTCATGCGCTCGACCGCCTCAGCCCTGTTTTTCGAGCTCGCACTCTCGCTCGGCACCAGATCTGCAACGGCCTTGCCGCGTCTGGTGATGGTAAAGCTTTTGCCCTTTCCTACCTGCCGCAGCAATTCAGGGAGCTTTGTTTTTGCTTCGTACGAACCAATTTCCGTCTTCATGATCTTCTCCTGCGATGCGAATCCGCTATAGACCAGTATAATAGACCAGTCTATTCGAAGTCAACAGCGGGAAAGGCTCCAAACACCATTATGAAAAGCAGCGACTGGGTTTATCGGCCGCCGCAATCATAAAAGGCTCTATTAGAATTAACCACTATTATGTGGGTCACTGTTGTTGAGGGTGGCTTGATAGCGAAAACGATGCCCTGCTCATAGCACATAAGAAACGCATTTTGAATCGCAATTCCTTGATCCTTTGTTCGCCCTGGATTTCCCATTGCGGCAATAACATCCGACTTTGAGGAACCAATCGACAATCCATTCACTGTGGCATACCCGCGACTATGGACGTTGACCCATCGCAATCCTTCAGAAACCACAAACTCTATAAAAAGATTGCCTTCAGGTTCCTCTTTCCATAGCAGATTTACACCAGAGTAGGGTGCTCCACGACCAAATTCGTCTCGACTTGAGGGAGTACCCCACAGCGCTATGACCTGCGACTCCGACATGCCCAATTTGACCTCGCCGACCCCAACTCCGGGGACGATAAGCGTCTTAGCCTTAGCTGTCGCGGCCCGAGCGGCCCTCTCAGTCTCGGCGTTTGCAGTTGCGGCCTGTTTTGACGCCAGTTCAGCTTTTGCTTCGAGGGCGTAGATGCGGTTTTGGGCGTCGCGGGCTTCTTTGCTGTCGGCGGGAACCGAGGACATGGACAGCTTGAGCGAGGCGATCGCTTCGTCAAACTTTCCTGCCAGCCCCAGCGTCACGCCCAGATTGAAATAGGCGTCACCCCACCATGGAGCGATCCGCACGGCTTCGCGAAAGGCGGCAACGGCAAGATCGTAATCCGAGGCATCCTTTGCGTTTTCCTTAAACACACCGCCTTTTACATAGGCCTTGTTCGCTTCCTCCGATATCGCCGGCGCTGGTTTCATAGTCGGAGCGAACTTGATTATCCGTTCACGCAGAGCATTGTCGTTCGGCGACGCTTGCAACTGCGCAGTCATTTGCTTAAGCTGCTCGGCCTGCGTTTGAGCATTGGAGTTCGCGGCAAAGACCCCAAACACAACTACGATAAACAACAAAATGGACAATTTCTTCATATTCAAGATTACCAGTTAAAGGTTAGCGACCGCACCAACGACAATACAGGTTACGGAACGCTTAATGATTCCGGATTTCTGTGGAAATTTGTATTTACGGTTTTACCATTGTAGGACAACCACAACGTGCCTGTTAGTTCGTTGCCGCTTGGGGAAAGGGATAGATCGTACTTAGAGCTCCCGCATTGTGGACAGTTCGGTTGGTCAAACGTAAATCGAATACCCTGCTTGTCAATCACGACATCAGTAGCTCGCCACCTCAAACGAGTTGGCAGATATCTTCCAGGGATGAGAGTGAACCTTTCGCCAGCGCGTAATACTTGAAACTCAAGTGCCTGATCTCCCCAAGATCCTTCCATAGTTGGGCGCAATCGCTCCCTTTCCGCCGCGGCATCGGCGTCGGCCTTCGCTTTTGCCGCCTGAGCGGCTTTTTCAGCTTCGGCGGTTGCCGTCGCGGCCATTTCCTGAGCGGCTTCGATCTCGGCTCTTTGATTCAGAGTTGCGCGGCGTTCGTCATCGGTTGCGGCGAGGGCTTTTGCGAGCTTGAGCGAACTGGACGCAATATTGAATTGCCCGGCTTTTGTGTAGGCGACGGCAAGATTGAATTGGTAATTAAAGATCCACGGAGCCAGGTTTACCGCGTCTTGATATTCCTTGACGGCCTTTGGAAAATTTGCGGCATCGGCCGGGGTCTTGGCAAGCTTAAAGAACGCGGCACCTTTTGTGGCGTGAAACTCGGCTTCCTCGGGGATCGCGGGCGGTTTGGCCATCCTCGCAACCACAGCGGCCATCTTCGACGCCAAACGCTCTCTCGCCGCCAGCGTTTCGGCGTCGCTGTCTTTGCTCCCGACCTTAACAGACGCCCATTCCGCGACCGCTTGAGAAAGTTCGTCCTGCGGAGTCTGTGCAAAAGCCAGCCCGGTGAGCATCGCAACCGAGAAAACGATGGTTAGAAGATTTTTCATAATATTTTCCTTGCTCATGTGCCCTTCGGGGTAAGCGTCGTGAACGAGGCTCAAATCAGATATCAACATGCGTCACCCGCGAACCGAGGCGACCGGCGTTAGTCCCTTTTTATCAGGCTCCAGGATCATTTCCTTAAATCGTCTGAGGAAAACGATCAACGGAACCTGTGCTTTTTTGGCCGCTGCGGTCGGGGCCCGTCGAAGGATGACCCGAAATTTCAATTCAGGGTGTTTCAGGGCGTAATTTCGATAAAAACTGTTTACCTGCCGGTCGAAATCCTCGGCGAAGACACGATCCTGATCGCCCGCCAGCATTTTTAAATATGCTTCGCGTTCGGTCTGGCTCATTGCAGGCTTTGGTGCGCTTTGGACAGGCTTTGCCGGTATCGGACGTGTATAGGTGTAATCACACAGTGCCACAAAGCGTTGTAAGCCGATATTTGTCGGATCGTGATTAAGGGCGTCCTCAAACCATGCTTTTGCGAGCTTCCAATCACGTTTCATTACGGACTGGAACGCTTTGCTGACGCGGCCGGCGACGCCGGGCGGAGCATCTTTGTATGCACCGGTAATTGCATCATCTATGTCTTTTGACATGCCCGACGATACATTCTGAGCATCAACCACCATCGAATCGCCTGAGGGTGACGAACCACGCAAGCCTGTGTCTTGATTACCGCTGCCGCGAAGTTCGGTGCCATTTGCATCGACGCCGCGAAGCTCGGTGCTATTGTTGCCGCTGCCTCTAAGGATCTGAAGTGTCTCATCACGGTCTTTTTCAAAAGCCTTTTGCCGGTCGGCAGCTTCTTTTTTGGCTTTTGCTTCGTCGGCGACGCGTTTCTGTTCGGCGAGGCGTGTTTCTTCCGCTTCGCGAGCTGCTTTGTCGCGTTCTGCCTTTTCCCGTGCGAGACGGGCCGCTTCGCCGTTGTCGGTATTATTGCCCGTGTTGCTACGGGTTTCCTGGGCCGGGCATCTGCCATCCCAATTATTATAAACAAGCGACTCAGGAAGGCCGCAGCGTAGTTTCGTCCTCCTCCACTCATCCGCCGATTGAGCATTTACCGATTGCGTAGATACGAATAAGCCAACGACAAACGTGCATAGGACGAGTATCTGTAACACTCTTTTTTGTGAGACGATCATATTTCCCTCCGCGTGAAAACGACAAAATGACGCCTCCTAAGTCAAACCTAGAACGCGGCCAAATCACAAATGTTAGGAGACACCCTACGTACATACTCTTATTGTTGGTCGAAGTCAAGAATTTTTGAAGGTTCCGTGACCACACCGCCAGCAATATTTACCGCAATTTTTCTGAAATCGCCTGTCGATTGAATGTATTTCTCAAATGCCAGGAAAACTTAGGTTTTCCACGTTGAAAGTTATTTAACCTATGGATCGCCCAGTTGGTATGCGGGCTGATCAACCGCCGAACCGGTAGCTCACCGAAGGTCATTGCCCCGACCGAAGAGAGAAATGCCAGCGAGGCGTAGAACACAATTTAGCTATGCTTAATCGAGAGTGCCAGTTTCGTGTCCTACCCTATTTCCATCTAACGATATTCGTTTGTCTGGGGCTATTCCTTCAGGGATGCGGCTCGACAGCGTCTTTTTTAACAAAAGGCGAAGACTATCTCCAGAAACGCAAATTCCATGATGCACTGATGCAGTTCCGCTCGGCGGCTGAATCCGATCCGGGCTCAGCGGCTGCACATTGGGGACTCGCTCGCGCGCATGAGAATCTCGGGCAGTTCAATGATACGCTCGAAGATCTCCGCAAGACAGTCGAAGTCGACGGTTCAAATCTTGAGGCCAAGGCAAAGCTCGGCAACTATTTTCTCCTTGTCCAGCCGCCGCTCATCCCTGAGACTGAAAAGCTCCGCGACGAGATCCTTGAGGCCGATGCCAACTTTATCGAAGGCCACATATTGACGGCATCGATCATGGCTGC
This sequence comes from Acidobacteriota bacterium, assembly GCA_031431415.1. Lineage (GTDB taxonomy): Bacteria > Acidobacteriota > Blastocatellia > Pyrinomonadales > Pyrinomonadaceae > OLB17. Next base: position 16,535 of record JANPDK010000007.1, on the reverse strand, counting down.
TCAGGGCCGCCCCGACACTGAGGTCGTAAGCCAGGTCAACAAAGCCATCGCCCTAAATCCGCAGCGGATCGAATCATACATCAGCCTCGAGCGCCTATATATGACCCGCGAAAAGGTCGATGATGCCGAGGAAGCGATCAAACGCGGCATCGCCGCCGCACCTAACGCGGTCGGAGGTTATACCGAGTACGGCCGTTTCCTGATGTACTCGAGCCGTGATAACGAGGCTGAGACACAATTTCAGAAAGCGATCTCGCTCGGTACCTCGAATATCGAGGCCTACGAAGCGATCGCAGAGTTTTACGTCACGAGCCGCCAGACGCAAAAGGCTGAGCAGGCTAATCTCGAACTCGTAAAGATCCAGGAGAATAGCCCCGAGAGCCGTCTTGTTTTGGCTGAGTTTTATGCCAATGTAAATCGGAATGATGATGCGGTCGATACGCTAAATAGGATCCTCGCCGATTCCCCTGAGTATGTTCTCGCCCGGTACGAGCTAGGTCAGATGTATCTCGATCGTAAGGACACAGCGAAGGTCAACGAACAGCTTGAGGCTCTTTTTGCGATAAACGACAACGATGTCGAGGCCTTATTGCTGCGTGCCAAACTGAGGTTGCAGGAAGGCAAAGCTGAGGATGCGGTCAAGGATATTGAACAAGTTCTCAAAAAGCATCCGAGCGGTCGCGATCCGCTTTTCCTAAACGCACAGGCTCGTCTCGCTCTCGGCCAGGTGGAAATGGCGAACACCTCGATCACCGACCTGACCAGATATCATCCGAATTATTTGAAGACAGGGTTGCTGAAGATCCAAGCGGCTGTCACATCCGGCGACACAGAGAATGCTCTGAAATTCTCGAATGAGCTGATCGCCAAGGCGAATTCCGCCACGCCGAATGCTGAGAACGATCCGCAGGCGATCGCTGACCTGCGTGTTCGCGGAGCCTCGGCTCGCGGCCTCGCGTATCTCGAACTAGGAAAGCTACCTGCGGCAAAATGGGATCTTGAAGAGGTCGCTCGCCTAAGCCCTCGCTCGTCATCGGCCCAGATCAATCTAGCCAAGGTCTCGTTGGCTGAGCGGAATTTCCCGACGGCACTAGCGATCTACGAAAAAGCTCTCGCCCTCGACCCGCAGAATTTTGACGCGGTCACGGGCATCGTGAGCACATCGATCAAACTCGGCGACTCCGCCAAAGCACATGCCAAGATCGATGAGATGATGGGCGTCAATGCAGGACGCGGCGACGTAATGGCGGCACTGCGTTATCTGAATTCGACCGTATTTACGGCTGAAAAGAACACCGCCGCTGCCGAAAAGGAATTGCTCTCAGCTATCGATCTCGATGCCGATTATCTGCCTGCGTATTCGGCCTACGCCGGGTTGCTCGCTGAACAGAATCGTGCGGACGAGGCGGTCGCACAGTATAAGAAAATTCTCGAAAAGCGGCCGGGAGCACAGGCTTTCACGATGCTTGGGATTCTGGAAGAAACTCGCGGTAATCGCACCGAGGCCGAAGCCGCATATAGATCGGCCCTCGAGATCGCTGCCGACACGCCGATCGCCGCGAACAATCTCGCGTGGCTGCTCGCTGAGAACGACGGCAATCTCGACGAAGCTCTAAGGCTTGCGAATTCGGCTGTCGCCAAGAATCAGTCGGTCGCCGGATTTTATGACACGCTCGGTTGGGTCTATCTGAAGAAGGGGTTGACCTCGCCGGCGGTCGAGCAATTAAAAAAAGCGGTCGCCCTCGAAGAGGCATCGGCCAAACGAACGGGTGCTGAGCCTAATCCGGGCTATCGCGTCCGGCTGGGAATGGCACTGGCTAAGGCCGGTGATAAGGCTTCGGCACGACGCGAGGTCGAGACTTCGCTTCAGAAAGCCAACTTTCTGAGCCAGCGCGAAGTGACCGATGCGAAAACAGTATTGGCGAGCCTGTAGGGCACCGATTTGTAAGAGGTTGACCAGTGGTTGTGTTACATGAAATTGCTGACTTTGCGACGATTAAAACCTTGATGGTATCGATCCCTGAGTCTGTCGGTGTGTTGATATTCGGGGTCGTGCTGGTTTTGACCGCACTACTGGTTCGGAAAGTTTTAGGCCGGACTGAAAAGACGGACGGAAAGATCGCAAAGTAAGCATTTTGTTAGAGGTAAAGAACGATGAGCGTTGAATTTAGACAAAGAAAACCGGGCGAGATCGTCGCGATGGTCAAGCGTCAGAAGTGGCTGATCCTTTTGCCGATGATCACGATGACTGTCGCGATCGGCTATGTCGTATATAAACTGCCGAGCATCTACGAGTCGAGATCGCTATTGACCGTCAAGCCGCCGACCATCTCGTCAAATCTTGTCCAGGCGTTGACCAACGAGGACCTTTCCCAGCGTCTTCAGACGATCAATCAGGAAGTCCTGAGCCGATCGTCGCTCGAACCGATGATCCAGAAATACGACCTCTATAAGGTCGAGCGTTCGTCCGGCGTACCGACCGAGCTCATCATCGAGAAGATGTACAAAAGCATCATCGTCAAGCTCGATGAGACCGGCAACGAAAAAGTTGCTGCTTTTCGCGTAAGCTATCGCGACCGCGATCCGATCGCAGCTCGTAACGTAACGGCCGAACTTGCCAGCAAATATGTCAATGCTCAGGTGCTGGCCCAAACAGAGATCGCCGAATCGACAAAAGATCTTTTTGACCGTCAGCTAACAGAAAAGAAAACTGCTCTCGATGACCTCGAAAAACAGCGTCTCGACATTATGATGCAGAATGTCACGACTCTGCCCGAATCGGAGCAAGCACTAGTTGGCCAGCTAACAGGCCTCAGACAACGTGACGATACTCTCACGAAGGAGAAACAAACACTCTTTGCTGAAAAAGGCCGCCTTAGCGACGGTATCGCGTATAACAATCGTCAGATGCGTACGCTCGAGGATTTTGGTGAAAGAGAAACTCAGACCTCAGCCCGTCAGGCGTCGCAGATCGAGGACACGCCGGCATACGGAGAACTGATGAAGCGTCGGGCCGACCTCAACGCAAAGCTCGACAACTATATTAAGGTATATCGCGATAAGCATCCGTTAGTAACGGCGACGAAAGATGAGATCGCCCGCGTCAATGAAGAGTTTGAAAATCTAAGAAAGAGCGCTGACAAGCGCATTAAAGTTGCGACAGAGGGCAGCGGTATTAAGGTTCAGATGCAGCGGAAACAGCTTGAGTCGGAGAACGAACGGCTTCAATCGCAGATCGGCCAGATCGAATCACAAATCGGACAAAAAGATATTGAACGGCAACAGAATGCCGCACAGGTCGCCTCGATCGAGGCACGCATCAATTCTATCCCGAACGTCAAGGTCGCCCTGGAAGGCGTGACAGCCAGAATGGAATCTGCAAAGACGACGTACAACGAGACGCTAAAGAAAAAGAACGAAGCCGAGACCGTCGTTGGTGTCGAGACAAATTCACAGGGTGAGACGATCCGCGTTCAGGATCCCGCAAACGTCCCACAAGAGCCGGTGGCCCCAAAACGCTTTCTGCTGACGCTTCTCGGAGCCGGTATTGGCCTGCTGCTCGGATTGCTTGTTGCAGCATTCTTCGAGATCCCGAAACTGTTCAAGATACAGAATATCGAGGACGCTAAGCACTATACGGGCCTGCCGGTCCTGGCATCGGTTCCGCCGCTGCTTTCGGCGGGTGAAAAAGATTGGATCCGTCGTTCGCATTGGTTGAAATTAGCCGCTGGATTTGCGGCCGCGATCGGGGTCATACCGCTGATCGTGATCATTTTGCAAGCGACGAGAGTTTTTGACAGGTTGGTTTCGTAAGAGTTACGCCTTTAGGCGTGAAGACAGAGGTGATTATGTACAAAGAATTTTTCGGACTAGACGATACGCCATTTACATTGACGCCGGACCCGCGTTTTATCGTGTTCACGCCGAGCTATAACGAGGTTCTCGCGAGCCTTTACTATGGCCTCGAGAACGCGAAAGGGTTGATCGTGCTGACCGGTGAGGTCGGTACGGGTAAGACGACGGCGCTTCGCTGGATATTGCGGCGGCTAGATTCCAGCGTGCTGGCAGCGTATGTCTTTAATCCGCGTTTGTCGATCGACGAATTCTATCAGCACGTCACGCAGATGCTCGGCATTAAGGATTGGGCGAACAAATCCGAACTGCTCAACACGATGGGCAAGGTCCTCGAAGAACGCCATCGCCGCGGCCTTCGCACCGTGATTATCATCGACGAAGCTCACGAGCTGAGCGATTACGTGCTCGAAGAAATACGCCTGTTGATGAATTTCGAGTCCGACAACGCCAAGCACCTACAGATCGTGCTGACCGGCCAGCCGGAGCTTCGCGACAAGCTTAATCAACCCAACCTTCGGCAGCTCAAGCAGCGTGTCGCTCTGCGGTGCAACATGCACGCTTTCCCGACGGTCGAGGAAGTCGATCGTTATATCAGCGAGCGTTTGTTGATCGCCGGTTCGGCTCAGCCAAATGTATTCACGCCGGGTGCGGTCGATTTTATCTTCCAGTGCAGCGAGGGAATTCCGCGTCAGATCAATAATATCTGCGACAACGCAATGCTCGCCGCATACTCTGCCGGCGAACAGGTCATCGGACGACAGATCATCGAGTCGGTCGCTGAGAATCTCGACATGTTACCGCGAAATGAGTCGATCCATGCCTCTGAAAGTGTTCACGACACGCCGGGCAGCCGCGTGATGCGGCCGGAGACACGCGACGATCTGTGGAACGGCCAGGCGAGGACCGAAGCGGTCAAGCCGCGTGTCTTCGACGCAGAACCACCGATCGAGAACGGCCACGCAAACGGCAATGGCAACGGCCATTCAAACGGTTACACAAACGGCCTTGTCTTCGAGGAAATGGAAGACGAGGTAAGCCTTGAGTTGGACGAACTGGTCAGCTCGTATCACAAGTTTAGAAACTAAAACCACTGAGTTTAAGAGATTTTTCAGACGGAGCGATCAAAGATGAGCATCTTGAAAGCACTACAAAAGAAGCGTACCGAGGAACTGAATGGCGTCACCCCAAGAACGACGCCATCAGCCGACATAATCATCCCGTTCGAGCGAAACGAACGGCAGCAAATTGAGCTGCCCGATCTGCTCGCAGCCCCGGATTTTGTCATCGGTAACACAGGTTCGGCGTTCATGGGGCAGCCAGATTCTTACGTCGGGACGGCACTCCCTGAGTTAGGATCGGATAAAACTGCCGGGGCAAAATTGAACGCCGAAACCTTAACACGCACCGGCGATCGACGGCTGCCTGACTTTGTCAGTTGGTCCGTCGACGCCGGGCGTGTTGAGCCACGCCTCGTCGCGATCACGCAACCGACTTCGAATTACTGCGAAGAATACCGCAGCCTTCGTACACACGTTCTACATAAAAGCCAGCGGCAAAAGCTCCAGGCGATCGTAGTCGCGAGTGTCAATCCGAGCGAAGGCAAATCCGTAACCGCCCTTAACCTTTCATGGCTGCTCGCTCAAACCGACGGCGTCAAGTGCCTCATCATCGACAGCGATCTGCGTATGCCGTCGCTCGGTGATTATCTCGGTATCGAGACGGATAAAGGTCTGTCGCATGTGTTGGCCGGAGACGCGACACTAGCCGAATCGATCGTCCGCCTCGAACCTGCAGGCCTGCACATCCTGACCGGTGGCGATGCGAGAAACGATGTTGCCGAACTGATCTCCGGACCGAAGTTCAAAGAGATATTGCGTGAGGCACGCGAGATGTTCGATTACGTAATCATCGATGCCCCGCCGCTCGGTATCTTTACCGACGCGACGGTGCTTATTAATCACGCCGACGGGGCGATGCTTGTCGTTCGGGCCAATCGCACAAGTTACAGTGCGATCGACCGCCTACTCGAACCGCTGCCGAAGGATCGCATGCTCGGCGTCGTGCTCAATCAGAGCGAAGACGTACTCGAAGAGTCGCACTACAACTACGGGTACTACAACTACAAGCGTCTGAACGAAACGCTCGCACCGTAGGCCCTTTACACCGCAATGGCATCAAGGTTTAGCCCAAGAATACTCTGGTTATTGCTCGCTGATGCCGCCATCTTGTATGGCGGCATTATTCTGGCAATGTACCTGCGTTTGGGCTTTGCCGGAACGGAAAACGAATTAGACACAAAGAATGGCTGGGTCAAGATCTTGCTCGCATCGTCAGTATGCCTGCTGATCATGTATTTCTACGACCTGTACGATTACATCGTGATGACGAACCGTCGTGAGCTAATGCTGCGGCTCGTACAGGCGCTCGGCATCGCGTGGGCGTTGCTTGCGTTGCTGTTCTACATTATTCCGCCGCTTCTTATCGGTCGTGGGGTTTCGGTAATATCGGTGCCGCTTGTTCTGGGACTGCTGCTGACGTGGCGAATGTTCATTCATTCACTCACGGGCCATCCCGATATCGGCGAAAAGATACTTGTCGTCGGCACCGGAAAGACCGCTCTCGATACTGCTGAGGCGGTGTGGGAGCGACGAGATGCAGGCTATCGGATCGCAGGGTTCATCTCCGAGAACGGTGCAAAACCGATGGACAAGCTCGGCAGATCGATCATCCTCGGTAAAGGCCCCGATCTCGAATCCGTCATCATCAACGAAAAGATCGACCGCGTCGTCATCGCTGTTCGCGAACGCCGCGGTGCATTTCCGACTGAGGCTTTGCTTAAGATGAGCCTCGCAGGCGATGTTTCGATTGAGGAATGTACATCTTTCTTCGAGCGGATAACGGGGAAGGTCCACGTCGATATGCTACGGCCTTCGTGGCTGATATTCGCAGGACGGCGTAGGGATTCGCCGGTGAAAACAGTGTTTCGCGAGATGATGCATCGTCTACTCGCGCTAACCGGGCTTGTGGTATCGCTGCCGTTTGCCATTCTTGCGGCGATATTGATCAAACTCGAGTCTCGCGGGCCGATCTTTTACAGGCAGGAACGTGTCGGCAAGAGCGGCAAGACGTTTAACGTCATCAAGTTCCGCTCAATGCGAACCGACGCTGAGAAAGACGGCAAGCCGATCTGGGCCGTGACTAATGACGAACGCACCACTCGCGTCGGCAAGGTCATTCGTATGATGCGTATCGACGAGATACCTCAGTTTTGGAACATCCTGAAGGGCGAGATGAACTTCGTCGGCCCGCGCCCCGAGCGACCGCACTTTGTGAAACAGCTCGCGACCGAGATCCCGTATTATGACCATCGCCACTTGGTCGCACCGGGCCTGACAGGTTGGGCACAGATCAAGTATCCGTACGGAGCATCGGTCGCCGACGCGATACAGAAATTGCAGTACGACCTGTATTACATCAAAAATCAAAGCCTGACGCTCGATCTGGTGATCGTGTTCGAAACGATCAAGACAGTTCTGTTTGGAAAAGGACGATAGAGAAAAGTAAATCTGGATTCGCCCGAACAATAAGAGTTTATTTACGCACGAGGACATCGCAATGAAATTATCAGTATTTCTTAGAACAACATTATTCATCGCCGTAGCATTCACCTTGACGGCAACCGTCTCGATCAGTCAGACGACTACCGCCAAGACAAAAGAGGGCAAGAAGGGCTCGGCGGCGAAGGAAACACCGAAGGTGCCGACGCCGGCCCCTTCGTCAGATAAAGCTGACGAGACTCCGTCCGAGACGCCGACGCCGGGCGGCGATGTCGTACCGTATTACGAGAATTATCTGAAGGAGTACCGCCTCGGCCCGAGCGACATAATTTCCGTCGAGGTTTTTGGCCAGTGCCCTGACTATTGCATATTGAGCAAACCAGTGCCGCCGAATGCCCGCATATCATATCCGCTGATCCGAGAGGGAATTCTCGTTGCTGGCAAGACTGTCGAACAGGTTGCCGCTGAGATCACGGCCAAGCTCGATGAATTCATCATCGACCCGAAAGTAAACGTTACGCTCGAAAAGGCGATGTCCACACGCTACGCTGTGATGGGCGATGTCGCGGCTCCAGGCGTTCGTGTGATGGACCGTAAGGTCAGCGTCTACGAAGCTATCCTCGAATCTGGCGGCGTAACCAGAAACGCCAATAAGGACAAGGTCTTTATCGTTAGCTACGCCAAGGACGGCAAGCTTTCACGCAAACAGGTCAGCCTCAAACAGATGGAAGCCGGTAAGGCCGAGATGGTCTTCCTCAGCCCGGGCGATCAGGTTTTCGTCGAGGGCAAAGGGTTTACGATCGGCAAGTTTCTTGCGGCTTTAGGGCAGGCAAGTGCGGCTCGTACATTATTCGGCAGCCCATTCTAAATTAGTAGTCAGTTGTCGGTGGTCAGTTATGAAAGGGATTAAGATCGTTTTAACAATTTTTGTATTGTGTTTGGCGGCTCAGGTCTCAAAAGCCGAGTGGACTAAGCAGAATACCAACAGCTTTGCGTGGTACAAGGACATCTTTTTCCTTGACCAGAACAAAGGCTGGCTGGTAGGCACGGACGGCATTATCAATTCGACTGCCGATGGCGGCACGACTTGGATGCAGACGAAGAAATTCACGACGGATTCGATACTCCAGGTGTATTTTAGTGACGAACTTAACGGCTGGCTACTCTGCGAGCGGAACATGTACTCGCGAGGCAACAACGCGACATCATATCTAAGACGCACGACCGACGGCGGACTGACTTGGGAAAAGATCGAGTTCGAAGACGGCGGCCGCGAACGCGTGGTGAAGCTTTTCTTCAACATGGACGGCCTCGGAACTGCCTTTGGCGAGGGCGGCGTTTTCTACAAATTACAGGACGACGGCAAGACGTGGAAACGAAGCAAGACCGCGATTCACTATCTATTGCTCGATGCTGCGTATGCTGACGAGAAGGTTGGAGCGATCGTTGGTACCGGCGGTACTATCTTATTCACAGAAGATGCCGGATACACTTGGGAAAAGGCTTCGTTGCTGGGCGATACGGACACGCGATTTAACGCGGTGTTCTTTGCCGGCACAAAAGGAGCTTGGGCTGTCGGAACGCGTGGCCGCATATTCTATTCGAACGGCGGCGGCCGTCTCTGGCGTCAGCAGGATTCGACCGTGACGGCGAACCTGAACGACGTCTATTTCACCAGCGTTACCAACGGCTGGGCTGTCGGCGATAACGGCATCATTGTTCGCACACGCGACGGCGGCAAGAACTGGGACGATGTCCCGTCAAAGGTCGGACATAAACTGGAAAAGGTAACTTTCGTCGGAACACGCGGCTGGGCGATCGGCTTCGGCGGAACGGTACTCACATACACCGATGCGGCCGGCGATCCGGGAGCGAAACCGATGCTGATGAAACGCGGCTAGTTCAACGGCGGTCGCGACCGCCGGTCTTGATTGGGCGACGTGAGGCATGGCCTTGTGTTGCCCGATTGCGTACAGCGAATTCTCGCGTTCAGCACGTCCACATTGATGCCCGGATCACTCTTATCTGTCGCCGTTCCCTTAAACGGAGTATCATCTTTTAATCCAAAGTCGTCGACTGCTCCTTCGCACGGATCGGCAAGGAATGACACGCCGCAATTGCGATAACCCTTCATTCCGATCTCTGAATAGTTTGCCGGGTAATAGTTTGACGCCGGATAATTCTCAGCGACCGGAGCCGTTCTGAGTCTTGGTATCACGTTCCCGGCAATACGCCATTTCCCGGTGCTTAAAACCGCCCCGCAACTGCTTCCCGACACCGGGTCGAACCATCCTGAGGTTGCAACATTCAAGGCGGCTATACCCTCGCCGCAGCTGTTTCGGATCCCGTAAAAGTTAAGCGGAAGTATCGAATCAATGACCTCCGGACGGTATATATTGATCGAGCCGAGCGAGAGCATTAGTTCGAATGGCTCGTCCGGTGTCTCGATTGCATCTATGATGGAAATGTGCCGCAGTGTAAGGCCGTCAACGCCGGCTAGGTAAAATGACCAGCCGCGGGACGTACCCCAGCGTCCAAATGTCAGATCATCGAATAGAGAATTTATTACCTTGATATTTCGCGGTTTCAGCGGATCATAATTGATGCCGGGACTGCTAAACTCTCGCGTCACTGCCATCGCTCCATTGACGTGCGAGATACGGTTGTTTTCAAAGATGACATCTTCGCTGATCGCCCAAGGGCTGCCTTGTTGGCCGCCGGGAACGTCAGCCGTCGACTTGATCAGCAATGCGTAATATTGAGAGCGGCCGGCATCCCAATGGTTTGAGAACAATGATCCTTCGACGTAGATCCGCCGCGCATTTTTGGTTTCGAAGAGATTCTTGATGTTAATGGTATCGTCGACGCTGTTCGGCCGAAGTGTGCGCCATGCGACGCGTTTTGAGAATATGCATCGGCGAAACTCTATATTTGTCGGCACCATGCCCTCGATGCGGTTGTCCGCCCCGCCATACATTACGCTCTCGGATGCCGCCTCAAACAGCGTGTTGTTGTAAACATGTGCCCCGCGGCCGTCGACCGAGAACACCGCCTGACTATCCTGGCCACCGTAGGTCTTGATATTGCCGAGCCACGACGAAACGATCGCTACCTTGTATCCGTCATTTAAGATCCCATGAACGACCTGGATATTGTCTGGCGGGTTTATCACACAATGATCAACAATTATCTGCGACGGATTGTCATCCCCGCTGCGTTGGCCGAATGCCTCGCCGATCTGAAGCATGTAGTAGTTTCTGATCGTATCGTCGGTCTCAGAAAAAGGTTCGAACTTCAATCCTGAAAGGCGTATCTTACTGGCTCTATTTTTAATGATCAGCGGTGTCTCGCCGGGATAGCCGCCCTTCAAGATCGCAAAATTCTGTTGTTGCGGGTGAGAGCGTGTAGCCATTTCAGGCATTTCGCCGCCTGAGCGAATCGTTACAAAATCGCTAAAGTGACGAGCGGGAAGTTCGACCCCGCCGGCCAGCACTGTCCCGGCCGGAATAACGATATGTTCACCGCCGGTACACTGAGAATAGGCAGCGAGCAGTTGTGGTATGGTGCTTACAATAAAAGTCCGGGTGGGTGTTGGGAATGGTGTGATCACAACCGTAACGACAGATTCGGCGATTGCTCCTCGGCGGTTTGTTATCTTTAGGGTTAGCTGATAGGTGCCGGCAACGAGGTAGGCGTGTGTTGCGGACAGCAGGTCTGCGGTGCGGTCGCCATCGCCCCAAAACCACTCGATCTTGTCGGCGCCGCTTGAGCTTTCAGCGTCAACTTCGATCGCCTCGCCTGTTGTGGCTAGTATCGTATTAACGGTGCCATCGTCATTGCCAGTACGAATAACTGCTCGCGGCGTCTCCGACGGATCGACAACGGTTATCGTGACCGGCGGGCTCTCGACACTACCCAGCTTCGCAACGAAAGTGACCGTGCCAGCCGACATGCCGTGGACTTCAGCTAAATTACGCGAAGAATACGAGTTTGGCCCCTCGGTGTTGCCCTCGGGACTGTTTCTTACCGATGCAGTTGTCTTCGGACCCGCGACCCTTACAAAAGAGAATCTCTCATTCGCCCGATACGAACTGCCATCGAAGGCCAATGCCGTAAAGGTGGCAGTCTCACCAATATTCACTCTGAGGTCATTCGGATAAACCTTTATCAAGGTCTGCCCGGCGACCGGACCGACCGCAAGCATTACAAAGGCAGAGGCAAACGCAAACAAGGGCAACCGCCGAACAAACATCGGCATGCGCCTTGAGCGAACATCCAATATGTTAGTACACATAGGAAAATATCTTTTGGCTTGGCACTAAGTTTTAGTTAAGGGCTGTGAACAAGAGTATCTGCAATAATCCGAGAGATTTCAAGTCAGAAATCCACGAGTGATGTGTAACTTGACAGAGCTAACCTTACTTTCGTAGCATTACAGTTCGCTCACTCGCACGATTGAGCGACGTTTTTTTGATAATTTATCGGGGCACGAGCACGAAAAAAATTTAGTTAAAGACATTCGGGCACGTACGTCAATTGGTAGACAGCCTCCCTTACAAGGAGGAAGTTAGGGGTTCGAGTCCCTTCGTGCCCACCAGTCAAGTTCAATTACGAATTACGAATTTAGAATTACGAATTTCTGAGCTCATAATTCTTCATTCGTAATTTTGAATTCGTAATTCGTAATTGTCATTGCGGAGTCGTAGTTCAGTTGGTTAGAACGCCAGCCTGTCACGTTGGAGGTCGCGGGTTCGAGTCCCGTCGGCTCCGCCATTATCATCAGTAAAACCGGGGGTTTTAGAGTCATCGTCAAGGTGGCTTTTTTCATTTTCGTCCACTGTACCCCAAAACGTACCCTCTAGTTCCTCTGTTAAACGCCCCGCAATCAGTCCAGTAGTCTGTTTCATGAACTCTGGTGAGAAGTGTTTATACCTCTCAAGTTCCTCGCTTCTATGTCCGGTCATCTTGCGGATGATCGCGTCTGCTACGCCTTCCATAAAAAGCATGGTAGTTGCGAAATGTCTCAGATCGTGAATCCTCAAGTCCTTAATCCCGGCAAGGTCTCGGACTCTTCTGAACCTCTTTCCCATATCCCAAGCGTGGGGCTTTGAGAAATTTTCCTTGAATCGAACGTTTGGCCGGGCCGGAAAGAGTGGATTTCGCTGTATTAAGGACAGGTCTGAGCGTGGCGAACGTCGCCAGGGATTCCGGAGTGTATCTGTCGTCGCCGACATTCGAAGGCGAATGCCGGGGAACATGTCCTAAATGTAAAAAGGAAAAGAGCTTTACCGTAAACATCAACACGAACCGGTTCAATTGTTTCGGTAAGGGTTGTAACTTGAAAGGCGGGGGAGTTATCGATTTCTTTTCGAAGCTCAATGAGGTGTCGGCAAAAGACGCTTCTCATCTTCTGGCTTATGCGTATGGCATTCAGCCATACGGTTCGGTGCCGGTCGCGGAAGAAAACAGAAAGCCAAAACCAAACGCGCAGGTAAACGGAAATGGGGTTGAATCTCCGTTGGCTAATAGGGGAGCGGTCACGCGGGCCGAGTTCGACGATTTGAACGCCGGGTTCGAACGGTTATGTAGGATCGTATGGACCTACATGCTCGAAAATGACGCACCTGGCGGTATAGCCGAAGAGTACGATCCGCCGCTGACCAAACATCACGTTACACAGTAAACAACTTTGTCATTACGTCAGGATTACATAGGAGGTAGAGAATGAACGCAACACTTATGGCCCATTGCGGCACAGTTAAAGTTGACCGGCAGTTTCTAGAACAAATCGAAACCCCACCGGCCACAGACACCTTTCAACCGATTTCTCATAGTGTTCTCGTGAACGCAGTCGAGGAATCACTGGCCTTTAGACACATTTCTATAGAGAGAAGTGAGTTCGCGGTTTCCCAGGACGGCATGAAAATGTTTGGACTATTGGAAGTCAACCAGGTTTACGAGGGTGTCAATTTCGCGATCGGACTTCGAAATGCAAACGACAAGTCGATGAGGCTCGGAATGGTTGCTGGTTATAGAGTTTTCGTTTGCGACAACATGTCGTTTTCAGGTGACTTCAAACCGCTTCTAGCAAAACACACCAAAAACCTTGATCTAGTCGAATCCGTTTCAATCGGGATCGACAGAATCCAAAGGGGATGGCAACCGCTTCGGGAAGCGATTGACTACAAACGGGCGACCCACATTGACCCCGATGACGCTAAGGTTTTGATTTACAACGCCTTCGCTCACCGGCACCTTCCTATTTCTCTTTTCAGGGAAGTATCGCAAGAGTTCGGTACCACGCGGGAATCTACTCTGTGGTCGCTGGAAAACAACTTCACCGAGTCGTTTAAGAAGCTGAAGCCGATAGCCCAGTTCAAAGCAACGGCCAAGTTGCCAGCGCTCCTCGATATTCAACCCGCTTAAATCTACAAGCGGCCACCGTGGCTACTCACAGACACACTAACTTCAATAGTATAAGTGTGTCTTTTTGATATATAGATTTTTCGCAGGGTCTATTTCACGGCAATTTTACTACGCTATTTTTAGACCAGCCCCCACCAAATAAACATTAGGTTGCACTTTGAAAAATATGTTATATAGCGGTAAAGGAACTCAAAAAATCCACACGCAAAAATAACTCGCGATCTGCGGATCATTTTGATAACTGCAAAACCTATTCCGAATCACTAGCCTCGAAACCTGGCAGTGAACGGGTTTGTAAATTATATCGAACCGAAATTACATAAATTGTGAACGCGACGGCAATCGTCGGCCACGCAGCAATGTTTGGAGCAATGCCAAACCCTTTTTCTAAACTGAGAAATACAATGCAGCTGGCGAGAGCGGCCAGAGCGGTAAAAGTCCCGGGCAGGAAAAGGTCAGGTTCTTTTCGGATCAATACATCACGCAATACGCCACCGCCTACCGCATTAACTAACCCAACGAGAACGATTGCCGGAAGGCTAAGGCCTGCCTCGATAGAGAGCTGCATGCCAACTACCGCATAGGCGCCGAGGCCGAGGGCATCAACCATCCTGACAATTCTCGAAAACTGTCGGAATTTTTGAATTCGCGCTCCGACAAAAAAAACAAGAGTCGTAGCTGCTGCGATCAATATTAGGTAGATCGGGGTTCGAACAAGGGCGGGCGGGCCATTTTGGAGAAAAAACCCATCACGTATCAACCCGCCGCCTGTGGAAGACACAAGAGCAAGCACAAGGACGCCCGAGCGATCATAACCACGTCGGGCCCCGATCAACGCGCCGCTGATCGCCCACAGGAACGTCGCTCCGTAGTCGAAGTAAATTGGTAATGTAAATACTTGATCTGGCATGATATTTTCCACAATGCGTTAACCTGCCGACTGTGCGAGGACGCCCAGCATTCGAAGTGCCACCATGATCATCTGGATCGCCAAAGCTACCTGAAGAACGCCGAGTACGCTACCCAAGATAGCGAGCACGGCACCGCCATATTTAAGAATTGGGCCGGCAAAGAACATCACGATGAGGTTTATGACCATTACCGCGATAAAAACGCCGAAAATGGCATACGATTGTCCCGGTGCAGCAGACGCTAGCAATAGGATCAATGCGGCAACGCCATACGGCGTAATGATGTTCGGAAATGCCAATGGTGAAAGAGCGAGAAGCGTAGAGGGTGCTGTCGGTGCCTCGGGTGCATCCGCTGTGGCGGCAGGCTTTGGTTCATATGACGAAAGAACCCCTTTCAACGCGACGAGAAACAAAACTAGTCCGGCGGCTATGAGCAGAGCAGGTACCGAGACTCCCCAATTCGCGAGGGTGCTCTGACCTACCGTAGCCGCGGCCAATCCGATAACACACGCTATCAGAAAGCCTTTTACAGCCAGAATCCGCGATGCCGGTGCATCCATACCACGGGTAAGCTTGACAAACGGGCCGACTATTTTGATCGGTCCAAGCATCACGATAAAGTAAGTAAACATTTTTCCGAGAGCCATTGTCGACAAAGCTGTCTGAGGAGACGCGGATGTCGCGTCCGGCGTTTGTCCAACTACAGCTAATACAAGTGCCGTCAGTGCGACGGCGGAAACGCCTATTATCATTCGAATGTTTTTCATTATCAATTTCCTCCTACCTACTAATAGTTGAGATGGCATAGGTTCAACCAATTTTCCAACTCAAGAACTTGGGACGATGTTTAAGAAACACCGTCCCGCAAAGATTCCACCATCAATTGTTAATTGCCACCAGCCGCCTCGTACTTGATGCCGCCGACAACCGTTCCCCAGACCGGGATATCCTTGATCTTCATCGGGTCACAGTCGAGCGGAGATTCGTCGAGCACGGCAAAGTCGGCAAATTTGCCACATTCGATCGTGCCGATCTCGTGATCCATGTGAAGCTGGTACGCGGCTCCGACAGTGGCTGCGTAAAGAGCCTCATACGCGCTGATTCTCTCATTCGCGCCGACAATGCGTCCTTTGGGCGTCACGCGGTTGACCGCGCACCACATCGTATGCAAGTGGCCGAGAGGTGTAATGGCCGCGTCGGTGTGAAAGGAGTAGGGCACGCCCGCCCGCCCGGCGGTGCCGCAGCTATTCATCCTGTTCGCTCGTTCGGGACCGACCGTGGTCTCGTAGTGCTGGTCGGACCAGTACCACACGTGATTGATGAAGACGTTGGCGCAGATGCCGAGCCTGGCCATCTTCCGGTACTGCGCCGCGGTGGTCAGCGCGCAATGCTGCACCGTATGGCGATGATCGAGCCAGGCACAGTCGCGCAGGACCTCCTCAACCTTCTCAATAAACACCTGCACAGCCTCGTCTCCATTACAGTGAGTATGTACGTTGATGCCGGCGCGGTGATATACCGCCAGGTTGGCCGCGAATTTTTCGGGGGCCTCATTCCATATCCCTGCACCGTTCGCCTTGTAGTAGCCGGGCCATCCAATACATGCCGACAACCCCTGGATCGATCCGTCCAGGTATGTCTTGATGCCGCCGGTGCGAAATTTGTCGGTGTCTTCGGCCTTGAGCTTCTGCATAGCATCCGCGATCCCTTCGGCGTCCTGCGGCCCACCGAAGCTCGATCCGTAGTACACGACCAAACGGGTCTGAAAGGCAGGATCGTTAACTAC
>JANPDK010000006.1:0-22639 GCA_031431415.1 Acidobacteriota bacterium | reverse complement strand
ACAACTCTCGAAAAAGTGCTATTTCCTATTAATAGAGATGCCATTTTGAAGTTTTTCACTCCTTTACAGGATTGTTTTTTGCACCTTCATTATGTCATCTCTTTTCCATTCTTTTTCCCTTAAGTTGGCGCGAATGGGGTTTCACCCGACGCTATTACATCAGTCCCTTTCAGGGACAAACCTTTAACTTTGCGCTTTAAACTTTCCCATTTCCGCTCTAAACTAAAATTTACAAAAAAATAGAAGGAGATTTGCCGCTCATGAAAGCATTTGCAACTGAGAATATCAGAAACCTCGCTGTCATTGGACACGGCGACGCGGGTAAAACCCAGCTCGTCAGTTCCCTGCTCTACGTCGCCGGAACAGAAACACGCTGGGGCAAAGTCGTCGAAGGTACGACCACGACCGATTACGAAGAAGACGCGATAGAACGAAAGGTCTCGCTCAATAACAATTTCGCCCACCTCGAATATAAGGATACAAAAGTAAATTTAATAGACACGCCGGGCTATGCAGCGTTTGTCTCGCACGCACGGCCTGCCCTGCGCGTCGCCGATTGTGCGGTTGTCGTCGTGGATGCGGTTCACGGCATTGAGGTGCAGACCGAAAAGACGTGGCAATACGCAAACGAATTCATGCTGCCGCGCTTTATGGTCATAAATAAGATCGACAAAGAGCACGCCGACTTTGGCCACGCACTAGAAACGGCCGCTTCGTCGTTCGCGAGGTCGATCGTGCCGTTTACGCTGCCGATCGGCCGTGAAGGCAGCTTTCGCGGCGTGATCGATGTCGTTCATCAAAAGGCGTATGAATTTGACGCCGCTGGAAAAGCAAAGAGTATCGGCATACCGAGCGAAGAAAAGGCGCTGCTTGATTCTACCCGCGAACGCCTTATCGAGATCGTCGCCGAATCGGACGACGCCTTGATGGAGAAATACTTCGAGGCCGGCACTTTAGAAGAAGAAGACATCATCCCAAACCTTGCGCGGGCCATCGCCGCTAGTAAACTCTGTCCGGTTTACGCCGTTTCGGCCACAAATTTGGTTGGTTTGTCGATTCTGCTTGATCACATCGTCGAATTCGCCCCCAATCCGGCAACGCACGAGATGGAATTCGGTTTCGCAGACAACGAAATGTCCGGCGACAGGATAATGCGGAAGTATTCGAACGACGAACCGTTCTCGGCATACGTCTTTCGCACGATAGCCGATCCATTTGCGGGCCGAATCAACGTGATGAAGGTCGTAAGCGGTCGCGTCGCGTCCGATGCGACGGTGCAAAACACCTCGCGAGACACGCCCGAGCGGCTCGGAGCCCTCCACGTAATCTCAGGCAAGACTCTCGACAAAGTGAACGAGGCCGCCACCGGCGATATCATCGCGGTCGTCAAACTAAAAGACACCCAAACCGGTGACACTCTCTCCGACAAGACCAAACCGATCGTTTATCCAAAAGTAGAATACCCGGAGGCCGCGATCGCCTTCGCCATCGAACCGAAATCGCGTGCCGACGAAGATAAAATTTCAGGTGCGCTCCATAAAATATTAGAAGAAGATCCGTCGCTACATTTCGACCGCGATGCACAGACAAAAGAATTCATTCTTTCAGGCAGCGGCCAGCTTCATATCGAAACGGTCGTCAAACGCCTCGAACAACGCTATCACGTCGAGGTCACGCTCCATCCGCCAAAGGTTCCGTACAAGGAAACGATCACCGCAACCGCCGAGGTACAAGGGCGCCACAAGAAACAATCAGGCGGCCGCGGGCAATTTGGCGATTGTAAAGTTATTTTCGAACCTCTCGAACGCGGAGCAGGTTTTGAATGGGTCGACAAGATCTTCGGCGGCTCGGTCCCGCAGAACTTCCGCCCCGCGATAGAAAAAGGCATCATCGAGGCCGCAGCCAGCGGCGCGGTCGCCGGCTATCCGCTCGTAGATTTTAAGGTGACGTTGATCGACGGCAGCTTTCACGCCGTTGACAGCGACGAACACTCATTCCGCGCCGCCGGCCGCAAGGCGTTCCGTGCCGCCATGGAAAAGGTAAAACCGACCTTGCTCGAACCGATAATGGACGTCGAGGTCTTCACACCGCAGGAAGTCTCCGGCGACATCATGGGCGACCTCAATTCCAGACGAGGCCGCGTCGGCGGAATGGAAGTGCGCGGCAAACAACAGGTCATCAAAGCCAAAGTGCCGCTCTCTGAGATGCTCGATTACCAATCAAAACTAAACAGCGTCACCCAGGCCCGCGGTTCGTATCATATGCAGTTCTCGCATTATGATCCGCTGCCCGGAAACCTCTTGAAAAAGGTGGTCGACGAAGCTGTGGCCGCCGGACGTGTGCGTGCACACGACGAGGATGAATAACCAGATTTTTGAAGATTAAGCCCGGACGCGATTATCTGGGCTTTATCATCAGAAGGCCGACTTAGCTAGAATGGGTTGTAATATCCTCCGGGGCTCGTCTCTCCGTTATCAGGCAAATATCGGGTAAAACCTTCGCGGTAATAGCTCACGAATCCCTGACGGGAAGCCTTTTGAAAGGCCCTGTGGCTTCCCCGTCTTCGAGCAGAATCAGCGAAAAAATTGTGCTAAATTCGTCGCTAGGCCTTTCGAAATGTCTTCTATCGCCTTTTGGGCTAATTGCTCTGCGGGTTCAATCGGGCGTTGCCCGGTGTCGTAGGCTCTGATCTCTGCGGGGATGGCCCTCTCGTCACCACTAGTAAACGTCACCCACTGTGCCCGATCTTGGAGACGCTTATTTATGGTCTCAGTCTTAACAATAGTGCCCTTTTCTACGCTAACGATCTGGAAGCTACCACCAATCTCGACGAATCCTTGGAGGGTGTGCTTCTGCCAAATGACGCCAACCTGGACTGCACTACCTTGTGGGCAAATGCCAAAAAGTGTGATCACCGAGCAAAGCACTTGAGTGCTCCTCCCTTGTTCAACTTGTTCTGCAGGGTAGGACGCCGTGATCGAGAGCACCTTGCCGAACACGAACGCGTGAATGCCAGTCAACTTGCCGACCTTCGCCGCAGTACTCTCATTGATTTGAGTCGTTTGACCGAAAGCTTGCTCCTTGAGCAGTTCCGTCACGTATTCCCGGGTCACGAATTCCAGAAACTCAGAATTACTGTTCATCGTTTCTGAAATAATTCGGTCGGTCATGATCTGGCCTACGTCACCAAACTGTGCTTTGCCACTTAAATTGTTGAATGGCATAACGGCCACCCGCTGGATAGCGGATTGCTTAGCCTTTTGGGATAGAATTACGGCGTCCTTGTACCCGGGCACATAACTGTCAACGCGCCGGAGCTTCAAAGTGGCGCCTTTGAAGTCCTTCTTTGCTATTAGACCAACGCCATCTCGGTAGAGACTTTCGGCGGCAAGTTGGCGGCTGTCCTTGTAGTCGGGAACATATCTTAGTGCCGCGTCGAATAGTGTCACTGCCCTATCCGAACTCCCCGCGATTCTGGCGGCAGCGGCGCCGTCACGATAAAGACCCTCAGCGGCAAGTTGACGGCTGTCCTTGTAGTCGGGAACATATCTTAGTGCCGTGTCGAATTCTGTTGCTGCCATTTCCGAACTCCCCGCGGTGTTGGCGTATGTAACACCCTTTTGATAGTGCGCTTCGGCAGCATTGCCAATCGCGACCGAGCGTTGTGCTCGTACATCAATCTTTGGCATCTCGACGGGTTGTTTGACATCTTTCCCATTAACCTTGACTTTCTCTAACGGCGAAACAGAGGATAGATCGCTGCTAATCTTGCGTAAGATATCGTATTCGCGGATGGCACATGCCCAATCTCTCGAGGCTTCACAATCCTCTGCGGCTGTTTGGTGTTTGTCGACCACCAACTTAAGCACGGTCTTGAAAAGCTTGATTGCGTCCTGGTGATCATTGTCCTTTCGCAACTTGATGACCAGTAGGCGTAACGCCTCGTCGTTTTGCCCATTCTGAAAGGCTTTCTTGGCGTCACCCCATTCGTCAAACCGCAATGCGGCGTTCGAAGCCGGCGACAAAGCAAACGATATACAGATGACGGTCACAATAAATACACTTCGAAGCACGTTATCCATTCTCAATTCCATATTGATCCTCCATCAGTGTTCAGCCTAAGCGGCAGTACCCCGATTCATTCCAAGCAACTAAGGTGATATTCGAGTTAGAATTACGGCTAAAATAAACCATTTCTCCCTTTTTTACAACAGAGACATAAATAATATGTAACGGTCGCATCGCAGTCGAAAAGAGCAAGCCACGCGGCGATCTCATTGAGCGAATTCGGCACAATATTTAACAAGCACTTTTCGCTGCAAATAAATGATCTCGTCGACTAACTTTTTGCTCAGAAAAGAACTGAAAGCGGAAGTATCCATAGAATTTTTCGAACGAAATCTCTACAATTGTAGCCGCTAGGGTAACCAAATCGCACATTTCGGCGTATAATTCTCGTTTCACTTCGTAATAAAAGGAGAATTTTTTCGATGAGAAATAGAGTTACGCTTTCTGTCGCGATCTTAGCAGTCACCCTTGCATCTATTCTGTCGGTTTCGGCGCAAATAAGGCGTCCGCAGGCCAGTCAGAAGGCTTCCGTAATGCAGGCGATCGGGACGACCGATCTTACAATCAACTATTTTCGTCCAATGGTAAAGGGCCGAAAGGTCTGGGGCGACTGGCCTGTCAAGGTCGAGGGTGAGGGAACGCTTGACACAAATACGCGTCCCGACGCCAGCTATCCGATGGTTCCGAACGGCCACGTTTGGCGGACGGGAGCAAACGCGGCGACACAATTCATCGTGACCGACGAAGTCCTGATCAACGGCAAGCCTCTCGCGGCCGGCAGCTACAGTCTGCATTCGATCCCGGGGAAAGATAGTTGGACGATCATCTTTAATACGGTCTCTGAACAGGGCGGAAGTTTTAATTATGACTCGAAAAAAGATGCCCTGCGCGTGACGGCAAAGCCCGAATGGGTGCAGGACAACATGGAGGCCCTCGCTTTCATCGTCGAGCCAATGTCGGAGACGACCGCCAAGGTGAATATCCGTTGGGAGAAGATCAACGTACCGTTTACGGTCGAGGTGAAGGACCCTGTCGGTGCAACTCTAGCCAGGATCAGAACGGCTGTTGCCAACGCGAAAGCCGACGACTTCAACACGCCATTTCAGGCAGCAGATTATGCCCGCGATAAGAAAATGGCCGAGGATGCGGCTAAATGGTACGCCCAAGCGCTTGCGGTCGCCGACGCTGAACTAAAGGCCGGCGACACCTATCGGGCTAACCTTCGCAAATTCAACGCCCTCGCCGCCCTCGGTCGCCCTGCGGAGGCCGTTCAATTCGGTGAAAAGGCCGTCACCCTCGGCAAAGCGGCGACGCCTAAAGTTGACACCGCTCCCCTTGAAAAGCGCATTGCTGACATCAAAGCAGGAAAGCAATAAGACCTTCTTTAGCCACGAATGACACGAATAGCACGAATAAAGTTCGTGTCATTTGTGTCATTTGTGTTTATTCGTGGCTAATTTTGTTTGAAGCTTCTGCAT
Organism: Acidobacteriota bacterium; assembly: GCA_031431415.1. Taxonomy (GTDB): domain Bacteria; phylum Acidobacteriota; class Blastocatellia; order Pyrinomonadales; family Pyrinomonadaceae; genus OLB17. The sequence continues at coordinate 17,093 of JANPDK010000006.1, read as the reverse complement.
ATCGACCATCTTAGGCGGCGTCTTCGCGTTTAGTAATTTTCAAACCTATAGCAGCGTACCCTCGATGCTACAGGCGATCGAATAGAGGCTGTCATTCGTCGAGACTATCATGTCGCCATCTCGAGTGAAGCAAAGTCCGACGATGTTGTTTCCGGCAACGAAATGCTTAGTCGACGCGGCTTCGGGCGCGATCTTGACAATACCGTGACGGCCCTTGTAACAGGCTGCAACGTAAAGATTTCCGGCCTTGTCGAACGCCAATCCCTGCGGACGGCCCAGGCCGCGGAAGTATGTCGAGACATTTCCGTCGGTGTCGATCGCATAGACCGCATCGTGGCTCGCGAGGCCGGGTGCGGTCACGTAGAGATGTCCGTCGGGGCCGAAGGCGATGTGATAGGCCGCGACCGATGGTTCGAGTCTCGCAAATGTTTCTGCCGAAGAATCCTCAGCGATGCGATGGATCGTTCCGGCACGGTCGCCAACGTACATTGCACCCTCACGGTCGAATGCGATGCCTGTCGCGATACCCAGGCCGGCCGCATAAACTGTTGCCGTGCCATCGCGGCCGACCGCGTAAACCTCGCCCTGTGCGCGATTCGTCACGAACATCTGACCGTTTTTATCAAACGCAATTCCAGTCGGATTCAATATCGGCTCAGGCATCTCATCGAGATAGCCGTCCGGTTCGAGCCGGAACAAGGTCGCCGGCAAATGCTGTCCGCGTGCCCCCGAACGCGTCAAAATTATCGCTCCGTCCGACGGATCGACCGCCGGATTTGCAACGATATGCATTTCGTCGGCGAGTTCGCGGCCGACATTTAGCTCGAATGTATTGCTGACCGCACTATTGCTTTCGAGATGGGCAAAGGTCTTGCCTTCGCCGGCGTCAGGCGGCACGATGGCGAGAATCCGCGTGGTCGATTCGGCAACGGTTCGGCAGCGAATCCCAGCTACATAGCAACCGTCAGGCGAATGCCGATCCGGGCGAAAATTCTCGCAGGCGATTGCGATCTCGCCGCCGGGAATTGCTAGCGACGGGTTGATGCCAGTGAGTTTTAATGCTTGTGTCATCGCGAAACTTGATTTTACGATTGTTATCGCTAACGTGTCGAATTGACCGGAAAAAGGGCAGATAAAAATCATTGACCGATATCGTTGTAACGCGTTAAACTTACTGGAGCTTAGTTTTTGGCCAGTAAGCGCCCATATCGTTTTGACCGGCGCACCTCACGGTCGAAGTTCCGTATATTTCTTCTATTATGCCGACCCGAATTGACGATCTTCTGCGAATGGCGATGAGCTTTGGCGCCTCTGACCTGCATCTGCGTGCTGGTTCATATCCCGTCATTCGTGTCACCGGCGAACTCAAACCGCTCTCGGGCGTAACGAAATTGACGCAGGACGAGACTCTCGAGATGGCATTCTCGATGATGTCCAATCGTCAAAAGCAACACTTTAAAGAGGCTTACGAGGTCAATATCGGCTACGGCGTATCGGGACTCGGGCGATTTCGTGTAAATATTTTTCAGCAGCGAAACTCGATCGGCATCGTCGCCCGTGTCATTTCCGATACGATCAAAGGTTTTTCCGAGCTTGGCCTGCCGCCGATCCTGACGAATATTGCTAATGAGAATCGCGGTCTGATCCTCGTGACCGGTACAACGGGTTCGGGTAAATCGACAACGCTCGCAGCAATTGTCGATCACATCAATCAGTCCCGAAACTGCCACATCGTCACGATCGAAGATCCGATCGAATACCTGCACAAGGACAAAGAATCTTTTGTCACGCAGCGTGAGGTCGATGTCGATACGCGCAATTTTGCCGAGGCTCTGCGCGGTTCTTTGCGACAAGATCCTGACGTGATCTTAGTAGGCGAAATGCGTGATCTCGAGACGATCGAGACCGCCTTGGTAGCCGCTGAGACCGGCCATCTCGTGCTGTCAACGCTCCACACACTGGACGCCAGCGAGACGTTAACCCGAATTATTTCAGCATTTCCGCCGTATCAACAAAAGAGTATCCGCATTCAGCTTGCCGGTCTTCTCAAGGCCGTCGTATCCCAACGTCTGATGAAATCGGCCAAGGGCAACAGCCGCATTCCGGCTGTCGAAGTCCTTATGTCGACGCCGCTGATCCGCGATTTTATTCTGCACGAAGACAAGACCGCATCGATCCGCGATGCCATCGCTGCCGGCACGTCGCAATACGGCATGCAGACGTTTGACCAGTCACTCTTCTACTTGTACCAATCAGGCCTGATCAAACTAGACGAAGCCCTGCGCGGCTCGACCAATCCGGACGAATTCCGCCTCCGTCTCGCCGGTATCCAAAACACCACGACCTCATCCCGCGAAGAGATGGAGAAAATGAGCGGTGTCGGAACTGTGACCGAGGTCATTACGAGGGGCGGCTAGAGGACTTCGAAAAACGCCCAAATATATATAAATCAAGGTTTTTCCGCGCTCAAGTCTTGACATTAAAGGGCTTGGGCGTGTATTTTTTAGTTTTGCCACTACGAGCGGAAGGTTAGGAGAACCGTGCAATCGACGTTACTGTTTTTGCATCTGCTTTCGGATAGCAATAGACGACGAGCGAGCACGGGTTTTCGCCATTAGCCCAGTAGCGGTAAGTACTTAGCAGAGAGTAATTTAACAAGGAAGTTTAGCGTAAACGTAAATGACAAACGAGTTAACCCAGGACGCTGAAGGATCGGAAACGATTGAGAAAACAGCGATTGAACAACCAGAAACGACGACCCCGGAAATCGAGGCCGTCCACACCGAAACCATCACAGAACCTGCTCCCGCAGAGACCAATCCGGTCGCTGCGGCCGTAGAATCACCGACCGCCGAGGCTGTCGCCGAACCCGCTGATGAGGCCGTTGCCGAATCGGTCGCGGAAGCTGTCGCCGAGCCCGCTGATGAGGCCGTTGCCGAACCGGTTGCGGAAGCTGTCGCCGAACCCGCTGATGAGGCCGTTGCCGAACCGGTCGCGGAAGCTGTCGCCGAGCCCGCTGCTGAGGCCGTCGCCGAACCGGTTGCGCCCGAGGCCGTTGCTCTGCCAGTCGCAGACGCCGAACCGGCTGTCGATCCAGTTGCTGAGGCCGCACCGGCATCAGTTGCCACGACTCCGTCCGCGACGGTCGCCGAGGAAACTCCAGCGGCGACTGACATCGACTTTGGTGCGATCCTGGAGCAGTTTGAACAGGAACAGACCGTTTACCACAACGGCGAACTGGTCGAGGGAAAGGTTGTCGGCATTACGGATCGTGGTGTTTTAGTTGATTTTGGTTACAAATCCGAGGGGTTTGTTCCGCTCGAAGAATTTACCGACATGTCCGGCGAGATGACCGCTAAGGTCGGCGACGATGTCGAAGTCGTCATTCGCAGCATTAATTCGGGCGATTCCGCTCCTCAGCTTTCGCGTGTCGACGCTGTCGGCCGCAAAGTTTGGGACGTGATCGAGGCTGCTTTTAATGCCGAAACGACTGTCATCGGCAAGGTCGTCGATAAGACCAAGGGGGGCCTTCGCATCGATCTCAACGGCATCGAGGCATTTTTGCCCGGTTCGCAGATCGATTCGCGTCCGATCCGCGGGCTCGACACATACATCGGCGAGGAGATTGAGGCTCGGGTCATCAAATTCAGCCGCCGCCGAAACAATATCGTGCTTTCGCGCAAGATACTGACCGACGAAGTGGTAAACGCTCAGAAAGCCGAGACGATGTCCAAGATCGATGTTGGCTACATAGTTGACGGTACGATCAAGAATCTGACTGAATACGGAGCCTTCGTCGATATCGGCGGTATCGATGGACTTCTGCACGTCACCGATATGTCTTGGGGACGCATTCATCACCCCGCCGACCAGTTCAACGTTGGTGATAATCTGCAGGTCAAGGTACTCAAGCTCGACCGCGAAAAGGAAAAGATCTCGCTCGGCTTCAAGCAGCTTCAGCCCGATCCGTGGTCGACGGTCGTCGAAGTCTATCCGGTCAACACCAAGCTCAAGGGAATTGTTTCGTCAGTCACCGAGTACGGTGTATTTGTCGAGCTTGAACCCGGCGTCGAAGGTCTTGTTCACGTATCCGAGATCTCGTGGTCGCGACGTGCTCAGAGCCCGAAACGTATTTTTAACAAGGGCCAGGAAGTCGAGGTTCAGGTGCTCGGCGTAGACACCGTCGAGAAACGTATCAGCCTCGGCATGAAACAGTTCCTCGAAAATCCGTGGGACATGGTCGATATTCGGTATCCGGTTGGCTCGCGTATCACGGGTAAAGTTCGCAACCTCACTGATTTTGGTGCGTTCATCGAGCTCGAAGAAGGCATCGACGGACTCGTCCATGTCTCAGACATTTCGTGGGCCAAAAAGATCAAGCATCCGAAAGATGTCTTGAAGAAAGATCAGGAAGTCGAAGCGATCGTCACCTCTATCGACAAACGCGGCCAGCGTCTGTCGCTGTCGATGAAGGACCTTACGCCGAGTACGTGGGAAGGCTTTGTGGCCACTCATCGTGCAGGTGATGTGGTCAAGGGTACGGTTTCGCGATTCACTAACTTCGGCGTATTCGTCGAGCTTGGCGAGGGACTCGAAGGTCTGTGTCACATTTCTGAGCTTTCCGACGAACGCGTCGAGCGTGCTGAGGACTTCGCGCAAGTCGGCCAGGAGATGGATTTCAAGATCCTTCGAATCGAGCCGGCAGATCAGAAGATCGGCCTCTCGCATCGCTCGGTCGGCAAGGATGACGAACCCGGCGTTGCCGACACCAAGATGTACTCGACCGAGGCAAAGGGCGGCATGGCATCGTTGGGTGAGCTTGCCAATCTGAAATTTGGCTCAGCCGCAACCGAAGCGGCTCCGGCTGAGGAAGAGGCTCCGAAAGAAAAGAAGAAGAGCAAGAAGGCAGCAGCGAGCGAAGAAGCAAAGTCCGACGCCGTAGCTGAAGAAGCTCCGGCCGAGGAAGCCGCGACCGCACCTGAAGCGGAGCCCGCAGAAGAAGCGGCTCCCGCTGATGCTGCTGCGGAAGAAGCACCTGTTGAAACGGTCGAAGAAACGGCGTCCGAGGCTGTTGCCGAGGATACTCCGGTAGACGAAACACCTGCCGCTCCCGAGGCTGAGGCAGCTCCTACTGAAGCAACTGAAGAAGCAACCGAAGAAGTAGCTGCCGAGGCTCCCGCCGAAGAACCGGCTGTCGAAGAAGCTCCTGTTGCCGCGACCGAAGAGGCGGCGGTTGCAGAACCTGCGACCGACGAAGCACCAGTAGTCGAAGAAGCTGTCAAAGAACCTGCTGCTGAAACACCAGATGACGAAACGGTCGCGGAAGCAGCTCCCGCTGAGGCTGAGGCTGAAGCGAAAGACGAATCAACCGAGGAATCGGAAAAACAATCTGCTTAGCAGTATTTTGGGGTAGTTAAAAGCCGTAGGGAAGAAAATTCGCCGAGGAGCGAGATAAAGACAATGACAAAAGCTGATCTGGTTGAAAAAGTGGCTCACGAGGCCGATATGACCAAAAAAGATGCCGAGCAGTTGGTTGAGATCATCTTTGACAGCATAACTGAGACGTTGAACAGGGGCGAGAAGATCGAGCTGCGCGGGTTTGGCAGTTTCCGTGTTCGCCAACGGAATTCGCGAAAAGGCCGCAACCCAAAGACCGGCGAGGCAGTAGATATACCGGCCAAACGCGTTGCGTATTTTAAACCCGGCAAAGAGCTAAAAGAACTTATTAACGAGTCGTAAGCAAGTGGATGTACTTTGGAGCCCGTGGCGATACGATTACATAACAGCAGCCGGCGACACGGAAACAAACGGCTGCGTATTCTGCGACATTCTAAATGGATCGGGCAGCGATGAGGATAAATTTATCCTCAAGCGAGCCCGATTTAATTTTGTCATCCTCAATATTTATCCGTACACGTCAGGCCATCTGATGATCGTGCCGTACGAGCATCTCGATTCGATCGATAGGGCCGAAAAAGCCGCAACGGACGAGATAATGGACCTCTTGAAAACCGCTCAAACGGCAATAAGCGAAGTCTACTCTCCTGACGGCATCAATCTTGGAATGAACCTCGGCAAGGCCGCCGGTGCGGGCGTCGCGGGCCATTACCACATGCACATACTTCCCCGATGGGTCGGCGACGTCAACTTCATGACCGCTATCGGCCAAACTCGCACAATTCCGGAGACACTCGCTACAACATATGCGAAATTGAAAGGAAAGATCTAGTCGATTCGATCTTGGGTACGACAAGGTACGCGGCGAGTAGATTGAAAAAGATCAGCCCGGTACAGACTATCGGCGGCAGGAAGGTAAACACGGCCATTATCACAAAGATCGCTCCAAAAACGATCGCATTGATCGCGATCACGCCTTTCATCACATTCGGCTCGGTATGCTTTAGCATCAGATAGCCTAGCGTCAGACCGCCGAGCAGGCATACGAATGAGAAACACGAACTGAGTGCGGTCATGAAATTTGAGAACGACGGGTGAAATCCTGCCCCGGCGTCCATACGATAGTTCGTCATTAGATCTAACAGCTGGCGTTCGCTGGCGTTCGTCGGCTCCGGTTGGATGAACAAGCTCAGAGCATGAAACGCGGCCGTCAAGAACTGAAAAATCACTGCCGCCGACAGCCAGAATGTGTAGCGTTTGAGCATGGATTATCTCTTCAAACCAAAGTATCCGATCGTTGCGTAGTATCCCGGAAAAACCTTCATGTGAACCTTGCCTAAGAATTCGTTCGGAGCGGTTTCGACGATTTCATCAAGAATTATACGGATCAAAAACGGATTCTCCGGCGAATCGTAATCGAGCTTAAACGTATCGATCTCGTTGTCGCGAAATCCCTCGCTCGTCGATGTCTTGAAATAATACGCGTCAGTGTTACCGTCAGCATTCTTGCGAAATAGCCGGTAAAACGGCGTCATTATCGACAGCAACTTCACTCCCGTAGGCGTAAAAATATTAAACCCTTTGCTGTTCGGCGCCTCAAACGACTTCCCCAGCCACGGCACAGGCCGACCGCCAAGCAAGTATGCCGAACCGCTATAAAATCCATCGGGCGCCGTGTCCGGCATTCGGCCCGCGACAAATTTCGCCTGCCAATGACTCCGCGCCGAAAGAAGACTAAGCAGGCTCCAAAACGCGAGCCACAGCACCACCGCAATAACCAATGAAACAACTATCCAAACGATCAACATAACGACCTTCCCCCTCGTGAGAGCAACGCCAAGAGTATTCGCCTTATATTCAAATACGGATGTCGAAAAATGTCTAGTCGGCCGTGTTGGCTCGCGGCTCGTGCGAACGGTCGATCGCTTCGTCCTCGATCTCGCCGCCGGGCGAGACGGGGATGTCGGCTGGATCTAAATACTTGAAACCACGCTCCTCGGGCGGCGTGATGCTCAATTGCGGATCGGATATGCGGAACTGGCCGGAATTCGGAGGTACATAGCCGGGATAATCGACCCGCGAATGATAGATCGCGACAAGCGATTTGATCATCGATTCACGGATCTGCGTGAGTTCGCGCAAGGTAAGATCGCACTCGCCGAGCTGATCGTCAGCGAGGATCGCATCGATTATTTTTGTTACGATAAACCGAATATTTTCAGGCGTAGGTTCGGCCAACGATCTCGCCGCTGCCTCACACGAGTCGGCGATCATCATTATCGCAGCTTCCTTAAACTGCGGCCTCGGGCCGGGATAGCGAAAATCGTTTTCCGATATTTCGTCCGGATCGTGAGCCTCTGCCTGCGCTTTCTTCAAGAAATAGTGCAGTGTTCGCGTCCCGTGATGCTGAGGTATAAAGTCGATTATCCGTTGCGGTAAACCCATCTCGCGGGCAAGCTTGGTGCCGTATGTCACGTGGCTGATGATGATCTTTGCACTCTGTGCAGGTTTCAAACGATCGTGCGGATTCTTGTTTTGCTGGTTCTCCACAAAATGATCGGGAGCAGCGGTTTTGCCGATATCGTGATAAAGTGCACCGATACGTGCGAGCAATCCGTTACCACCGACGACGCGGCAAGCTTCCTCAGCAAGCTGTCCTACAGCGTGAGAATGCTGGTTCGTCCCCGGTGCTCTTAGGGCGAGTTGACCGAGAACGGGCAGGTCGGCATTCGAAAGTTCGAGTAGCTTTACATCCGTCAATATTCCAAAGAAAGTCTCGCAGATCGGGAGCAAAACCGCAGTCACTGCCGCTGTGATAATGCCGCTTGCCAAACCACAGGCGATGGCAAGAAGGATAGTGTTCAGGATGAACGGCTGCTGCGTAAATGCGATGATCGCGATCGCCAAAACCGAGCTCGCTCCACCGATCAATGCTCCCGCGAGTGTCACCGTCTGGCGGCTGCGATATCGGCCGATGCCGTAAACCGCGACCGACGAGACCAGTGCTGCGAACACCGCAAACTCAAGCCCGCGTGGAGCGAGAAATCCAGCGATCAGAGCATTTAGAAGTCCGGTAACCAATGCAGTCGGCCGATCGGCCAGTAATGTCATCAACAAACTGCCGGTCGCAAACGGTATCGCAAATCCCCACAGCATCGGGTCGTTCATCGGCGCTTTGACGTTCTGCAAGGCCGTAAAATCCGCTAGCCGAAAAAAAACTGCAGCCATTGCGGTTTGAATCACGACAATGAATCCCAATAATGCGAATGTCTTTGGAGCTGACAACGCAAGCCTCGGCAAAATGCCCCGATGCTGGATAAACTTCCAGGCGACCCAGAACAATCCGGTCACGAGAAGCAACACGCCGAAGAATCGATTGAGCGTCCGCGATGAAGTCGCATAGCCGCGAACTGCCGCGATCCGGACTAATACTTCAGGCGTCACAATGCCGCCTTCATCGACGATCTTCTGACCTCGTTTAAGCGATATCATTCGCGATTGAGTGTTGTCGAGCGCCGATTGTTTTGCGGTCTCTGTAGCAACGCTGTCGTAGGAAATGCTCGGTTCGACCAGGATCTCGGCAGCAGAATAAAATGCGTCAATCTCTTTCGCTGAGAGGCTCCTGATACCGTTAAGACGAGTCCTGAGCTTCTCGCGGGCGGTCGAGAGTGCTACCCAATTACTCTCGGGCATTGAGACATTTGTTCTCAAATTGGGCTTGGAGCGGTCAAAGACAAATACCTCGTTCTGAAAATACTGCTTCTCCAGATCATCGTATATATAGCCTGTCGCACTCTCGCGAAGCGCACTTTGAACGCCGTCGAGTTCGTTGCGGCTAAACGTTCGTGCGGAAAATATCTTGCCGACCTCAGGCCCGCCGGCTCCGGTCCATCGAGGTTCGCCGCGGGAATCATTATTAGTATTCTTGGCCGAAGGTTCGCGGTTTCGTTGGAGTTTTTCCCATGACGAGAGAAATCCCTGCACCGCTTGATCTGCCTTGTTCGACTCAAAGCGGAAGATCGGCTTGATCGCGTCCTTCGCCTCGTTCTTAAGACGTTCCGATTCGTCCGGATCGACAAAGTAAATGTCAGCCGGCGAGATAATGCTCTCGCGGGCTACATCACCTTCTTTATAAGCCTGGTCGCTGCCGCCTCGCCAGAACGGATTGTGTATCAGAAATGTTGTGACGATGCACAAGAATGCGAAGCCGAGCCAGAATCGTTGCGTCTCCGACAGTCGTGCAAATGGGCGCGCGGCCAGATCAGCCAGCCATTTGCGCCACTCGGTTACGGGCGATCTGATGTCTCGTATTCGCTTGCTCATTGTGCGGTCGCGAAGTGTGCATCCAGCGACGTTTCCTGGCCGATCGCCTCACCAACCATCTCGACCATCGGACGCAGGCTTTCGCGTTGGATAGCTGAAATTGCCACGCATTGTGCACCGCTGTCAAGCGTGATCTGCCTCATTAGCGACTCGATCTCGCTCGCGGCAAGCAGGTCGGTCTTATTCAAAACGATCAATTGCGGTATGTCTCCGAAATGAAGATCGCTCGTGATCTTATCGACCGATGCGATCTGCTGCAAAACGCGAGGATTCGAAGCATCAACAACATGGATCAAAAGGTCGCTGTCCGCGATCTCCTCAAGCGTTGCCCGAAAAGCTGACAAAAGTGCATCGGGCAGATCGCGAATAAATCCGACAGTGTCATTAATGATCACCTCCTGATCGTACGGCAGCCGCAGACGCCGCGATGTCGGGTCGAGCGTCGCGAACATCTTCTTCTCAGCGTACACGGTCGATTGCGTCAACTGATTGAGCAGCGTGGACTTGCCAGCGTTGGTATAACCAACGAGCGAGATGATCGGCAGGTGTTTCTCAACGCGTTTCTTGCGTCGCTCCTGACGCTGACGGCCAAGATTGTCGACCTGTTTCTCTAAATTGGCAATTCGATCACGAACTCGACGGCGATCAGTTTCTAGCTTGGTTTCACCCGGCCCGCGTCCGCCGATGCCGCCGGCGAGTCGGGAGAAAGCCGAGTTCTGTCCTATGACCAGTCGCGGCAACAGATATTTTAGCTGTGCAAGTTCGACCTGTAATTTACCTTCGCGAGACTGAGCACGTTGAGCGAAAATGTCGAGGATTAACTGCGGACGGTCGATAACTTTTAACTCCGTCGCCTCGCTCAGCACACGAACCTGCGTAGCCGAAAGCTCGGCGTCAAAGACGATCAGATCGGCCCCCAAACGCATTGAGCGGATCAACAGGTCATCTAGTTTGCCCTTACCAAGCAACGTTTTCGGATCGATCTTTGGACGACGCTGGATTATAGTGTCGAGAATAACGACATCTGCGGATTCCGCAAGTTCTTTCAATTCCGCCAGCGACTCAGTCTCATCGTCCATATCGCCGGTCGTCACGCCAACGAGAATTGCACGCTCGCCGCCGGTGTTTCGCGTTCTGGCCGTCAGACGAATGCGGGCCATCTCGTCTTCGAGCGATTCGATCAGAGCAGCAAAGTCCGTATCGAGATGTGCGGGAATTACGGGTTCGAGATATTCGTAAGGTGTAACTTCGGCCTCAAGGCCGTGAGGCTGATCATTGCCAGAACCGTTTCTGCCCGCGTCCGGCACGAGGTGAGCCGAGTAGACCAATCCCGGCAAGCCATCATTACGATCGACCTGAATGATCGACATCAGATCGAGGCGGAGCAGTGCAAGGTCGGTGAGATCGTCCTGAGTGAGCTTCTCGCCAAGCAGATGCGTGTGAACGCATCTCAACCCGCGGAAACGATCCTCTGACACACGTGCTCGACCGAAATCAGGCAGTTCGATCTGCTTCGCCGTGCCGACCATGACGTATTCGACCTGCCCCTTGCGATTGAGCAAAACGCCGATCTGCCGTCCCGTCTCGTGCGAAAGCACGGACATCTGGCGGGCAAGCTCGGGCGATACGATCTGATCCTGAGCCACGCGCCGGGTGCCGAGCTTCTCGATACGCCGAAGTTGATTCTGTTTTAAGCCGCGGGTAAACCCGTGAACGTTGCTGATAAGCTAATTCCTCCGCAACGTTAATTATAGCAAATAGCGGTTTGGTTCTACGCTTTCTCCATCAACGCCTCATACTCTCCCGTCTCAACATATTCCAGCACTTCCGCAACACGCCAGATCGGGAATGGGTGTGAGAGGCCGGAGTTCATAACATCGGCCCAGAAGCGGTCGAGTCGGCTTTCGTCGTAGTTCTTCTTGAACTCGCGACCCTGATCGAGGAAAAGGTCGTAGTCGATCTTCGACGCAAAAGTGCCACCGGCGAGTTTCATCATCGTGCGGCCGATGACGTGCGGGTCTTGCATTACGAGCAGAGCGGCACGGTCGCATGAAAGCTCGGCACGGCGTGCCCAGCTCAACAAAGCACTCGCGATGCCAAGGCTGACAATAAGTTTGATGATCTCGGAACCGGGAATAAGCCGAGCGACTGAGACGTTTATCAATGCCTCGATGAGACGTGCAGCCGTGAGGTAAAGCACGTGTTCGGCATGAATGTGGCCGACTTCGTGAGCGATAACGGCGAGAGTTTCTTCGTCATTGAGCCGTTCGATCAGTGCGGAGTGGAGAACGATTATCGGCTTTTCGACACCGCCCGTAAATGCATTTACGACCGGATTCTGCTGCACATAAAGATCGGGCATTTCGACGCCGAGTGTGTTGCAGGCGATCTCAAGTTTGGCATACAGGTCAGGGCACTGATTCGGTGTGACCTTGACGGCACTCGCCATGAACATCACCCGGATCGCAGACTCGCCCGTCCATTCGAGCAGTTTTTTGAGAGCACTATCAACACCAGGAATCGCCTTGACCGCCGCCAACGCCTTTTTGTCGAGCGGGTGAACGTAGTCGTTCTTGTGCAGGTTCGCGAACTTTTTATGCGGTTCATTCGACAGCGGCAGCTTACAGCGGCCACAATTGGCTTCACCGTTCACATAATCCGGCTTGACCGAATTCTTCTGTCCGCAAAAGCGGCAAGTGACCGAATGGCCTTTCATTGGTGTCGAGGGTTCGTCAGCGTCGGGGCGTTTTCTTGGCATAAGTAGAGTTTATTCAAAAGAGACGTCGTTAGCTAGAGAGAAGAACGAAATCCGAAAGAAAAAGTTGCTTCGCTTCGTTGCAGAAGCCCGCACGAAGTAAGGGCACCGGCAAAAGGAAGGCGACTTTGGTTCAGAGAAAAAATGTTTGGTTGAATAACGGGTAAAACAATTCAGTGTGGTTTTGACGGGTGCCCTTACTTCGTGCGGGCTTCTGCAACCTTCAGATGAACAACCGTCTCAACATGATGTGTCTGCGGAAAGAGGTCAAGTGCGGTGATTGATTCGATCCGGTATCCCGCGTCGAGCAATATTCGCAGATCGCGTGCGAGGATCGACGGTTCGCATGAGACATAGGAGACGTGCGGCGTCTTCATTGCGGCGAGCATTGGGATGGTTTCTTTTTCGGTGCCTGAGCGTGGTGGGTCGAGTAGAACGAAGTCGGACTTCTTCTTTCTGTTGTTATAGAGAAAGCCTTCGACACCTTTGTTTGCGAATTCCAGATTGGTCAGCTTTGCTCTAAATGCGTTCTTAACAGCGAGTGCGATCGAGGCCGAATTCCCTTCTACACCGGTGACCGTCCTAAACCGGCGAGCCATCGGCAGCGAGAACAGTCCTACCCCGGCGTACAGATCCAGAGCGTTGTCGCCTGTCGCGTCGCCTATCGCGGTCTCGATCAGCTTGCCTGTGAGCGAGCGGTTTGCCTGAAAGAATGTGGCGGCGGTGTACGAATACTTCTCGCCATCGATATCAATGTCGATCTCAGCCGCCGGATCGCCGAGGGCCATTGAGTGCGTCGAGACGCGGCCGCCTTCGCCGCTGACGGCCTCGATCTCGGCGGCGTCTTCCCAGAAACGCTCCCAGGCTATGTCATTCCTAAGGTGTTCGAGCGTCGACTGCATTCCGGGTGTCAGGATCGGGCATTCGGCGATGTCAACGATGGTGTTCGAATCACGTCGAAAATACCCGATCTGCTGATTTTTAACGTCGATGTGCCAACGTGCCCTTGAACGGTATTCGAATTGATTCGGACTCTCGATGATCTTGATCTCGCCGTCGAAATCGATCTTCCCGATCCGCTTGAGACAATCCTGAACGATGCCGACCTTTGCTTCGAGCTGTGCCGGATAGTCAAGATGCTGAAAGTCGCATCCGCCGCACACGCCGTAGTATTGGCAGGGCGGCGTAATTCGCGTCGGCCCGTGTTGGCGTATCTCGACTATGTCTGCAAATGCCGTGCTCTTCTTGAGATCGCGTATCTTGACTTGCACCACATCGCCCGGAGCCGACAGCGGCACGAGCACGGTTAGGTTCTCGGCAAACCCGATCCCAAATCCACGAGGCACGATCTTCTCGATCTTGACCTCAATAACTTCACCTTTTGTATATATTTTGCTCAAAGTAGGTCCTGCGGAACTACAATCTTGCCATAGATCAGGGGTAAAACAAACTTTGAGCCTATTTGAGGTTGAAATTGCCGGTCGAGAGGATGTTCCTGAACGTATCGATATCGTGGTTGTTCTTGTAGGAAAGCGTGAACATCACCGCGTATCGCCCTTTGACCGTGGCGTACATCCGCTTCATTCCAGCGTCGGAGGAGGTGCCGAGGTAGCCGAATTGCTTCGTCCCGAGCTTCTCTGCCAGCGTCTCGGAGTATCGAAAATCCGGCGGCAGCTTCACCGTCGCGTAAACGGCACGCATAGCGTCGAAGTAATCTACGGCGTCCTTGATCTGCGGCTGTGCGGTCAGGTCTTCGACGGATATGCGAATGATGGCGTTCTCGGGGATGCCTGTCGTTGCAGTGCGGTATGCGGTCAGGAAAAGGCTGACACGCTTCAACGCCCGGTCGAGCTTGGATTTATCAACCGGTTGCAGCGAAGTCGGAGCCTTTAGCCCAAGGTCGAAGCCGAGCCGCTTTGCATCCGCTTCGAAATAATCGTCCGCTATCGTCCAGTGTTCAGGAAAGGTCACCTCGAAACCAAACGTCTCGTTCCGGTAAGTCCGCCCAACCAGCGTCCCTTCGTCCAATATCGACTTAGCCTCCGTTCCTACCTTCACCGGAACGCCCGCTGGGATCTTCGCTGGCTTTGCCTTCTGCCCAAACGAAACGCTGCAAAACGAGAGAACCAAGACAACCAATAATACCCGCAAACTGAACCACTTCTTGCTATTCACTGTTCACTATTCCCTATCTAAAGATAATAAAGCCCAAGTCGCGGAATGCCTGCTTCTTCTCTGAGCCGCTTGAGCAACATCAGGTCGAACGTATTCTTATAGCTGTCGGCGTCCATATCGGCCTTGTACGCCCTGAGCTGGCCCACGATCTCTTTCTCCAATACCTTTAGATGCCCGCGATCCCAATTCGTTAGCATCGCCCGTTCAAGAAGTTTCTCAACATCGCCAAGCGAGCCGTCGATCGATTCAAAATTAGAGGCGAGATCAGCCTTGAGCTGGTTCAGACGCTCGATAGCCCGCGAAATATCCTCGTCCATTCCGCCAGTCGATACACGCCCCAGCTTCTCTATCGCCCCATCAATATGCCCCGCAACCGCCTCAACGCTGAAACCACTTGTCTCTTGTCCCCCGTCTCCCGTCTCCTGACTTCCTCCAGTCTGTGACGTCATCCATTCCCTATACTGCACCTCGATCTCTTCGCGGCAATAGAACAGGCTCTTGATCGTCCGCGTGCCCGGAGGCTGCTTGTCAAAAACATCAAACACCGACTCGATCGACCGCAAAACAATATGCAGCGGTATCCCGCGATCCTGCCAAGCTTCGATCAACGCCCAGTCGAGCGGACTCAGAAACAAATGCTTCCCCCGCCGCCGCACAAACGTATCCTCGATCTCGGTGTAGTAATTAAAATAATTCACGTCGAACAGAATGCTATTAGCTGAGCGCAGGGTTGTCAAAACCCTCAATAATGAGAGGTTGTGATAATCTAATTCGCAATGGCAGACCGTCGCGAATCGTTTAAGACCTCGTCGAGAATTGAGCTTCCGGCTGATTACAATCCCGATAATACGCAAACTATCGACTACGAGAAAGACCTCGGCAAGCCGGGTGATTTTCCTTACACACGCGGTGTGCGGAGTTCGATGTATCGCGGGCGGTTTTGGACGATGCGGCAGTATGCGGGGTTCGCGACGGCGGCGGAGTCGAACGAGCGGTATAAGTATCTGCTGTCACAGGGCACGACAGGTTTGAGCGTGGCTTTTGACCTGCCGACGCAGATCGGGCTTGACAGCGACGATCCGTTGGCAGCTGGTGAGGTCGGGAAAGTCGGCGTGGCGATCGACAGTCTCGACGACATGATGACGTTATTCGACGGTATTCCGCTCGATCAGGTATCGACTTCGATGACGATAAACTCAACGGCTTCGACGCTGTTGTGCTTGTATCTAGCGGTCGCTCGCAAGCAGAACGTCGGCTTTGACAAGGTCAGCGGCACGATCCAGAACGACATTCTAAAGGAATACATCGCTCGTGGGACGTACATTTATCCGCCGAAACCCAGCCTGCGTTTGATAACCGACACTTTCGCATATTGTGCCGCCGAGGTTCCGAATTGGAACACCATCTCGATCTCCGGCTACCACATTCGCGAGGCCGGTTCGACCGCTGCTCAAGAGATCGCTTTCACGCTGGCCGATGGTATTTGCTACGTGCAGGCGGCGATCGATGTCGGGCTCGAGGTCGATGATTTTGCTCCGCGGCTGTCGTTCTTCTTCAATTCGCACAACAATCTGCTCGAAGAGATCGCCAAATTCCGTGCCGCCCGACGACTTTGGGCTCGCATCATGCGGGATCGATTTAACGCGAAAGATCCCAAGTCGCTGATGCTCCGTTTTCATACGCAAACGGCTGGTTCGACACTCACTGCTCAGCAGCCTGAGGTAAATGTCGTTCGGACGACGATCCAGGCCCTCGCTGCCGTTCTCGGCGGGACGCAGAGTTTGCATACCAATTCGCTCGACGAAGCTCTCGGTTTACCGACAGAAAATGCTGCAAGAATTGCGTTAAGAACTCAGCAGGTCATCGCCCACGAATCGGGCGTCGCCGACACCGTTGATCCATTCGCCGGCAGCTACGCGATCGAAGAACTCACCACCGAACTCGAACGCATCGCCGTCGATTACATCGAAAAGATTGACGCCATGGGCGGAATGCTGCGTGCCATTGAGACGGGTTACGTGCAAAACGAGATTCAGGAAGCCGCCTACGCTTATCAACTCACCGTCGAAAAAGGTGACGCGGTCGTCGTCGGCGTCAATAAATTCCAGGCCGACGAGCAGCCGATCCCCATTATGCGTATCGACGAACAGATCGAGCGGGATCAGGTCGAAAGGCTTCGCTCGATCCGCGAGAAACGCAATGCCGCCGACGCCGAACATTCCATCAGAGCGATCGAATCAGCCGCCAACGGCACCGAAAATCTACTCCCCCACATCCTCACCGCCGTCGAGGCTCACGTAACGGTCGGCGAGATCAGCAACACGCTTAGAAAAGTCTGGGGCGAATACCGCGAATCGGTCACTGTTTGACCCCGTCGGTGACCCGGCGTCCCCCCGGGCGGTTTTAAAATAAAACCAATAAAAAAAAAAAAAAACACAAGCTG
>JANPDK010000005.1:0-15345 GCA_031431415.1 Acidobacteriota bacterium | reverse complement strand
CGGCGGGTCAATCGCGACAATACAATACGTTTCGCCAATCTCGTGCTTCAGATCGAACGCGACGCCTGGCACGGTTCGCTCACTGATTCACGCGTCAAGGTCTACCAACACCTCGACGATACCATCAGCATCGGCTACGGCCTCCATACTGTAGGCCGTTTCAACAAAACCGGACACCCGATCGGGGCCCGAAAGATTGAGATTCGGAAGAAGAAGCTCGCTTCTCCTTCCGAATTTCAAAAACAACAAACCGGACATCTAACGTGCTAACTAATCCGGACATCTGTACTTGCTATTAACATCAAATCAAAGGATCAGTCTAGCCGTCAGAGAGTGGCTTTAGTGCAGAGTTTCGCTGGCTCTCAAAATGCCCTGCGATCTCGGCTGCGGCCTTTGGCCCGACGAATGGGCTAAGGTTTTCGGCTGATGCTTTTGCGATACGCTCGATCGATCCGAATTCTCGGAGCAACGTCTTTTTCCGCTTATCGCCGACGCCGGGTATCTCGGATAGCTCGGACGAGAAGTCGCGTTTCTCACGTCGCTTGCGGTGAAATTCGATCGCGGTCTTATGCGTTTCCTCGCGAATCTGGAGGATCAGACGGAACACAAGTGAATTGCGGTCGAACGGGATCGGCCGGTCCTCGCGGCCGTAGATCAGCAGGTGCGAGATCTGGTTGTGCTGTTTTGGCGGTTTGACGAGGCCGACGAGCATGATCTGTTCGAGGTCGAGAGCTTGCATCGCGGCGGCGGCGGCAGAAAGCTGGCCCTTGCCGCCGTCAATAAATATTAGTTGGGGAAGCGGCTTTTGCTCATCTAGTGAACGTTTGTAACGTCGAAAGACCGCCTCGTTCATTGACGCAAAATCGTTTGCACCTTCGACCGATTTGATGATAAAGCGTCGATAATGTGCCCGTGCCGGTTTGCCGTTCTCAAAGACGACGATACCGGCGACATTCTCAGAGCCTGAGATATTTGAAATATCAAACGACTCGATCCGCTCGGGAAAATACGAGAGTTCGAGTATTTCCTGGAGTTCTTCGAGGACTTTTTCCAGATCGGGTTTGAGCACGCGGAAACGCTGTTCAAAGGCGATCTTTGCGTTGGCTTCAACGAGCTTTACGAGATGCTTGTTCTTGCCGCGCTTCGGGTCGAGGATCTTCACACGGCGGCCGCGGCGTTCGGTGAGGGCTTTTTCGAGAACCGCTCGGTCCTCGAAATCCTGCGAGACGTGTATTTCTAGCGGCACATAGTCGGTCGAATAGTACTGCGTCAACACAAGGCCGAGAAACTCCGAAGCATCAAACGATTCGTCATCGACAAGGTCTTCCCAAAAGAATTCGCGTCGGCCGACGATGCGGCCCTCGCGCATCGTAAATAGCTGTAGGGCAAGACGTTGATGTTCGCGATAAAACCCGATGATATCGATGTCACGCTCGGCGGTCGTCGCCATTTTTTGCGTTTCGCTTAATGACAGCACAGTGCGATGTAGGTCGCGATACTTTGCCGCGAGCTCGAACTTGCTCTCCTCCGAGTACTGCCACATTCGCAGTTCGAGCGACTTGGCAAGTTCTTTGTTTTTGCCCTCAAGCAGAATCTTGACGTCGGCCGCCGCTTCCTGATATTCCTTCTGGGTGCATAGCCCTTTGACGCAGGGGCCGAGGCAGCGTTTCAGATGGTATTCGAGACACGGACGCGGCAATTTGCCGTCGATCTCGATCTCACAGGTACGAAGTTGAAAGGCTCGGTTAACGAGATTTAGCGTATTTCGGGCCAGCACCGCAGGCAGAAATGGCCCGTAATAGCTCGACCCATCGCGAACGATCTTTCGCGTTACTACGACCTTTGGATAAGGCTCGTTCGTTAGCTTGAGGTGAGGATACGACTTGTCGTCTTTGAGAAAGACATTAAACCGAGGCTTGTGCTTTTTAATGAGATTGGATTCGAGCACGAGTGCCTCAACCTCATTATCTACAACAATAAACTCAAAATCCGCGATGACTTTTACCAACTGACGCGTCTTCGGGTCGTGATTGCGGCTGGCATGAAAATACGACCGCACACGGTTGCGTAGATTCTTCGCCTTGCCGACATAGATGATCTTCCCGGCCGCATTCCGGTGAATGTAGATACCCGCATCGGTCGGTAAAGTTTTGAGTTTCTCGGCGATAGTCACTTCATATGATTCTAACTTGCCGAACGCTGCTCCGCCATTTCAGGCCTCCCGTTTCAAACCTTTGCGTTCTTCGCGTCTTTGGGTGAAACTTCTTATGTGCAAACCGTCCTCACATCAGACGTCAGCGAAGCAGCCGAATTCATTCGGCGAGGTGGCGTGGTCGCGTTTCCGACTGAGACGGTCTACGGGCTTGGGGCGAACGTTTTTGACGAGATAGCGATCGCGAAAATATTTGAGGCGAAGCGGCGGCCGGCCGATAATCCGTTGATCGCGCACGTTGCGTCGATAGATCAGATCGCGGAATTGACCACCGCGATTGCGCCATCTGCTCAGTTGTTCATTGATGTATTTTTTCCAGGACCGTTGACAGCGGTTTTGTCAAAATCTGTAGAAGTGCCATTGATTGCGACGGCTGGATTGGACACGATCGGCGTGCGAATGCCCCGAAATGCAGTGGCTCATGAATTTCTCAACGCGTGCGGGGTTCCGGTAGTTGCTCCTTCCGCCAACCTTTCGGGCCGCCCAAGTCCGACCACGTGGCAGGCAGTTCTGGAAGATCTTGACGGACGTATCGATTGTATTTTGCAAGACGATCCGACTGAGATCGGGCTCGAATCGACGGTTGTTGATTGCACGGGCGACGTCCCGATGCTGCTACGGCAAGGGGCGATCTCACTGGCCGATTTGCAGAGCGTGGTGCCGGAAACTGTTGAGTATAAGCAGGTTGAGAATGATCCGCCGCGTAGTCCGGGATTGAAGCACCGGCATTATTCGCCAACCGCGACTGTCGTGATCACAGATCTGAAATTTGAGATCTCAGATCTGAGATCTTCCGCATTCATCGGAATAAGCAGGCCAGAACATTCGTTTGACTTTGTCAACGAATGCTCATCGGTCGAGGAATACGCTCATTCTGTATTCGAATTCTTTCGCGAATGCGACCGGCTCGGAATTCGCACTATCTACTGCGAAGACGTGCCTGAAACTGGCATCGGAGCGGCGTTGATGGACCGTTTGCGGAGGGCGGCGGAAAGTTAATTCAAGCTCACACAAACTAATACCCATTCGCCGTTGTCGCGTAACACCTCGGAGCGCACGATCGGACTGTCGGTCAGTTGCTTTAAATATTCGGGCGGGACGAGCACGAGTGCGCGAGTCGCATTTGCACGCCGCATCTCCGCCTCGATCTCCGCAGGGCTGTAGAGTTTCTTCTGTTTACCGTCAGGTTCGCGAAGCAAATGTCCCGCAGCGTAGAACTCTGCGCTGTGGACGGTGGTATGCAGGCCATAGACCGGCACATCCTTATAGCCCTTCTCTACAGCCGCTCTCATTAGGCCCGCTACGCTGTCTGTATCTGCAAAGCGTGGAACGGCGGTCACAAGCAAAATGATCGACACGAGAAACACGGCCGATGCCAGAGCCGGGATCGATGCGGCCCAACGGCGGCTCTTTTCGGCTAGATCATGCAGATAAAGAGCGGCGATAACGATAGCGGGCGGAACGGCGGGCAGGATGTAGCCAGGCAGCTTTGAGCCCGATAATGAAAAGAACACGAGCGGTACGAGTAGCCAGGCAAAAGCGAATGTTGTGAGTCTGGCAGTTGACGAATCATCGCGTTCAGTTTGCACTCTTAGGCGAGCGATCAAAGCCTTCACGTTCTTCCAGATCGCGGCCAGAAAGAACTGCATCCAGGGCAGCGTCATCAGCGGCAGAACCCAGAGATAGAAATAGAACGGCTGCGGATGCTGGTATTTATTTGACGTGTATCGCTGAAAGTGGTGTTGGATAAAAAATTCGTCTATAAACTCCCAACCGTGTCGTAAGTACATCGGCAGATACCACGTTGAGGCGACCACGACCGCTAAAGCAGTTCCCCAGAATAAGCTGACAATTAGCCTGTTACTCGGTATTCTCCGCTGCAGAACATGATAGAACGCGACTATCGCATACGGAAACACTATGCCGATCAATCCCTTTCCAATCAGAGCTATGCCGACGAAAACATAAAATAAGACCAGCGGGAGAACCGAGTTTTCGCCATTTCTGCGGTTGTCGAATACAAAATAGCTAGCCATCGCTGCCGTGACCGGAAAGGTGATCGTAATGTCAAAACTTGCGCCTCTTGCAAAAACAAGTATCCCCAGCGTCGATGCAGCGATGATGGCGAGACGCGTCGCGAACATCTTGTCTTTTTCAACGGTTCGTCCGATAAACCAAAGAGCTACAACCGTTCCAAGGCCGAACAGTGCAGATCCGATGCGGGCGGCATATTCGCTGACGCCGAAGAGATTGAACGATGCGATCTGCGTCCAATAGAGCAAGGCGGGTTTTTCGAACCAATGGAAACCACCAAGCGTCGGCGTGACCCAATCGCCGCGCTCAAACATTTCACGCGCGACCTGTGCATAACGCGGTTCGTCGGGGCCGAAGAAGGGAAGCCAGAGGCCAAAAAAGTATGTAAAGATCGCGAGGACTGCGAGGCTGATCCAGAGAAACGCGGATTGCGGATTGCGGATTGCGGATTCGGGCTTTGTCATCTTGTGTGCCTTAACGGAAAATACTAAGTATCTTAGAAGCCGCGAATTGATTCAACCTCGAACTATGGAAGAGATCCGCAATCCGCAATCCTCGATCCGCATTCCCAAGGTCGCCGCGATCGGCGTGGGAAGTCTTGGACGACACCATGCCCGCAACTATGCCGAACTTGCCGCCGACGGACTTGTCGAAATGGTAGGTGCTTGCGATACGAACGCCGAGACTGCAACCTCTATCTCGGCATTGCATGGCTGTGAGAGCTTCACGGATTGGCGGGACCTACCGGACAACGTGGATGCCGTGTCGATAGCGACTCCGACAGAGACACATTGTGAGATCGCGTGTGCTTTTCTGGAAAAAGGCGTTCACGTACTGGTTGAGAAACCGATTGCTCTCACGCTCGAAGAGGCTGACAAAATGATCGCCGCGGCTGAGGCGTCGGGTGCAAAACTGATGGTCGGCCAGCTCGAACGGTACAATCCCGCGATGGTCGCCTTGAAACCGCACGTCACGACGCCTTTATATTTTGAGATCCATCGCGTATCGCCTTTCCCCAATCGTTCGCTCGATGTCGATGTCGTACTCGATGTGATGATCCACGACCTCGACGCTATCCAATGGCTCGTCGGGCCGGAGGTCAAGGTCAGCGAGATCCGAGCTGTCGGTATTCCTGTGATCTCAGACAAGGTCGATGCGGCGAACGCTCGTATCGAATTTGAAAACGGCACCGTCGCCAACATCACCGCCTCGCGTATTGGGACCGAAAAAATCCGCAAGACGCGTTTTTATCAGACAAATTCTTATGTAGTTTTGGATTACGCTACCAAGTTTGCATCCGTCACTTCACTAAATCCAAACGCCTCACATCCACTCGCCGGTATCTCGATCAACCGACTCGAAATAAACGACATCGAGCCGCTGCGGGCCGAGATCACAGCATTTTTGGATTGCATAGTAAACGACAAAACGCCGCCCGTCACAGGTGATGACGGACGGCGTGCGTTAAGTCTTGCCGTTGGTGTTCTCGAAAAGATCGAGATGCATCGGCAGCGTCTTAATGTTTAGGCTGCGGCTTCTCCGGCCTGCGGAGCGGCCATTGACTTCATCCATTCCTGGGTTTTCTTGAGACGCTCGGCACCGTTTGGGGCGTCCATGATGACTTTTTCCAGATTGGCCATAGCTTCAGGGGCTTGCCACATCGCTCGCAGCTCAACAAGGAATGGCTCGATCTTGGAGAAGACCAGCATATGCTCGCCCGCTGTCTGGTTAAACATATCGGCATCGATCGCTCCCTGATTGACGAAAGTAGCGGCCATGTCCCAGTACGACGTGACCATTCGCAGGTAACCGCCGACTTCCGGATCCATCATCGTTTTCATGTAGTCCTCGGCGCTTGTCGGGTTGAAAAAGAACATCCAGTCACGTGCCTTGCGCATCGTCGCTTCGCGGCGCAGGTCGTAAAGTTTCATGATCAGATCGGCCGATTCGGCTTTTGTTGACATTGTATTTGTACCTCCAAAGTTGATTTGTTTCTCAAGTCTATTTACACGCACGTGCCGTGTCAATTAAGGTAAGAAAGTGCGTAACGAGATAGCAACATTTCTGAGCGAACGGATAGAGGCAGGCGATTTTCCATCGGCGGTCTGTCTAATCGCCGAAAAGGGCGAGATCGCGTTGCACGAGGCTCTTGGTTACGCTGTAGTCGAACCGGAACTGATCGACGCGACGACAGAAACGATCTATGATCTTGCTAGTTTGACGAAGGTTTTGGTGACGGGGTTGCTCGCGGCGATGCTCGTCGAGAGTGGCGAAGTGTCTCTCGACGACAAAGCTGGAGAGTTCATCGACGCGTTCACTGGCGAAAAAGGTGACATCGCTGTTCGCGATTTGCTAACCCATACTTCCGGGCTTGAGGCGTGGCTGCCGTACTATTTGATCTCAGATTCGAGATCTGACATTTCAGATAAGCTCGCGGAGCGCCCGCTGAGATATGGCCGAAGGGAACAAGTTGGATACAGCGACCTGAATTTCACAATGGTCACGATTATTATAGAAAAAATCCGAGCTTCGCGGCTCGATCAGGTTGCCTCGGAGCGAATTTTCGAGCCGCTTGCCTTAACCCAAACGGCCTTCAATCCATTGGAACGACTTCGTCGAAGACGAATCGCGGCGAGCGAGATGGGGAACGCATTTGAGCGGCAGATGTGCGTTGAGCTGGGATATATTGGAGACTCTAGTGCGAGTCGGAAGACCCCGGTCCCTACCGCTTCTGGTACTGACCCGTTTCGTACTGAGACGATCTGGGGTGAGGTGCATGACGGAAACGCCTATTTCATGGGCGGAGTTGCGGGTCATGCGGGCTTGTTTTCTACGGCGGACGAGGTTTTCAAGATCGCTCAGCAGTTCTTGCCAAATTACACAAAATTACTGAAACCGGAAACCTGCGAGATTTTCCGTACGAATTTTACGGCCGGTATGAATGAACATCGATCATTCGCCTTCCAACTTGCCTCGACTCCAGACTCGACAGCCGGGACCAAGATGTCGCCGGAAAGCTTTGGGCATCTTGGGTTTACGGGGACGAGTCTGTGGATAGATCCGGTCAAGGAGCGCGTGTTTATTCTGCTTACCAACCGTACGCACAACCGCGCACTGCCGTTCGCTAATATAAACTCTGTTCGCCGCCGTTTTCACGATCTCGCGATAGACATTTTAGACAAAAATTAGTAGCAACGAAACGCCAAAGTTTCTAATCATAACGACGCTTTCCCCAAAGTAACGTTCTAAGCCGGAGAATACTTCTCGATGAAAAACTCGCTCGTTTATTTGACCGCATTGGGGATGCTCGCAGTTGGAGCTTTTGGACAGACCACCACCGCGACCAGGCCGCGCGTGGCGACCACTCCGACGCCGCCGGTTTTACAGAATGATCCTTACGCGGGTTCGAAACAGAGCGGGCCGCCCGTCCTTGTTGGCGGAAGTAAAAGACCTGAGCCTTCGCCGACGGCCACGCCGGATGCCGGCGACGACGAGATCATCCGCGTCGAGACAAATCTGGTGACGATGCCGGTTTCGGTGCTTGACCGAGATGGTCGATTTATCGCGGGCCTGCAGCAGCGTGATTTCAAGATCTTTGAGAACGGCGTCGAGCAAAAGATCGACTATTTCCAGTCGGTCGAACAACCGTTTACGGTCGCTCTGCTGATCGACGTCAGTCCTTCGACACAGTTTCGTATCGACGAGATACAGAATGCGGCGATCACATTTGTTGATCAACTTCGGCCGGCCGATAGAGTGATGGTCATCGCATTTGATCAGGATGTCCACGTGCTAACCGAGCCCACGAATAATCGCAATCAGCTACGCAACGCGATCCGCTCCGCACAATTCGGCGATGGCACCAGTCTTTACGAGGCTGTCGATCAGACGATCTATCAGCATCTGAGCCGCATGCAGGGCCGCAAGGCGGTCGTGCTATTCACCGATGCGGTTGACACGACATCGCGACGAGCAACGATGGAAAGTACACTGCGGGCAACCGAAGAGATAGACACGATTTTTTATCCTATTCGCTACGATACGTCCGGCTACAATGCCCGCGGTGGCGGCAACGGCGGTGGAAATTATCCGCAGCCGCGGCGAGGCGGCCGCGTAACAATGGCCGACATCCTAGGGGCGATCATGACCGGCGGCAGCGTCAATATGGGCGGTGGTGGCGGCGGAACGGCCAGTCAGGCTGATTACGCAAAGGGCAAGCAGTACCTCGAAAGCCTCGCCCGAAACAGCGGCGGTCGGTTCTTTGAGGCAAGCTCGATCTACAACCTCGACGCGGCCTTCTCAGGAATTGCAGAGGAACTTCGCCGCCAATACTCGCTCGGCTACTATCCCGAAGCGGTTGGAAACGTCGGCGATCGAAAGCAGATCAAGATCCGTGTAATGCGGTCGAGCGTTGTTGTTCGTGCCAAAACGAGTTATATCGTCGGCCAGACAGGTCGTAACATCGCCGGACGTTAGCCACGAGCGAGAAGTTGGTTTAGGAGCAGGAGCGGTTCGCCTCGAATCGCTCCATTTTTGCTTTTGCATCTTTTTTCTGTCGTCAATGCATCGTAGAATTGCACTTGCCTCAATATGAAGCGAAGTTTCTCTATCATCGCTATTTTCTGCACGTTTCTTACTATGTCTGCCGCCTCGCAGCAGCGTAGGCCAACTACCTCTAACGAAGGCAAATCCAATCAGCGTCAGGCCGCCGCGACACCAACGCCCACACCGCAGCCTGAGAACGTCGCTGCGGTCGATGACGGTGAGGTGATAAAGGTTAACACCCAACTCGTCTCGGTCCCGGTTCGCGTGATGGACAAGAAAGGGCGATTTATCGGCGGCCTTTCGAAGGAGAGCTTCAAGGTTTTCGAGGACGGTGTCGAGCAGGAGGTCGCTCTGTTTTCAAACGAGAATGCGCCATTTACAGTCGCCCTCGTACTTGATATGAGCTATTCGACGACGTTCAGGATCGCCGAGATACAGTCGGCCGCGATAGCGTTTATCGAACAATTGCGGCCGCAGGA
Source organism: Acidobacteriota bacterium (assembly GCA_031431415.1). GTDB lineage: Bacteria > Acidobacteriota > Blastocatellia > Pyrinomonadales > Pyrinomonadaceae > OLB17. Next base: position 6,075 of record JANPDK010000005.1, on the reverse strand, counting down.
CAAGGTGATGGTGGTGTCGTTTGACGCCGAAGTCCATATGCTTTGTGAGGCAACGAGCGATCGAAAGGAAATTTACAGGGCGATCAAGAGTACGAAGATATCGACCGGAACGAGCCTTTACGAGGCTATCGATCTTGTCATCAACAACCGTCTCAGGCAGATCGAGGGCCGAAAGGCGGTGATCTTGTTTACCGACGGTGTAGATACAACCAGCCGACGGGTCAACGCCGCGGCGAATCTCAACGACGCGATGGAACTCGACGCTCTTATCTATCCGGTCAGATATGATACCTTCTCTGACGTCCAACGCATGAGCAATGGCACGATCGTGGCAAAGCCTCCTTCGATCGAGAATCCGGCGGCAACGCCCGATCCATACCCAATATCTATTCCAAAGATCGTCGGTTCCACACCGGGAAGCCAAGGCACGACCGAGGCCGAGTACCGTAAGGCCGAGGAATACCTTGATGGCCTTGCCCAAAACACGGGCGGGCGCGTTTATCCGGCCACGAACTTTGGCAATCTTGCCGACGCATACGCCAGGATCGCGAGTGAACTGCGTGAGTTCTACAGCATTGCCTACTACCCAAACACAGATCGTGTTGCCGGCAAACCGACTCATGTAAAAGTGAAGGTCGACCGCGAAGGCCTCGTCGTGCGTTCTCGCGAGGGATTTATTCGCCGCAAAGATGCCAAACGCTAGATCTCGGTGCCGTCGGCGATAATCGCGTTCTTCGGGACGATGATCAGCCCGTCGCGGATGTAAAATGAACCGTCCGAGGCGTCGAAATTATCGATCAACTCCTTATTTAGCAGCCGAACATTCTTCCCGATACGTACATTTTTGTCGAGAATCGCACGTTTGATGATCGAGTTTGCACCGATACCGACATGCGGCCTGCCGACTGCGAGGGTAGTCTTGATCTCACTGATCGACTCAAAAAAGTCAGAGCCCATCACGATCGAATCTTCTATTACCGTTCCCGGGTCGATGCGGCTGCGTAGGCCGATGACTGAGTTTCGCACTTTGACGCCGTTGAGAATGCAGCCCTCGCAAACCATCGAATTGTCGATGTCGCAATCGTGCAGCTTCGATGGCGGCAGATAGCGGCTACGTGTGTAGATCGGGGCCGATGCGTCGAAGAAATTGAACTGCGGCAGCGGCGAGGCAAGATCGAGATTGGCTTCGTAAAACGCCCGGATAGTTCCGATGTCTTCCCAATATCCATCGAAAAGATGGGCCTGAACATTGTATCTCTCGATCGCCGACGGAATGATCTCGCCGCCAAAATCGACTGCGGTCGTATCGGCGCTGAGCAGCTCGATCAGCTTGGCGTAGTTGAAAACGTAAATGCCCATCGAGGCAAGGTATGGCCGCCGGGCCGATTCCTCGGCGGAAAGGCCAAATTTCGTAGTGTCGACACGCATCGCTTCGAGAGCAGCACCCGTTGGCTTTTCCTTGAACTCAAGTATCTTGCCGTCGCCGTCGGTCTTGAGCAGGCCAAATCCCTCTGCCTCTTCAGGGCGTGACGGGATAACCGAGACAGTGACATCGGCATTTGTTGTTTCATGGCGATTGAGAAACTTTTCGTAGTTCATCCGATAAAGATGATCCCCGGAAAGTATCAATAGCTTGCCCACTCGCCAGTCGCGTAAATGCGGCAAAATTTGGCGTACCGCATCCGCCGTGCCCTGAAACCAATCCGGACTGTCCTTTCGCTGTTCGGCCGCGAGTATCTCGACAAAGCCGGTCGAGAAGCTGGAAAACCTGTACGTCTGCGAGATGTGGCGGTTGAGCGAGGCCGAATTGTACTGCGTCAGCACAAATATCTGCGAGATCCCCGAGTTGATGCAGTTTGAAACGGGCACGTCGATCAGGCGATATTTACCGCCAAGCGGCACAGCCGGTTTCGAGCGTTCCTGGGTCAAAGGGAACAAACGCGATCCCGCACCACCGCCGAGGATCACCGCAACAACATTGTCGTATTGGGCCATAATAGTGAATAGTGAATAGTGAATAGTGAATAGTCAAGAAATCACGGCCCAAACTCTTTCTTGACTATTCACTATTCACTATTCACTATTCACTAAGAAGATGTGGTACTGGACCAAAATGCTCTTCCTCATACTCGCCGGGGCGATCTTCGTGTGGCTGGCGTATGAGTTGATCACGTTTCCGTCTATCTCGCGGTTGCGGACTGAGAATCCGACGACTACGTCGATGATCGAGTACCGGCTTTCCGAAGCGACGGCCGAGGGCAGAGAACCGCGAAAGTACATGATCTGGGTGCCGATGGAACAGATCAGCCCAAATTTGCAGCGTGCCGTGCTGGCTGGCGAAGACGCTCGATTCTTCGAGCACGACGGCTTTGACTGGAAGGCCATCGAGGCCGCATGGGATGAGGCTGTCAAAGAAGGCGAAAAAGAAGCCCGCGAAGAGTGCGAGGCCGAGGCAAAGACGGCAAATACGCCAAAGAAAGACTGTAAGCCAAGCGAAGACGACTGGATACCGCCGATGCCCAGCTTTAAACGCGGCGCCTCGACCGTCTCGCAGCAGCTCGCCAAGAATCTATTTCTCTCCGAAGACCGTAATTTCCTCCGCAAAGGCCGCGAAGCTGTCTATACCTATTTCATGGAACGGCAGCTCTCAAAGAAACGCATCCTCGAAATATACCTCAACGTCATCGAATGGGGCGACGGCATCTATGGAGCCGAGGCCGCTTCGAGAAACTATTTCAATAAATCCGCCTCAGGCCTGACCGCCGCCGAAGCCGCTTACCTGTCGGCGATGATCCCGTCGCCGCTAAATATCTTCAATCCGGCCAAGAACAAAAAACGCGTCGTCCGCCGCCAAAAGGTCATAATGCGCGGTATGAACTCGATCAAGCTGGACTACGCCAGTAAGTAGAAGGCGTCGCTTATTCGCGACGCCTTATTTTAGTTGGATACACGGCGTTCTATTTTACAAACTTTATACACCCGTCTTTGATCTCGATCTTCGAATCGTTTGCGATCTCGACGTTTCCGCATTTTGTTTCGACCATAGCCTTAGTTCCGCTGCCGCCGATCGTCGTCGCACCGCTGGTCGAGCCGTTAAAGGTGACCTCCTCGGTTTGCCCGTCCATCCTTACCTTGAACTTTCACACCTGGGAATCTTTGTTGTAATACTTGATATAGACCGACGCAAAAGCATTCACACCAAACAGCGACACAAGCCCGACGGCTAAGATAGTTTTCCTCATAGTTTTCTCCTGTATTTTAATTTGCAAGAACGGCCGTGCCTTGTATTACTAGAAAGGTTATCTGGCTGGTTCTTGCAACTGCTTTCATGGATTGGCTAAGTAGAGCTGGATCTCGTCTGCCTACCCGACAAAAAAACATTGACACCAAGTCTGCACGCGTATAACATTGTTTATCGGCTGTCCCGCAGCCATATCCGACGGACCCTACCCAAGGTCAAAATATGATTTCCCTCCGCGAGTAGTTCTCTGCATCTACCAACGCAAGTTCCACTCGATTCCCCGATCACCCCACAGGAGCCCCGTAGAAAATGAAAAGACTAGTAACTGTATTGGCGTTTGCACTTGTATGTGCACTTTATTTCGGCCCGAGCGTTTCGGCCCTTGTAACTAATGGCAATTTTGAGACCGGGACATTTGGCGGCTGGACAAAATCGACGTTTATCAACAATGGCCTCAGCCAGCCGTATGGAGCCGGTGGCAACGACCTCAGCTCGGTCGTTGGCGGTCCCGGCGTCTTGCCGCTGAGCATGTCGGATCCACGCTCGAACAACAATCTGAGATTTCCGGCCTACGGAAACTACTCAGCACGCGTCAACAGCGAACTGTCTTACTCTGGCGGAGGCAACTCACGCAACGGTAACCAGATACAACAAACTCTGCCGGCCTACATCGATCCTTCGGACGGACAAGCCCACGTTAAATTCACCTATGCCGCCGTCATGGTAAATCCCGTTAGCCATACCAACGAACAAAAGCCGTATTTCCGCGTTCGGGTGATCAATTTGAGCAACGGCAATGCCGTGCTTCACGATTTTCAATCGTTCGTTGGCGAGCCCGGAAAGAACTGGCAGAACGGAGCAGCTTTCGGCACCGAATTTTGGCAGTTTCTCGATTGGACGCTGATTGATCTCGTCTCAACTCCCGGCAATCCGGTCAACGCCGGTGACAACATCCAGATCATCGTTTCGGCGGCGGGCTGCTCACTGGGCGGCCATCCCGGTTACGTCTATGTCGATGAGATCACTGACAACGATATCGCGGGCCCGACGGTTCAGGGAAGCGGTCCGGCAACGATCGGCAGCGGTTCGCCGATCACATACACGTACAACCATCGCAACGGCTCGACCCAGACCATAAACCCGACGATTACGGCAACGCAGCCAACGGGCGTGGTGTTTGGTTCGGTGTCGGACGCAGTCAACTGTTCGCTGAGCGCCGGTACGGTTACCTGTAACTATTCAAATCTTGCCGCCGGAGCAACGGGTTCATTCACCGTTAGTGGCACGGTTACGGCGAGCAATGGATCGGTTGTCGCCCACGGAGCGTACCAGATCGCCGCGCCCGGCTTTCCGACGTTGGGGGGACAGACTGTCCTTACCAACGTAACGGCGAGTTCTACAGCCACCGCTATCACATCTTCGGCGAACCCATCGGTTTCCGGACAGAATGCGACACTGACGGCGACCGTGACGTCCGCGGGCGGAACGCCTACCGGTACGGTTCAGTTCACCGTCGGTGGAGTCAATTATGGTGCGCCAGTTTCCTTGAGCGGCGGAACGGCACAACTTAGTACCGCAGGATTTCCGGTCGGTGCGAACAACGTTCAGGCAATTTACAGCGGTGACCCAGGCTTTTCTGGCAGTACCTCGCCGGTATTTACTCAGACCGTAAATCCTGCTAATTCGAGCGTCGCGGTCACGACCAGCCCAAATCCGGCAGTTACCGGACAGGGCTTTACGATCACGGCAAACGTTACGGCAGTTGCTCCTGGCAGCGGAACGCCGACGGGAACGGTTACGTTCTACGTTGACGGCGTCCCGGTTTGCACGGCGGTCGTGCTGGCAAGCGGTCAGGCGACGTGTAACGCTCCGGGCATGCCAGCCGGAAACCATGTTGTAACGGCAACGTACAGCGGAAACGGCAATTTCAATGGCAGCACAGGCACGCAGAGCGGCGGAACGACAGTCAATCCGGCAAATACAACGCTCGGGCTAACAGCTTCGCCAAATCCATCAGTATCTGGTCAGAGCGTCACTGTAACCGCCACGGTTGCACCAGTTGCCCCAGGAGTCGGAACGCCGACGGGTACAGTCACATTCAATGTGAACGGCTCGCCGGTTTGTACAAATGTGGTAATGACAGGTGCTCAGGCGACCTGTAATTTGCCGACGCAGAATGCCGGTAATTACCCGGTGACTGCAACGTATGGTGGTGACACCAACTTCAACGGCAGCAATGGAAGTCTCACGGGCGGTTTGACGGTAAATCCGGCAAACACGACGCTTGGCTTGACCGCTTCGCCAAATCCTTCAGTAACCGGCCAAGGGGTGACAGTGACGGCAACGGTCGCACCGGTCGCACCTGGATCGGGTACGCCGACCGGCACGGTCACGTTCAGCGTCAACGGTACTGTCGTTTGCCTGAATGTGCCGATGGCCTCGGCAGTAGCGACATGTAATCTGCCTTTTCAGAACGCCGGCAATCACGTCGTAACGGCAACCTACGGCGGAGATCCGAACTTCAACGGCAGCAACGGCACAGTAGCCGGCGGGCTGACTGTGAACCGAGCCAATACTTCGACGGCTGTCGCATCGTCGGTCAATCCTTCGGTGACGGGCCAGACGGTGACATTTACTGCTACGGTTTCGGCCGTCGCACCGGGAACGGGTACGCCGACGGGAACCGTTACGTTTAGCATTGACGGCAGCCTGGTCTGTACGAATGCAGCAATGACCGGCAATCAGGCGACGTGTTCGTCGTCGAATTTCAACGCCGGAACCCACACGGTTTCAGCAACTTACAATGGCGACGTCAATTACAACGGCTCGACCGG
>JANPDK010000004.1:0-3267 GCA_031431415.1 Acidobacteriota bacterium | reverse complement strand
AACGCTTTTGCCGGAGATGATCGCACTTTGGCGGGACACCGATGTCGAGATCATCGAGGGTGTGAAGACCAGCCGGGGCCGCGAGACGGTATTTAGTAAATTGAGTGCAAACATCTTTTATGCGCTTTGGAACAAACTGTCTGGGTTTGAGCTAAGAGGAGCGTCGGATTTCAAATTACTAGATCGACGAGCCGTCGATGCCTATCTTCGAATGAACGAGCGGCACGTTTTCTTTCGCGGAATGACTGCATGGCTTGGGTTTAGGACGGCTCAGATACCGTTTGAGGTGGCCGAGCGAAAGGGCGGGCGTTCGGGTTGGTCTTTATTCAAACGGATTCGGCTCGCGGTTGATGGCATTTCGGGATTTTCGTCGTTGCCGCTGCAACTGGTTACGCTGGCAGGTGTCGCTTTTCTGGTGTTTGCATTTGGCTTTGCGATTCAGACGCTCGTGAGATGGTATTCAGGTCATTCAGTTGACGGCTTTCCGACAGTTATCCTGCTGCTGCTGATAATTGGCAGCCTGCTGATGATCAGTCTCGGGATAATCGGCACGTATCTCGCCCGCATTTATGAAGAGATCAAACACCGCCCCCGATTTGTGGTAGCTGAGGTTATTGAGACCGACAGAATCGAAGGCTGAGGCAGAGACGCTTCAACGTTGGTGGGATAGTCGTTTCCTATTTTGGTTTCCCTAAAACAAAAAGGAGGTTTTTACCGATCGGTGGGGTGACGATTTTTTCTAAAACGCTCTCGATTGGGACCACTATCGAATCGTATAATTTGATAAGCCCGCTCTCCAACGAGTCGGATCGGAGAATTTTATATTTGATAAACCATGGTACGATTCCCCAAATATCAAAATATTTCGCAACCCGTATCTCGAAACCGGCAGCCTTAGCACGGGCGATCAGTTCCTTCTTCCGATAACGTCGAAAGTGTCCTATCTGCCGGTCGAATTCGCCATACAACGACGGCAGAGCGGGTACAAATATTAGAGCCTTGCCGCCGGGCTTCAGGCAATCGAAAATTAACGAGAGTTCGTGGGCGTCGTCCTCGATGTGCTCGAGAACATTGATATAAATGATCGAATCGGGCCGTTGGCGCATAGCGATCTCTTCGCATACGTCGGCAAAAATATTCTTGTGCAGTTGTATTGAGATCGTGTCCGATGCGATTTTGGCCGAAAGTTGTTCGAACATATCGGACGGCTCGACCAGTGTTAGGGAATCGGGCTGTTCGCCAAGCAGCAAGGTTGAAAAATCACCCGTTCCGGCGCCGACTTCAACAATATCTCGACCCAAGAACGGACGAAACTCGTCCAGTATCCATTTGTGGTAGTTGATGGCGAAAGACATCGCCTCAAGATCTTTCCCTACATATACGACCTCGTTCACGATGATATCTCCGAACGTTCGCCCCCGACCAGATCGCGGCTACCGGCCGCGAGTTGCGGGATCTGGCGGTAGGAATCCTCGAGACTGACAAGAAAATTGAACTTCGCAACATACCACAGAGCGGCCACCCCATCGCTAAAACCGATCTTTTTCCCCTCGGCATACGTCCGACCGTAATAGCTGATCGGAACTTCGTAGATCGCACATCCAAGCTTTGCGACCTTTGCGGTTACCTCGATCTCGAAGCCAAAACCTGACGACGTGATCTTCATCTGGCGGATTATGTCCCCGCGAAAAGCCTTGTAGCCTGTTTCTACGTCGGAAAGGTTGATGTTCGTCAAACAGTTGGAAAAGAAAGTTAATCCCTTATTTGCGAGGTAATGATAAAAGTAGAGAACCCGAGCGGCTCGCTTGACCATAAAACGGGATCCAAACGCAACGTCAGCATGCCCTAACAATATCGGCTCGATCAGATCGGGAATATCGGCCGGGTCATACTCGAGATCGGCATCCTGAATGATCACGATCGCTCCGGTGGTAAGGCTGAAGCCTTTCCTAAGAGCCTCGGTCTTACCTGCGTTTTGCGGCTGGCGGATGTAGCGGACTCGGCTGTCGGCGTCCAGTAGTTCGGTCGCGATCTCGCCGGTTCTGTCTGTTGAGCAGTCGTCGATAATTATCAGTTCGAGCAGACAAGGGATCGCCAACACTTTATGTACAATGCGTTCCAGCGTCGCCTCTTCGTTGTATGCGGGCATTACCACTGACAGAAGCTGTTGGGTCTCTTTCATCAAAAAACATCCTATTCGTCATCGCCGAGGATCGACTTTGCGAGTCGGCATTCTCTAGACAATACTTCTATTTTCCAGCCTTACCGTCGATCGAAACGGCAACGACAGATGTGTCGGCTGATACGGGCGTTGTGCCGTTGCCCATGTGGAGTATCAGCAACTGTCGCCCCTCAGTACCGTCGGAAATAGCAAGCGATGATGGGGTCGCCCGACCAATGACAGGTGCCGACCTGATCGAGTCAATTTGCCGGCCGTTGACATCGAAGACAAAAACGTCAAATGTCGCGCCATTTGATACATAAGCCCTCTTATTGACAGCGTCAAAGGCAACATCGGGAAAAGTCTGGATGTTCTTTTGCCATTGGGGAACAGGCCATTGGCGAATGAAACGGCCATCAAGCTCAAAGACCTGTACGCGATCATTGCCCGTATCCGCGACAAAAACGTTGCCGCCAGCAACGTCGATTCCGGTCGGCTCTACCATCTCTCCCGGGCCGGCTCCCGGCGTTCCAAAGGTGGTAAAGGCCTCAGTCGCCGTATCAAAGATGACGATCCGCGTGCGTCCCTGATCGACAATGTAAAGCTTGCCATTCGGACCCAAGGCCATGTCACGCGGCCCGTAAAAGCCTACCTCAGGGCCTGTATATTCTTTGAGATAGGTGCCGTCAGGATTAAATTTCAGCAGCCGATGGCGGTAGGATTCGGTGACGTAAATAAATCCCGACTCATCCACCGCAACGCCGTGCGGCTGGAGCACATCGCACAGCGGCTGTAAGGTGGCTCAAGCAGTCAGCACCGACGACCTCGACGTCGGCGGCGCATGTCGGGCAGCGTAAGTCTTGCGCACCGCCAAGGCCGAGCGTATAAGCGGCGCCCCGGGGCTTGCGGGATGGGCCGTCTGTTCTGGCGCCGGGACAAGGAGCAGCCATGCACAACGTCCTTTGGACCCAACATGCTGGGTCCGGTGCTGGTCAAATACGGCTCCGAAGCACAAAAGCGCCATTACCTGCCGCGCATGCTCAACGGGGATGACTGGTGGTGCCAGGGCTACAGCGAGCCGGGCGCGGGCTCGGACCTTGCCTCGT
>JANPDK010000003.1:0-6153 GCA_031431415.1 Acidobacteriota bacterium | reverse complement strand
GTATCGTTCCCAGACTGACACTAAAAGAAGTGCGGCTGCCAGACATGCCAGAGCTTTTAGCCACCGCGTAGGTCGGCTTTACAGCATTTTGATCGACGGATCGGACAATCGCGGCGACGTAGCTGACGATGCTCGCCTCGCCGGGATAATTGATCTTGTCGGCAGTATCCGAAGGCTTGTGATAATCGAGATGTGTGCCTGTGAAGAAGAACAGCACAGGAATCTTTTTTGTGTAGAACGACGAGTGATCCGACGGGCCGAAGCCGTCTTCGTTTAGCTGTAAGACAAACGGGACGCCAACTCTCATCTTCCGTGTCGTCGCCTCTCCCGGGAAAGCCTTATATACCGCCTCGTCGATCTGTTGAGGATTCAGCTTTTCGACTAGCGGTTTCCACTCAGTTGCGGTTCCGATGCCGCCGATCGTCAACTTTCTTTCGTTCAACCGCCCGACCATATCAAGATTGATCATCGCGACCGTGTTTTCGATCGGGAACGACGGATTAGCGATGTAGTATTTTGACCCGAAAAGACCTTCTTCTTCGCCGCTGAATGCGATGAAGATGATCGTGCGTTTGTTCTTTTTCTCCTTTGCGAAGTGCCGTGCAAGCTCGATGATCGCGGCGGTGCCTGAGGCGTTGTCGTCGGCGCCGTGGTGAATTTCGGTCGAGTTTGCCGCGAGCGAGCCTTCGCCGCCGAGGCCGAGGTGGTCGTAGTGAGCACCGATAACGATGGCTTCGTTGCGAAACTGTTTATCCGTGCCCTCGAGGATGCCGATGACGTTATAACCAATAACCACCGGCTGATTTACTTTACCGTACGGAAACGGCTGCAAAAACCCAGGCTTGCCATCCGGCGAAACCGAACCGGGCCTTAGCTGAAGTTTTGCGAACTGGTTAGCGATATAGCCAGCCGCTGTAGTTGCACCGGGCGTACCCGTTCGTCGGCCTTCGAGTTGGTCAGATGCGAGATACTCAATGTGCTTACGTAAATTCGCCTCAACCGGATCACCCGTTGCAACCTGCGCCTTTTGCCCAGTCTGCGCGGCAACGGTGAAGACGAACGATACAATAAGAAGAAAGCTAAATAGCTGCTTTTTCATAATTTTATTGATCTTAAGAACAGATCTTTGATCTTCGTACTTGCTGCCGTGACCGCCTTTGCGGTTGCGGCGTCCTTCGCGGTCAACCTGTCTCTCGATTTAGAATCTTCGACTACGCGAATCGCCTTAGTGCCTGAAAAATACACTCGCCGTTCGACCGGAACTTGATCGTCGTTCTCGGCCTTTTGCAGATAGAACATTAACACGCCCTTATCCGAGTACAGATATTCTTCCGTGTAATTTCGATTCGACTCTTTTCGTTCGACTTTTACGAATACGAGTTGGTCGGGATACATGTGCTCTTCGCTGTTGCCGCCTTTGTAAAAGAATTTGTAATTTTTAACATATCGACCGATAGCACGCCATTGGTGGTTGCGGCTGTTGATCGTGAGCGTGTTCATCACCAGCTCGCCAAACTCGCCCTGATCGCCGTCCGTCTCGCAAGCCTCGGCTTTTGCGGCGATGTCGGTGTTGCGTTTGTTGATCGATTCGACGGTTTTGTCAGTTGACTGGGCCGAAATAGCAAGGCCAGACAGTAAGAATAAAAGAAGGCTTAGTATCAGTTGCTTTTTCATAAACAAAGAACGATAGCGTCTTTCAAATCTTGTCTTCTCTCTGCGATCTGTGCGATCTCTGCGTTAAAAACCTAACTAAACGCAGAGATCGCTGAGCACGCAGAGAAATTAGTTGACCCAATCCGCAATAAACACATTCGTCTCGCCTTCTTTCGCGGCGTTTCTATTGGACGCAAAGACGAGCTTTTTGCCGTCGGGTGAGAACATCGGGAAGCCGTCGAACGACTCGTTGAATGTGACGCGTTCGATGCCCGAGCCGTCAAGGCTGATCAGGGCGAGGTCGAAATTGCGTTTGCGGGGGTCGGTCGCGAAGAAGTTTGTACAGAAAATTATCTTCTTGCCGTCGGGCGTAAAGTACGGTGCGAAGCTGCCCGAGGCGAGATCTGTGATCTGGCGTTTGTTCGAGCCGTCTGCGTTCATCACCCAGATCTCGAATGTCGTCGGCACGATCAGGTGCTGTGCGAGCAGGCTCTTGTAACGCGCGACCTCGGCCTCATTTTTCGGCGTCGAGCGGCGATAAACGACCATCTTGCTGTCCGGCGAGTAAAATGCACCGCCGTCATAGCCGACTGCGTCGGTGAGCTGCTTGATGTTCTTGCCGTCTGTGTCCATCGAATAGAGCTCGAGGTCGCCACTGCGTTCGCTGGTGAAAATGATCTTTTTGCCATCCGGCGAAACGGTCGCCTCAGCATCGTAGCCGGGCGAGTCGGTCAGCTTCTTGATACCTTTACCGTCAGGCGTCGATGTGTAGATATCAAAATCGGGATAGACCGCCCAAACATAACCGTATTTTGAAAAATCCGCAGGCGGCGGACATTTCCGGTCGCCGCCAAAAGTTGATGCGTACAGGATCTTTTTACCGCCTTTGAAAAAGTACGAGCACGTCGTCCGCCCATCGCCGTTTGAGACCATCTTGACCTTCGACCCGTCGATGTTCATTCGATAGATCTGATCGCAGCCGCGGCCGTCGCGTTTTGATTGAAAGATCAACTGCTTCGAGTCAGACGAAAAATATGCCTCGGCGTTCTCGCCGCCATTGGTCAACTGCTTTACGTTTTTAAGATGGCGCTCACCATCGAAACTCAACTTGCCGCTCTGGGCCGCAACGGTTGACACGACGGTTATAATTACAAAACAAACGAGATACAACTTTTTCATATTTTCGATTATATTATTATCTCTGTGATTTTTCGCATCCGCAGTTAGTAGAAAGACGAATTAAACGTGTAAGCGGTTATGCTTTAGACTTCTGTCGGTTTACCTAAGATGAGCTTTGAGACGAATAAAGATGTCCTGGATTGGTACGAGCGGCAGGAACGCGCGTTGACGCCGGAGTTTCTCGGCGCGATACCATGGGACATGGTGAAGGAGACGCCGTTTGACGAGAAATTCGTTCCCGTGCTCTTTTACATGCGCGATGTCGAGACACTGACCGACATGTACCACCGTGAACTCCGTCGCACGCCGACAGGCAAAGATCCGCACATCCGCAAATTCATGGAACGCTGGGGCGTCGAAGAGATCACGCACGGCGAAGTGCTAAACCGCTTCCTAAACGAACTCGGCTATGAATCGGACGAGAAGTGGCAGACGCAGGTTCGCAACGCCGTAACCTCTGCCTATCGCGCCAACGCGTATATGCTGACGACGCTGACAAATTTGATCGGTAAGAAATTTACGGCGACACACATGACATTTGGAGCGATCCACGAGATGGAGGCCGCCCAAGGCTATCGTCGGCTTAAAGCCCTCACGGATCATCCCGTCCTAAATCCTATCCTTGATGCGATCATAAAGGAAGAATCGGCCCACAACCAATTCTATTGGAGCGTTGCCAAGCTCGAGTTGAATAAGAACAAGATCGCTCGACGGCTGGCCCGACTTGTTACCGACCACTTCTGGGCACCCGTCGGCCAGGGCTCACTCGCCAAACGCCGCACCGAATATCTCGTCTCCACACTTTTTTCCGGCGGCGAGGGCATCGAGACCATCGATTCAAAAGTCACCCAAAGAGTGCGCCAGCTTCCCGGCTTTGACGACATCACCAAAATAACCGAAACAATCAGCAACATGGCCGAAAGGTCGAATGTGTCATTTGAGGCAGCGTTGCCCTAAATCAATTTGGTCTGTAATACTCCACCCCACCGCTCATCTCCACCCCAACTTTCCCTTCCGACTCAGCATAATCAAGATGTGCGATCGCCTCGGAGATCGCCAGAAAGCGGTGTACGCCGTGGTCGAAGGAATCGGCGAATAGGCTTTTTGCGAGGTCGTAGGCGGTTGTACCGTTTTTGCCGACGAGGACGATGACTCGTTTTTGGCGTTCGTCGATGGCACGGACGTAGCGGTGAAAGATCTCTTCGAAATCGGTGACCGCCTCGCCGTGGCCGCCATAGGCGAGTGTCGGAGCGTAGCTGCGAAGACGTGCGAGACTAACCAGGTACTCTGCGAGCGAATGAAAGCGCCGCGTTGGATCGACCGGATCGGGGGCAAGCATCGGATTTGGCGTAATGCGTTTTAAGACACAATCGCCGCAGATGAGCGTACGATTGGCCTCGCGAACAAAAGAACACGAACCCGGCGTGTGTCCAGGCGTATGCAGTACCTTGAGCGATCCGCCTTCGAACTCAAGCTCCATCTCATCCGTCAGCGGCTTGAACTCTCCGTCCGCCAGCGAATCCGTTAGCAAGCTCACCTCTTCATACAGGCCGCGCATCTCGTCAAAGACAGTCTCTGGAACGCCGGAGCGAAGTAGAAGCTGCTTGTGGTCGTCATGTGCGAGCCTGCCGAACAGATGCCCCGTTTCCCATTCGTGGATCAACACCTCGGCATCCTTCGACTCGTCGCGAACACGCTTCGTCAGCCCGCAATGATCTTCGTGAGCATGTGTCAAAACGATGCGTCGAACATCAGAAAAATTGACCCCGTGCTCAGCTAATTTCTCCCGAAGGGCCTTGGCAGCGGCATCGGTCTTTGGCCCGACGTCGATCAGCGTTACGGGATCCTGCTTGATCAGATAGACGTTTACGTCACCGACATAGAAGGGCGTCGGTATAGATAGCTGGATAATATTCATCGTCGTTGGTTCCGGAGCATAATCTTAACAAAATGAAAGCAGACTGTACTTTTCGAGAGATAGCGAGTCACCATTATTGAAACTATAGATATGACGATCGAGTATTATGCCCAAAAGCTCGGAGCTCTAATGATGGCAATTACAAAAATATTACAATAATGCTTGCCTTAAATCGGTTTTTGGGGTACAAGATTGACAGTAAACTATTCTGTTTAAATGTCTGTCGGATAAAGACCTAAGCTTTTCAAGAGCGATCGAATTGACCGATCTCGTAGTTTGAGTTTGCAACTCTGTCTAGCTCTTGGTGGTTTCCTTCATCGTCGTCCGACCGATATCGAAAGTTAAGCAAGCATCGAGGAGAACAAAAATGAGAGTATTTATGTCCAAGTTGTCGGCACATACCGCAAAATTTGCGCTTCTGCTGACAGCGACAATGATCTTTGCAGCGTCGGCCATCGGCCAGTCACAGGCGGCTGCGGCCGACCTTTCGGGCACGGTCACCGACCCGAGCGGGGCCGTTGTCGCAGGTGCGACCGTCACGGCAAAGGGCGTCGGAACCGGAATCGTCCGCAGCGCAACGTCTGATGCCGAAGGCAATTACCAGTTTATCGGCTTGCCGCCCGGCGAGTACAATGTGACGGTCGAGGCCAGGAGCTTTAAGAAAAGCGTGCTCTCGGGCATAAAACTAACCGTCGGCCAGAGTGCCGATCTTACCGTCAAGCTCGATGTTGGCGAAGCCTCGGCGACCGTAAACGTATCGGCCGATGACGTGCAGCTCGTCGAGACCACCCGGACGACTGTTTCAAATACGATCGATCAGGCTCGTATCGAGGGGCTTCCGATCAACGAGCGGAGTGCGACCGGTTTTGCGCTGACGCTCTCGACAGTTGGCCGCGACAATGGCCGTCCTGTCGGCCCGGCACCGACTTCGGGTTTGAACATCGGAGGTCAGCGTGGCCGTTCGACGCTCGTTCAGGTTGACGGAGCAGATTTTACGGATAATTCCGTCAATGCCTCTCGCTCCACCGTCTCGATGGAAGCGGTGCAGGAATTTCAGGTCACCACGAACTCATACATGCCCGAATTCGGACGTGCCACAGGCGGTATCGTTAACGTGGTAACAAAACGCGGCACGGACGACTTTCACGGGAACGTTTTCGGATTTATTCGCCACAAGTCGATCCAGTCCCGAAATGCATTTGCGCCAATCATCGACGGCGATCCAAACAAGAAGCCCGGTTACACACGTACTCAGTACGGCTTTACGATCGGTGGGCCAATCCATGCAGGGCAAACCTATTTTTTCGGGGCCTTTGAACAAAGACGCCGACAGGAATCGGGTTTCTTCACAGGCGACATCGTGGGTGGGGCGACTCAATCCGCCACAATTGACCCGATCGCCG
>JANPDK010000002.1:0-14062 GCA_031431415.1 Acidobacteriota bacterium | reverse complement strand
TATCCAATCATTTCTGAAAGCAGACCGATACTCAATATCCTTCTCAGTATCACCATAAAACTGCTTACCGCCCCAGCTCTTGGCGTATACGATCTCGACATCATCGAACGCCGAATGAACATCGTTTGTGAACTCAACGCTGCCACCATTCGCGGACGAATATTGCTCGATCTCGCCTACCAAGGCTTCATCAAGTTCATACCCAACCGGATGAGCGATACGCAGATCGTGGCCGAATTGTGCGGCAGCCAGAGCAAAGCTGTTCGGCACGGCCATCGGCAGCGGTTTCGGATGCCACGCCCATGTGAGCAGGACATTCTTTTTACCAGCACCAAGCTTTTCCCGAATCGTCATCATATCCGCCATCGACTGACACGGATGATGCATCGCGGATTCGAGATTGATGATGGGAACGGTTGCGTACTTGGCAAAGGCATTCAGGATCGGATCAGTTCGCTCGGACTCCCAATGCTTGAGTTCAGCAAAGGTGCGGACGCCAATCGCGGAAACATAGCGTTCAAGCACACGAACAAACTCCGCCAGATGCTCAGTCTTATTTCCGTCCATCACCACGCCATCACGATGCTCAAGCGTCCACGAGGTGCCACCCGGCTCAAGGATCACGGCATTGCCACCGAGTTCATAGATCCCCACCTGCATCGAAGCACGCGTGCGGAGACTGGGATTGAAAAAAACAAGCGCGACGGATTTGCCATCGAGCGGTTTTCCAACGACACTCCGCGACTTAATTAGAACCGCAACTTCTATCAGCCGTTCGAGTTCAATTCTTGAATAGTCACCTGTACAAAGAAAATCAGTCATTTATGGCCTCTTCAATATTCGATAGAATCTCGCAATCGCATCCACCACCGTTCGCTATCGACCAGTCAACAAAGGCCTCGTGCTCAAACCCGTACCTGCCCAGATACTCAAACGCAATCGTGAAGCGTTCGTCACACTCCGCATCTGTCAATCGACTGTCTAGAAAATCGAAAAGACCCCTCAGGCTTTCAATCGGAATCGGACATGAGCTAACAATCGCTTCCTGCTGGCTCGTCTTGATCGATCTCTTGATCTCATTCCGCCTTTCCTTTTCTTCCTTATCCATTCGAAAGAACCTCGACCAGCATATTTATCTCATCAACACTTACACACAACGGCGGCAACAAACGCAGCACATTTGGATCACTCGACGTTCCCGTAATTATCTTGTTCTCAAGAAGCTTGGGATGGAACACCTTGCACGGCCCGTCGAATTCGATACCGAGCAAACAACCTTTCCCGCGAATGCTGACAACGCCAGGGAAACTCGACAACGAATCCCGCAGATGCTGCTCGACGCGTTTTGCGTTGGCGATCATGTCATCGGCCTCGATCGCTTCGATAGTTGCCAGAACGGCGGCCATTGCCAGCATTCCGCCGCCAAACGTGGTGCCTAAATCATTGAGTTTTATGTTGGCAGAGACCCGATCATTTACGAGACACGCTCCAACGGGAACGCCGCTGCCGAGCGATTTTGCGAGCGTAATGACATCAGGTTCGACTCCATCGGCGAGACCACTCCCTGCAAAGAACCAATTTCCTGTGCGGCCAATGCCAGTCTGCACCTCGTCGAAAATTAACATCACGCCGAGTTCATTGCAGAGATCACGCAGCTCGCGGAAGAAACTCGGATCAGCCTCAGTCACTCCAGCCATCGACTGGATCGGCTCGAGCATAATCGCAGCCGTTTCTTCATCCGCAACGGCACGGACACTTTCGATATCGCCGAATACGGCAGAAACGTGTCCTGGCACATTTGGCTTTCCGATCTCGCGGTACTTGCCAAGGAACGTGGCGGAAATGGAATCTGCGGTCCGACCATGAAAACCACCGGTAAAAGTAATGATCTTCTCGCGTCCCGTCGCCATGCGGGCCATACGCATCGCGTTCTCATTTGCCTCGGTTCCGGAGTTGCAGAAGAAAGCCTTGGATAGGGAATCGGGAGCTACGGAAACCAATTTTTCAGCGGCTTTCGCTCTTATCTCCGAATAAACGATATTTGAATAGAACAACACTTTTTCCGCCTGATCTTTGATAGCCTCGACCACATGCGGATGCGAATGTCCCGTAGCACAAACAGCGTGGCCACCATACAGATCGAGATACTTCTCGCCCTCGCTCGTCCATACCCACACTCCCGATCCTCGCTCGACCGAGATGTTCATCTTGGCGTAGGTCTCGACTTGGAAGCAGTCTTCGCTTTGTTTTATTTCTTCAAACTTCATGTTCAGAGTGCAAGCTTTAGCTTGTATTCTTCCAGCTCCGAGATACACGCTAAAGCGTGCACTCTGAACCAAGTCACGGATTGCTCCCAATCATTGGCAGACCCGTTGTCTCATCGAGGCCAAACATCAAATTCATATTCTGCACCGCCTGTCCCGCTGCACCTTTAACCAAATTATCTATCGCTGAAAACACGACAACCTGCTTCCCACTCGTATGAAACGCAATATCACAAAAATTCGTAGTTTTGACCCAGTTGATATCCGGCGAACCATCGACCAGACGCACAAAGAAATCGTCTTGGTAAAACGTACGATAAATATTGCCAAGGTCCTCGTTGGTAAGATTCACGCTGGTTTCGAGATAACACGATGCAAAGATGCCACGCGAAACGGGCAGGCTGTGCGTCATGAAGATAAGATCATTCTGAAAATCACCAACCTGATGCAAATGCTGTTCGATCTCAGGTACGTGCTGATGCGTGAATGGCTTGTACGCGTAAAAGGAATTCATTCTTTGCGGATGATGCGTGTTTGCCGCCGGTTTTGCCCCCGATCCAGACGAACCGGTCTTAGCATCGACAACGATCTTTCCTGTAAGCAATCCACTTTTGACCATCGGCGAAAGAGCCAGAAGCGTAGCGGTAGCAAAGCACCCAGGATTCGCAATGTATTGTGTGTTGCGTATCGCCTCGCGATTGGTTTCGGTCAGGCCATAGACGAATTTCTTCTGAAGCTCGGTTGCGGTGTGTTCGAGTTTGTAGAATTCCTGGAATGTCTCAGCATCATCGATACGAAAATCCCCAGAAAGGTCGATCACATTTGTTGCCGAAGGAAGTTGCGGAACGAGTCCAAGAGCCTGGCCGTGCGGAAGGGCGAAAAAGGCCACATCCACAGCAACGCTCGAAACGTCTTCGGGGGCAGGTTCGAACACGAGATCGGTCAGCCCGAAGAGATTCTTATGAACCGCACCGACGCTCTTTCCGGCGTGTTCGTTGGCGGTAACGAGAACTATCTCGGCATTCGGATGGGCAAGCAATATCCTAAGCAGTTCGCTACCGCCATAACCAGAACCGCCAAAGATAGCGATGCGTATTTTTTGAATGTTACTCATTACGCCGCGACCCCGCTTGATGCCATTGCCAATGCAAACAATCTCGCCCCATCGCGACGAGCATTCCCGGCCTTCACGCCGAGCCTCTGGGCGATAAAATCCTCGCCCATTTGCGAATCCGTCACGGAACCTGCAATGACATCAGCCTCGATGCCGTATTCTTTTAGGACCGCAAGCCCACCGATCACGCCGACGTAATCGGAAGCGCAGAAGATTAACGACGAAATCGCTGAACCGATCTCAACATCCTTCAGGATCGTATCGACCGAATAGCCGCCGACGATGCCATCGCCGAGTTCGACGATCATCAGATCGGGTGTGAATGAATCAAGATGATTGAGGATTCCTTTTGCGACGGATGCAAGATCCTCGACGTCCACCGTCGATGGCAAACCACAATCAAGAAAACTCGCCGTCGCCACCGCACCGTGGTCCTGCATGTGCAGAGTGTCACGAAGACACGCGATCCCCGAAAGCTTTGCCCCAACAACACGCAGGCCGGCATTCGACGCTTGTTTGATCAGCTCGGTAGCTGCAACCGTTTTACCGGAGTTCATGCACGTCCCCGCCACCATCACGATCGGGGCAGAAACGTTCAATGATTCGGCGGGCTTAAGGGAATTGTCACCAATGTTGACCGCGTTCTCGTTTTCATCACATACACACCCGATCACTTCGACCTCGATAGCATCGGAGAACGAAGAGTGATGACCTTTGCACAGACCGATCACGCCACCCATGTTTAACAGATGCAGACGATCACCAGCCGCGACAGATTCGGGCAGATCGCCGACAAAACCCTTTAGTGCACGACGTTTCCCCAGCACACCGAGCAATACGTCACCGGCATTTATCTTCGCCAGCCGGCCACTCGGTAATTCAAGATTGCCATACGTCGCACTCTCTGACAGGGCACGAACCACGACAGCATCACCGATGCTAGCGGGGCGACGTGATTCGAGCACGTTCACCTTTCGCGTTAAGCCAAGTGCCGACGTGGACGAGCCGATCTTTTCTACTTCTATGTATTTCATCTCATTCACCAAACATCGACGCGAGCGTTGCAAGCACCGAAATCTGCTGCTCCATCCCTTTTACCGCGATAAAAATCGTATCGTCACCGGCGATGGTTCCGGCGATCTCGTCGATCTTCTGTGCATCGATTCGAACGGTAATTGCCGAGGCCAACCCCGACGCACAACGCCCAACGATCATGCAGTCACCCGCCGTATCAAACTTCACGGAACCGAACTCGGGTACGGGCCTTGGCTGCTCTGCGATCACATAGACACCATTCTGCTTTGCGATGCCCATCTCGACAAGATCGCGCGAAACGCTCGCCTGAGTAACACTAAATCCGGCGGCTGTCAGCCGCAGCGCCAACGCAGCCTGATTTCCGATCCACTCCGAGCGGATCAAACCGAGCATTGCGTCTTGGCGTTTACGTTTCTGCATAACACTAGGCGAATATGCATCCAATGTTGCATATTACGCAATACAAGGCATTATATACGATTTTCAGTGCCTAATACAACCCCTAAAACGCATATTATTCGTCCATTAGAATATTGCGAGCTTTATCCTGAGGTATTTCTTTGGATTCTTGCGAAAATCGTCAAGCAGCTTCGTGCCCTCGCCAGTAAACGTGGCGATGTTGTTCGAAGTAACGTTGAGATTGTTGTAGAGAGTTTCGTCCGTGATGAGCTTTCCAATGGTACCTTTACCGGCTTGTGCGTCGGCTATGAGAGCTTCGATACGGGTGGTTGCTCCGTTGAAGCGGGCGATGGCGGCACGCGTGTCATCGTAGAGCTTTTCGTCTTTGAAAAGCTTACCCGCAGTTCCTTTGCCGTCCTTCAGATCATTGGTGATCAGCTTAACATCGTCCGCGATCGACGAGATCTTTTCGGCGGATTTTCGTAGCTCGGCAACGGTACTGCGCGTTTCGTTGTAGAGAGCTTCGTCGTTGAGAAATTTTCCGGCTGACCCGCGTCCCGCTTTTAGATCGTTCGAGATAGCCTCGAGTTGTGCAACGGTTCGATTAAGACTGTTGTAGAGTTCCGGGTCATTAACCAACTTGCCCGCGGTGCCTTCGCCACTATTTATACGGTCGATGGTGGTTTGCAATCGCACCATCGTCGATTTGGTCTCAGCAACCGCTCCGTCAAGGTCTTTGTAGAGGGCTTCGTCATTGATGATCCGGCCAAGCGTTCCTTCTCCGCTATTTGCTTTGTTAAGAATTTCATTTGCGGGAACAGCGAGCTTGTTGATCTGCTCGAAAAGCTTATTTCCAGTCGCCGTTAGCTGGTTTAGCCCGATGCCGGAGCTTGAGGAGAGAACCGCGTTCTCACCGATGGGCGATCCCTTAGCCGAGCCGGGAACGATGTTGATCATCTTGTCATTGCCGAGGATCGAGGTTGCGACAAGCTGTGCACTCGAGTCGGTTCGAATAAGCTCCGAGATCGGCTTTCTGTCGAGTTCGCGAACAATATTTAATGTCGCCTCGATACGATCTTCGCTATCCGGATCTGGCTCGATAAACCGCACATCCTCGACCTTGCCGATCGAGACACCGGCAAGCTGTACATCCGCTCCGGAGTGCAAACCATCGGCGCTCACAAATCGAGCCTTTAGCCGCATCTTCTTCTCAAACGGATTAAAATTTCCCGTCGAGTTCAATATCAAAAACCCCGTTATCAGCAAAGCCGAGAGCATAAAGATGCCCACGCGAAGTTCGCTAAAGGTCAATTTTTGTTGGCTTCTCGGCATTTTCCCTATTTACCCCGGATGAATTTACGAATGTAACTATCGTGCGATGCTTTCAGTTCCTCGCCTCGGCCAGTAAACCAGATGTCGCCCTTGAGCAACATCATCACCTTAGTATTTAGCAGGGAATACGTTTCACCTGCAAGCTCGTATCGCACATCGCCCTCTCGATCGATCACCGCGTACTCGGACGAAATGTAATCAAGGTTGTTCATCTCGTGCGTGACAAAGATCGACGAAACGTCCTCGATATCGCGCAATTTGATGGCCAATTCACAAATCGTGCGGGCAGTCGGCGGGTCGAGCCCGGCGGTTGGTTCATCAAAAAGTACGATATTCGGATTGCCAACCAGCGCCCGTGCGATGCCGACTCGACGACGCATACCGCCTGACAATTCGATCGGTATCTTGTCGATTGAGTCTTCGAGATCAACAAATTGGAGCATCCTGCGAACCTCATGTTCGACCTCATCTTCGTCAACGCCAGCCTCGTGCAGACGATAAGCGACGTTGTCATAAACCGAAAGGGAATCGAACAAAGCACCTTCCTGAAAGACCATGCCGATCTTCTTCCTGATTCGCATCAGCTCGACATCGTCAAATTCGGTAATATCTTCGCCTTCGACAAAAACCTGCCCCGCATCGGGTTTGATCAAACCAAGGATGAGCTTGATAACCGTCGATTTTCCGGTTCCAGAGCCACCGAGGACGAACCGAGTCTCACCACGCCCGACGTAAAAGCTCACATCCGACAAGATCACCTGATCGTCGAACGCCAGATCCACATTGCGAAATTCGATCGACGGCGTTGGAACGCTCGGCGGCGCGACGCGTCCACCCGAGGCATCATTGCCATTCTCGTCGAACCCTTTCGTATTGTCACCTTCGTCAAACATCGTATCTTGACTAAAAAAGAGTGCTTCCCATCAACGTCTGTAAGATTTTGGATAGGAAAAAATCTGCAATAATAATACCGATCGAAGAAACAACAACGGCCTGCGTTGTCGAGACACCGACTCCAACCGTGCCACCTTTTGTAGTCAGTCCCTTGTGACACGACACCAGGCCGATGATAAGACCGAAAAATACCGGTTTCAAAACGCCGGTTACCAGAGCACCGATATCGGTGCCGGTTCGGACCGACGAGATATATACATTCATGTCCAGCCCGTGCAGTTGTTGGGCAACAATGCCGCCGCCGACGAGGCCGAAGAAGTCTGCGGCGATGGTCAATAGCGGAAGGCATACCAACAACGCAATTACTCGCGGTGTAACAAGCTTGCGTGCCGGCGAAGTTCCGAGAGCACGCATTGCTTCGATCTGCTGCGATACGACCATCGAGCCCAATTCCGCCGAGATCGACGACCCGACACGGCCTGCGACCATTAGAGCCGTCAATACGGGGCCAAGCTCGCGGATCAGCGATGTCGCGACGCCTTGGCCGGCATTGCTTTGGGCGCCGTAGTATTCGAGAGTCGGGTAGGCCTGTAATATCAAAACCCCGCCCGTGAAAAAGCCAGTCAGTATAACGATACCAAGCGACCCCACGCCGATCTGATCCATTTGCTGAACGATCTCAGCAAAATATCGTGGCCGCTTTCGCAACCCCTTGAGCACACGCAAAAAAAGATCGGTGACCTCTTGTAACTCCAACAGAAATTGCTTGAGTGGATTCATGCCGCGGCTGCAAAAGCTTTTAAAGGACAAGGATATAATTAACGACGCTTAACATCAAACAAAAAGGAAAAGCCGCCCGTTTGACGAGCGGCTTTATAGACAAAAATTAACGTATATCGAGAATTACATCTCGTCCGGCTTAATATTCGCCTTGAGCGGCACTTTTACATCTTTGGTCGAATTGACGTTGCGAGGGTTATTTTCGCGAATAAGCGTACGACGATTCTCGGCTTCCTCGCGGGCCCGTTCGAATCGCTGCCTCATATTGCGAAAGCGAACAAGCTGTTCCGGCGTAAGCAAACGGCGTATCGCAAGCTCATTCGTAAACCGAATCCAAAAAACCTCGGCCTGTGCGAGTTGAACATCTTTCAGCTTGGCCTGTACGTCCGTCTCGCTGACCTCATCGGCATATATCGCCGCGTCGAGAGTTTGATTTGCGGTGCGAAGCTTTGCCTGCGCCGCGTCCATCAACGGTTTTCGCTCCCTGTTAATTCGCTGGAGCCGCTGTATCTGTTCGCGGTTGAGGCCAAGTTGGCGGAGCATATTCGCCCGTGGATCTTGATTCGCGGCGGGACGCTGCGGTTCTGACACCGGCTCGTCCTGAGCCAGAATCGGCACGGCAAACAACGTCGCAAACAGGAAGAGTGTTGGTATGCGAAACATTCTCATAATTTTAACCGCCTATCCCATCGAGCATATCCGACAATCTCAATGAATCTTCGTCATCGTCAGCAAGATCGCCAAGAACCGGAGCCCGGCGAGCCTGCCGCATAAGATTTGGCACTGAGCGGATTTCGACGACACGACGCGATGGGGAACTCTGGCGTGCTACTTTCGGACGAATTTCACGTGACGCGGCGGTCACCGGACGAACATCGTTAGACGCACTAGGATCTTCATCGACAATTGCGACCGGCATATCTACAACCTTCGGCGATTCGATCTTCTGCTCGATGACGACCGGAGGTACAGCATTATTCGAAGCGATCTCGTTCCCGCCTGTCCCTATCAAGTTAAACCCGATAAATCCAATTCCAAGAACAACCGCAAACGCCGCACCGACCGCGAGCGGCGAGCGGGCGAAGGCAAATATTTCGCTAAATCCTGCAAACCATCCGACCTTTTCAGCAACAGCCTTCCTTGCCTCGTAAGGAATAACTATCTCAGGCGTCGTGAGATGCGCAAATTCCTCTTTCTGCCACTCAAACACCGAGAAACGAGACAGCGACACCGCCGCAAACTCATCCGTACACGCACCGCAATCCACGAGATGCGTCTCAAACTGCGTTCGCTCGACAGTACCGAGATCGTCGTACATATACGACACGATCTCGTGCTCGAATCCACATTCTTTGTTGGCGTTATTCACCATAACCTCACCTATTTAGACGACCTCAACGGGCGTCCTTTCTAATTTCATTTTTAACTGCTTTAGTGCAGTATACAGTCGGCTTTTGACGGTGCTCAGCGGCAATTCGAGCGTCTCGGATATCTCCTGAAAGGTCATATCCTCAAATTCCTTCATCACGATCACCTCACGCAGGTCGCTCGGCAAAGCACCGACCGCGTTGCGAACCAGATTCATCCGCTCGGCCTGCTCGATCTTGCGGGCTGGCGACAAATGCGCCGCAGCGACGAACACCCTGTCCTGGCTGCCGTCCTCATCATCGAGAAAATCCTCGGCCCGCGTCTTCTGGCGCCGTTTTATTGTCAAACACTGGTTTACCGCAATGCGGTGCAGCCAGCTCGAAACCTTTGCCTCGCCGCGAAAGTTAGCGAGATTCTTATACGCCGCAATAAACGCCTCCTGACAGGCGTCACCCGCATCATCCTCACGCCCGAGCATACCGAAGCAGAGAGCGAAGATCTTCCGCTCCCACCGCCTCACAATTTCGCCGAACGCATCAGGGTCTCCACCCACCGCAAGCTCGACAAGCTGCTCATCCGCTAAATTTATCAACATCCAACTCGTGTCAACCGCCGTTTCTTCGGCACGAGAAAATAATAGCCCAAAACCTAGATCTAGTGCGAAACGTTCCGCATTCAATGGTTTAGACGACTATATTGCGTGAAAAGTTTGAAAACTGATTGGGTTCTTTAAGAAACTCTCGATACGACACCGAGCAAAGAGCAAGCCACGAATGCACTAATACTACCCACCATTCGTTGGTCTTTTCGTAAAAATTCGTGCATTCGTGGCTAAATTCTTTATCCTCTTCTACCGTCAGTTGATCCGCTCAAGCAGATCCGGCTGCGGGCCGTCGAACTCTTGATAGCGTTTTTTGTCTTTGTCCGTGAAATCGACAATAAGTTCGATGTGAGAGCAATGCACACATGCGCGGGCCATGATCTTTCGGCTGCCGCCTCCGAAGATACTCTTCAAGAACGATGTGTCCTTAATAAGAAAAGCAACACCTCCGCCGCCTCCCGTATCCATCAACGACCCCTCAACCACCGCCGTCGCTCCGCATCTTACACATTCCATAATGTCCAAATATACCTGACGCACTTTGAATGTTGCTAAGCCTAACTCCTAAATGCTACATTTCCGCTAGTAAATCCCATGAACAAACTCTACTACGGCGATAATCTTGATGTGATGCGGAAGTTTATCCGCGACGAGACGGTTGATCTTTGTTATATTGATCCGCCGTTCAATTCTAAACGCAACTACAACCAGATATACAACAACATCGGCACCGAAGACCGTGCGCAGGCACCGCTCGTTACCGACACATGGACGTGGGACGACCACGCCAACCAATGTTACGAAGAGATTCTGTCGAACAAAAACGGCACCGCGACCCGACCGTATTGCATTATTTAAAGCGTTGTTGTGAAAGCGGGAAGACTGGGTGCCAAACCCAAGATGAAGAAGCACAGCCTCGGCTTTTACCAATGCCAAACCTGATCGTGAACTTCCATCACATCCGCAACCTTGGCCCGCTCGATCAATTGAACTCCCTCGACGCAGTTCTCAGTTTTGATTCCGCGCTCTTCAATATCATCCTTAACTGCAAAAACTGCGACATCTTTTTCCAACAGGTTGCGAATGTCTTCCGTAGGTCTTAGTGGATGGTTGATGCTGACGTCGCCGATAGTTAAAACATTACATTCTTGCTCGACAAGATAGTTCACGGCATTACCGCGAAGCATCACGGACAAATCAGCCCCGGCGTTTTTCAAATTACCGCTAAGCCACAAAATCGTGTCATCTTGTTCTTCCAAGGTGGCGCGGTATGCCGTCTCGATGATATTCAGGATTTTCATAGTTTCTTCTCCGATTGCAGTTTTTTCGCACGCTCAGTTTGTGGGAATGACAAGGGTATTGGTTGACTCTTGCGCCATCTTCAAAAAATCCGCGGGACTGCCGCGCTTGACCCCTTCGACCGCGTTGTGTGCGCCGCGTTCGTCAACGCACAGACCGCAATTTACCCAAGTCAATAAAGGATTATCTCCCCCGATTTTTAAAAGTGATTCGACGAAAGCCTTTGTGGTCGGGTGTTCTTCTTCTTCGACGGTCGTTCCTTTAACGGGATTGGCGTGCGGAACTTGGTCTTTCAAAGGCAAGCAAACCGCTCCTTCGTAGGCAAACACGTTGACATGAATTCCTTTCTCAAGCGCGGCGGAAATAATGCGAAACGCGGTTGTCGAATTAGCAGACTCATACGGCGGATCCATCAATGCCAAAGTCAGTTTCTTTTCAGTCATCGGTCTATCTCCTTTTAATGCCAGATGGCTTTTGTGTTTTCTGCGACCAGCAAATCAACCAAAGTTTCTATGCCCGACGGCCGGACGCCGGGCGACAATTCGTTTGAAGGAATACCTCGTTCGCGAAGAGAAAAATCATCGGCAAGCAGCGTGACACCTTTTTCCACCATATTCGTGAGTGCAGAAATTTTTGCTTCTTTTCGCAGGGCAAGAACGCCGTTTTGAACTAAAAAGACCGTGACGCCGTGCCCGTTCTGTTTCAAAGCTATAGCGTTGTCTGCTACAAAGCGCGTGTCCGCCGACGTAAACGGGTCTCTGGTTTCAATAAAAATGTAGTTGGACATTTGTTACCTCGAACTTATCTTATTCGGATTCCATGCGACATTATGCTCTCACTCGAGATAAAGAACAAGGAATCACGTGTGCGAACAAAAAAGACAGCGTCTCGTGCTATTGAGACGAATATTTATTGTTTGCTGATAATTCGTTTTATTCGTAGCCGGGTTCGACGCCATCCTTGTCTCGCCGTAGTGATTCCGGATTTTAATGTAACTTGATAACCCGTGGCCTGCCGTCAAGACCGATGATCCAGGAAGCCAAAGGAAGCCGGAACATTCAAACCCGAAATGTTCCAGCCGTTTGATCGGTTGCAGATCGTGACCGTCCAACAAATCCTCGACGGCGAACGGATCGATCTTCCGTTGATGGAAGAAGTCACCAAAAAAGCCCAAAAGACAAAAAAAGACGACCAACCCAGTTTGTTGGCGGAATGATCGGGTTTGTTGCGGGAATTTTTCCGTCAGCCGCGTTTACGCGGGTTTTCTTGTATAGCCACGTCCCTTTAGGGCGTGGTTAAGTTGCGGGAGATATTCCTAGGGCGTTTTAACGTCCTTTTTCTTTTGGCTTAAGCCGAGACCGGAGTAAGCCCGTTAAAACGGGCTGGGAATCGCCAACGACACCTCACCCCGCCCTAAAGGACGGGGCTATGTGCCGCGAAACGGGGAAACCATAATTTTGACGTGTTCCTTAAGCGTTCCAGGTGGAACACCATTGGTCATAAAAAACGCACTTTGGTCATATAAAACGCCATTTGGTCGTAAATAGCGGTCATAAAATGTGCGTGTGGGTCATACTGGGACGTGGTTTGGTCATATAAAACAACGGTTTGGTCATACAAATGTACGCGTGGGTCATACATTTTGCGTTTGGTCATACCGTTTAGCCGTTCAGGGACGTGAAAAAAGCGTGTTCCATGCGTTCCATGTGTTCCAGCGTTCCACCCTGGAACATGGAACAGAAAACCATCAATACGCCTTTGCGAAAACCACGCGTTTGCTTGATTCCGCAGCTGAGTAGACGCATTAAATTGGCAATTGGCGATCTTTTTGAAAACCCTATTATTCTTTTAAACCGCGAGTAGTCTTTATAATCACTTTCGGCAATTCCTTTTCGTAGGTGATAAAGAAATTCCGAACGGCTTCTTCGGTACCAACAAATATCGGGTTGACTCCCTTAAAAAGTCGAAAAGCCGGTTCATGATCGGGGATGGTGAGGGTTTCGATGCTCAGACCAAAGCCGTCAGCAATATCGAATATGGTTCTTTGACTCATTGTAAGCTCCTGCCTTTGTTATTTAATAAGCCCTTGCGAAAACAACGCGTTTGCTTGACTCCGCACCGGAGTAGATGCATTTTCCTGACTCCATCGTCGAGATGAGCGGGATGCAGCGGATGGTGGCTTTGGTTTCTTCTTTGATCTTTTCCTCGGTCTCAGAGGTGCCATCCCAATGGGCCATGACGAAGCCGCCAAGTTCGATCTGAGCTTTGAAATCATCCCAGGTGTCGACGAGAAATGTGTTCTCCTCGCGGAAATTGAGCGCCTTTTGGTAGATGTTCGTCTGTATCTCGTCGAGCAGAGCTTTGACGTGTTCAACGATGCCGTCGATAGGCTGCGATTCTTTCGAAAGCGTGTCGCGGCGGGCGACTTCGATGGTGCCGCTCTCTAGATCGCGATTGCCGAGGCCAAGGCGGATCGGAACACCTTTGAGTTCGTACTCGGCAAACTTCCAGCCGCTGCGCTGGTTGTCGCTGTCATCGTACTTGACCGAGATACCGGCGGCCTTCAGCGCTTCGAAGATCGGGTTGACATTTTCGCTGATCGCGGCGAGTTCTTCGGGAGTTTTGTAGATCGGAATGATCACGACCTGGATCGGAGCGAGTTTCGGCGGCAGCACGAGGCCCTGATCGTCAGAGTGGGCCATGATCAAAGCCCCCATCAGCCGTGTCGAAACGCCCCAGCTCGTCGCCCACGCGTATTCCTGCACGTTCTCTTTGTTAACGAACTTCACGTCGAAAGACTTAGCGAAGTTCTGCCCGAGGAAATGCGATGTCCCGGCTTGCAGAGCTTTGCCGTCCTGCATCAGAGCCTCGATGCAATAGGTTTCGATCGCGCCGGCAAAGCGCTCATTCGGCGATTTCAAGCCGCGAAGGACAGGCACGCCCATCCATTCTTCGGCAAACGTCGCGTAAACCTCG
>JANPDK010000001.1:0-9645 GCA_031431415.1 Acidobacteriota bacterium | reverse complement strand
TCATCATCCTCGACTTCGATCTTCATGGCTTCGTCGATGTCGAAGGCTTCTTCGGGTTCGATCTCCGGGCCGTCGAGGTCGATGTCGATCTCGACGTCTTCGTCGATGAAGGCGCCGTCGTCGATCTCGACGGGTTCGATGAGCGGCATTGGGAGGCCGCCGCGGATCATGTCGCCCATTTCGTCGAACTCATCTTCCTGTTTGCGGTTCTGCGTCGGGTCGTAGGCGATCTCGACGTTGCGGTAGTGTTTCATACCGGTACCGGCAGGGATGAGGCGTCCCATGATGACATTTTCCTTGAGGCCGCGTAGATAATCGATACGGCCCGAGATGGCCGCCTCGGTCAGGACGCGGGTCGTCTCCTGGAAGCTGGCCGCCGAGATGAACGAGTCGGTCGAGAGCGAGGCTTTCGTGATACCGAGCAAGAGCGGTTCGCCGACCGATGTCTGGCCGCCTTCGTCAGAGACACGTCGATTCTCATCCTCATAGCGGAAGCGATCGACCTGCTCCTCCATAAGGAATTCGGTATCGCCGACATCCTTGATCTTGACCCAACGCAGCATCTGGCGAACGATCACCTCGATGTGTTTGTCGTTGATGTTCACACCCTGCAGACGGTAGACCTCTTGGATCTCGTTCACGAGGTAATTCTGCAAAGCTTCCATACCCAAAACACGCAGGATGTCGTGCGGATTGAGCGGGCCGTCCATGAGCGGTTCGCCGGAGCGGACGCGATCTTCTTCCTGCACGTTAATATGCGTACCACGCGGGATGTCGTATTCACGTTCGCTGCCGTCATCGCCGATGATGATCAGCTTACGTTTACCCTTTGAGATCGGGCCAAATTTGACGATACCGTTGATCTCCGACATGATGGCCGTCTCGCCCGGACGACGAGCTTCGAAAAGCTCGACGACACGCGGCAGACCGCCGACGATGTCCTTGGTCTTGGTGGTCTCACGCGGAATTTTCGCGATCACATCACCCGGCTCGATCTCCTGGGCGTCCTCGACCATTAGCTGTGCCCGGATCGGCATCTGATAGGTTTTTTGGACCTTGCTGCCGGCACGGATCTCAAGACGCGGCTGATTCTTCTCATCCGAGTCTTTTACGACGAGACGCTTCTGGCCGGTGACCTTATCGATCTCTTCCTCGACCGTCTTGCCTTCCTTGAGATCCTGATACTTCACAGTACCCTTGACCTCGGTCAGGATGGCGAATGTGAACGGATCCCACGTGACGAGAATGTCGTCCTCTTTGACCTTCTGCCCGTCACGCACGTGAACCTCGGCACCGTAAACCACCTTGTAGTGAGCAACCTCTCTCCCTCGTTCGTCGACCAGAGCAAGCTCCGACTGACGACGCATCGAGACCATTTCACCATTACGATTCTTAATGACCTTGAGATCACCGAGGAACTTCACGGTCCCGTTCATCGCGGCGACGTGCTTGGTCTCCTGTTCGAGACGAGCCGTACCACCGACGTGGAATGTTCTCATCGTAAGCTGCGTTCCGGGCTCACCGATCGACTGTGCGGCGATGACGCCGACCGCCTCGCCGATCTCGACCGTGTTGCCGGTCGCAAGATTGCGTCCGTAGCATTTGACGCAGATACCGCGACGCGATTCGCACGTCAGAGCCGAGCGGATCTTGACCTTTTGCAGGCCCGAGAGCTGAACGCTGTTGCCCAGTTCCTCGTCAATCTCGATACTCGCCGAAACGATCACCGTTCCGTCGACCGGATCGATAATGTCGTCGAGCGACGTGCAGCCGACGATGCGGTCACGTAAGGACTCGACCTCTTCACCATTACGAATAATGGCCTCGGCCCACACGCCGCGAAGCGTCATGCAGTCCTGTTCGGAAACGATCACGTCCTGAGCAACGTCCACGAGACGGCGGGTCAAATAACCCGAGTCAGCCGTCTTCAAAGCCGTATCCGCAAGACCCTTACGGGCACCGTGCGTCGAGATAAAGTACTGGAGAACGTCGAGGCCTTCGCGGAAATTCGCGAGGATCGGATTCTCGATGATCTCGCCCGACGGCTTGGCCATGAGGCCGCGCATACCGGCGAGCTGTCGGATCTGGGCATCCGAACCACGAGCACCAGAGTCGGCCATCACGAGGATCGGATTCAATTCCTTGCGTTCCTTTTCACGCGTGTGCATGGCGAGGAACATCTCCTTGGCGACGTGATCGGTCACGTCCGACCAGATGGCCGTCACCTTATTGGTACGCTCCATGTCGGTCATGGTCGCGTCTTCGTATTGTTTGCGAAGCTTCTCGACCTCTTTTAGCGCCTTTTCGATAATGCCTTTCTTCGACGCAGGTGTGACCATGTCGTCGATACCGATCGAGACACCGGCCTTCGTCGCGTAGAGGAAGCCCATTGTCTTGAGATCGTCGAGCAACGCGACCGTGTGGTCGTGGCCGAGACGCAGATGGCAGAATGTGACGAGACTCTGCAAACCTTTCTTCTTCAGAACGCCATTGACGTACGGCAGGCCGTCACGCGTCAGACGCTCGTTAAAGATAACGCGGCCGACCGTCGTCTCGATCACCTGATCGATACCGGTACGGACCGTCGCACGGATCACGTCCTGATTGTTGTGCTCGTTGTTAAGATCGATAAGATCGCCTCTCCACTGGAGACGTATCTTTGTCTGCGTTTCGACGAGTTCGGCGTCGAGCGCGAGCAGAACGTCGTCGATCGACGAAAATGCACGATTCTCGCCCTTCATCTCGTCGCGAGCAAGCGTGAGATAGTAGCAGCCGAGGACGATGTCCTGCGACGGAACTGCGATCGGCTGGCCTGACGCCGGCGAGAGCAGGTTATTCGACGCAAGCATCAAAACGGTCGCCTCGATCTGAGCCTCAGCCGACAGCGGAATATGAACAGCCATCTGGTCACCGTCGAAGTCGGCGTTGAACGCCGTGCAGACGAGCGGGTGAATTTTGATAGCCTTACCCTCGACCAGCACCGGCTCAAAAGCCTGAATACCGAGACGGTGAAGCGTCGGTGCACGGTTCAGGAGAACCGGATGCTCGCGAATGACTTCCTCGAGAATATCCCAAACGATCGGCTCTTGGCGCTCGACCATTTCGCGTGCCTGCTTGATGGTCGCGGCGTGCTGATCTTTTTCTAATTTGTTGTAGATAAATGGCTTAAAGAGTTCCAAAGCCATTTTCTTTGGCAGGCCGCACTGGTGCAGTTTC
Organism: Acidobacteriota bacterium; assembly: GCA_031431415.1. Lineage (GTDB taxonomy): Bacteria > Acidobacteriota > Blastocatellia > Pyrinomonadales > Pyrinomonadaceae > OLB17. Next base: position 6,429 of record JANPDK010000001.1, on the reverse strand, counting down.
AGCTCCGGGCCAACGACGATGACCGAACGGCCCGAGTAATCTACACGTTTTCCGAGCAGATTCTGTCGGAAACGTCCTTGTTTACCTTTGAGCGTACCGGACAGCGACTTTAGCGGACGGTTGTTCGCACCGCGCAGCACGCGGCCGCGGCGGCCGTTATCGAACAACGCATCGACCGCTTCCTGCAGCATTCGTTTTTCATTACGAACGATGACCTCAGGTGCGCGCAGCTCGATGAGCTTCTTGAGACGATTGTTACGGTTGATAACGCGACGATAGAGATCGTTAAGATCCGACGTCGCAAAACGCCCGCCGTCGAGAGGCACGAGCGGGCGAAGCTCGGGCGGGATGACCGGAATGACATCGAGGATCATCCACTGAGCATTATTGCCCGAGCGGAGGAACGAGTTCGACACCTTCAGACGCTTGGAATACTTGAGCTTTTTCTGCTGCGAAGTCTCCTCTTTCATCTTGCCGCGAAGCTCTTCGACCAGCTCGGCAATGTCGATCTGTCCGAGCAGATCCTTGATCGCCTCGGCTCCCATTTTGGCGACGAACTGATTTGGATAATCACGCGTGAGTTCCCTGAAACGCTCGTCCGTCAGCAGATCTTTCTGCTTGAGATCAGGCACATCGCCTTCATCGATAACGATGTAGGTCTCGAAGTAAAGGATCTTTTCGAGATCACGCAGGGTGATGTCGAGCAGATGGCCGATACGCGACGGCAGTCCTTTGAAGAACCACACGTGCGAGCAAGGGCTAGCCAACTCGATGTGGCCGAGACGTTCGCGTCGAACCTTCGACTGTGTGACCTCGACGCCGCACTTGTCGCAGATGACGCCGCGATGCTTCATTCGCTTGTATTTTCCGCACAGACACTCCCAATCCGAGACCGGACCAAAGATGCGGGCACAGAACAGGCCGTCGCGTTCCGGTTTGAACGTTCGGTAGTTGATCGTCTCCGGCTTGGTCACCTCGCCGTGCGACCACGAACGGATCTTGTCCGGCGAAGCGAGGCTGATGCGGATCGCTTCGTAATTGGTGGTCAATTGTGTCTTGTTGTCCTGATTAAATCGAAACATATATCTCCAAGAAAGTTTGCAGAGTTACAGGGTTACGAAGTTGCGAAGTTTAACTCTGAAACTTCGCAACTTTCGAAACTTCGCAACAATTTAGTCCACGCCAACGAGTGCATCCACGCCCGCGACAACCTCGTCCGGATCGATCTGATCAGCCTGGATCAGTTCGACCTCGAGACAGAGCGATTGCAGCTCGCGCACCAGCACGTTGAACGACTCGGGGATGCCCGGCTCGAAGTTCGAAACGCCCTTGACGATCGTTTCGTAGATCTTCGAGCGGCCGGCCACGTCGTCGGATTTGCATGTCAGCAATTCCTGCAGAATGTGTGCCGCACCGTACGCCTCGAGTGCCCAGACCTCCATCTCTCCGAAACGCTGGCCGCCAAACTGAGCTTTACCGCCCAGAGGCTGCTGCGTGATCAGCGAGTACGGGCCGATCGAGCGGGCGTGAATCTTATCGTCCACAAGGTGTGAGAGTTTCAACATATAGATGTAACCCACACATACCTTCTGCTCGAACTGCTCACCGGTCATGCCGTCATAGAGACGCGTTTTACCCGACGGGCCGACTGATGCCGGAATGCCGAGTTCGTCGTACTTCTGATTGGCCTGCGTGATGTATCCCTTGATCTCTTCTTCGCTCGCTCCGTCAAAAACCGGTGTCGCAAAGTGCAGGCCGAGAACTCGTGCGGCCCAGCCGAGATGCGTTTCGAGGATCTGGCCGACGTTCATACGCGATGGCACGCCGAGCGGATTGAGCACGATCTCGACCGGAGTTCCATCCGGCAAATACGGCATATCTTCCTCAGGCAAGATACGGGCGATGACGCCCTTGTTACCGTGGCGTCCGGCCATTTTGTCACCGACGCTGAGCTTACGCTTCATCGCGACAAAGACCTTGACCATCTTGATCACGCCCGGCGGCAGTTCGTCGCCCTGCTTGAGCTTGGTGATCTTTTCGTCGTAGATGTCACGCAGGATGTTGATCTGACGCTCAGTACGCTGTTCGTATTCCTTGACCTCGCTGGCGATATCGATCGAGCCCGCGGCGACCTCAGCCTTGCGGAGCAGCTTGGTGTCGACGCCTGTGAGCTTCTCGCGGTTGAGCGTTTCGCCCTTCTTAAGGATCACGTCCTTGCCATCGACAAGGTCTTTGGTCAGCTTGCGGCCGTCAAATAGCTCGTAGATACGCTCATTGCGTTGTTCTTCGAGGATACGAATTTCATCATCGAGATCGCGATGGAAATCTTCTTCCTCCATGCCCTCGATATCGAGGCTGCGTTCGTCCTTGTCCTGTCCCTTACGGGTAAAGATCTGAACGTCAACGACCGTGCCGTCGATTCCCGGCGGGCACGTCAGCGATGCGTCCTTAACGTCACCGGCCTTTTCACCAAAGATGGCACGAAGCAGTTTCTCTTCCGCCGTCAACTGCGTTTCGCCCTTCGGCGTAACCTTTCCGACCAGAACGCTGCCCGGCTTGACCTGAGCACCGATGCGGATAATGCCGCTCTCGTCGAGATCGCGGAGCATGTTCTCGCCGATATTCGGGATGTCACGCGTGATCTCTTCAGGGCCGAGCTTGGTGTCGCGGGCCTCGATCTCGAGCTCCTCGATGTGGATCGACGTGTAGTAGTCGTCCTTGACCAGCTTTTCTGACACCAGAATGGCGTCCTCAAAGTTGTAACCACGCCATGGCATAAATGCCACGAGCACGTTACGGCCAAGAGCAAGTTCACCGCGATCGGTACACGGACCGTCGGCAATTACCATGCCCTTGATCACGCGTTCGCCGACAGCGACGATCGGACGCTGGTTAATACACGTGTTCTGGTTAGAACGCTTGAACTTAACGAGCGAATAAATATCCGCCGTCACCTCACGCGAGATCGTACCGTCGACCTGGTGGTCGGCCTTGACGATGATTCGCTCTGAGTCGACAAAATCGACGACGCCGTCACGTTTGGCGATGACTACCGCACCGGAATCGCGAGCCGCGATCTTTTCCATACCGGTTCCGACATACGGCGATTCGGCACGAAGCAGCGGCACGGACTGACGTTGCATGTTCGATCCCATCAGGGCCCGGTTGGCGTCATCGTTTTCGAGGAATGGGATAAGCGACGCGGCGACCGAAACGAGCTGTTTTGGGCTTACGTCCATATACTGCGTTTCCATCCTGTCGGCGGTTATAAATTCACCTTTCTGCCGTGCAGCGTTACGCTCGTTGACAAAATTGCCGCGTCCATCGAGCTCAATATTGGCCTGGCCGATGATGTATCGATCCTCTTCCCAAGCCGTCAGATAGAACGGCCACGGCTCAAAGACCGCCTGCTGCTGTTCTTTCTTAAGCTTCTTGTTGGCTGCCTCGACATCTTCGAGCGGCACATGCTGTCCCGGCTTAAAGCTGGTGTCGCCGCCATTCTTGAGGCGGACATATTCGATCACACGGCCCTCGATCACACGTCGATACGGCGACTCGATAAAGCCGAATTCGTTGATACGTGCAAAGCACGACAGCGACGAGATGAGGCCGATGTTCGGGCCTTCAGGTGTCTCGATCGGGCAGATGCGGCCATAGTGCGTCGGGTGAACGTCGCGAACCTCAAATCCGGCACGTTCACGCGAAAGACCGCCCGGTCCCAACGCCGACAAGCGGCGTTTGTGCGTAATTTCCGACAGCGGATTCGTCTGATCCATGAACTGCGAAAGCTGCGACGAGCCGAAGAACTCACGAACGGCAGCCGTAACCGGCTTTGCATTGACAAGATCACGCGGCATTGTGGTGAACATATCCTGTTGAATGGACATCTTCTCCTTGATCGCCCGCTCCATACGCTCGAGGCCGATGCGGAACTGATTTTCGAGCAGCTCGCCTACCGCGCGGACGCGGCGGTTGCCAAGGTGATCGATATCATCCTGATAGAAATGTTCGCTGTCCCTTTTCATGCGGAGAAGGTAATTGACGACCTCGATGAAATCAGTCGGCGCCAGCAGCGGATCGGTAATACGATCTTTATCAGGGCGGCCCATCTTGATGTTAAATTTCAAGCGGCCAACGCGGGACAGATCAAATCGACGCGTGTCGAAGAACATACCCTCAAGCAGACGATAAGCCGTCGGCACCGTCGGCGGATCGCCCGGACGCATTTTGCGATAAATTTCGAGCAGCGCATCGACCGGCTTGCCGATCGGATCCTTTCTAAGCGTCGCTGCGATGATCTCACCGATCGTGTCGCGAGCCGGGAAGAACACGGCAAATTCTGCGACGCCTTCCTCGATGATCTGCTGGAGCTTGCCGGCGACGATCTCGGTATTGGCTTCGACGATGACCTCACCGGTCTCGGTGTTTACGACGTCATCGAGAGCATGGGCGCCTTCGAAATCAGCCGCGACTGTCTCGACTTTTCCACGGCCCATGCGGCGAAGATCGGCTATGGCCGATTTAGTGACCTTTTTGCCCTTACGGGTTACGTCCTCTTTCTTGTCCTTGATGTCCTCTTCGGCACGCATGCCGACGAGGTGCGTCTCGCCTTCTTCCTTGACCTTGACGAAGAGCTTGCCCTTTTCGACGGTCACGTCATCGGTGACATAAAAGAGCTTGAGAATACTCGCATTTGAGTATTCGGCGTTTTTGACGACCTCTTCGAGGATGTTGTCCGAGACGGTCTTCATGTCGATCTGTGGATTTAGCCACAGACCCAAGGCACGCAGGAATACGGTCGCGATGATCTTTCGCTTACCGAGACGTGCGTGCAAAATTCCTTTCTGGTCGTATTCAAATTCGACCCACGAACCGCGGTACGGGATGATCTTTGCAAGATAATCATCGCGGTCGCCCTTGAAGAAAACACCTGGCGAACGGTGAAGCTGCGATACGATCACACGCTCCGTTCCGTTAATAATGAACGTACCGTTCTCGGTCATCAGCGGGATCTCGCCAAAGAAGACGTCTTCCTCTTTAATGTCGCGGATCGTCGAGACATTGGTCTCGGGATCTTTGTCATACACGGTCAGACGGATCTTGACCTTGAGCGGCACGCTGTACGACATTCCGCGTTCCTGACATTCCTGCTGATCGTGCTTGTGCTTGAGGCCGACCGGCTCACCGCAGTTGTTGCAGAGATTCGGTCGCACGACGTTGAACGTGCCGCAATTGTTACAAAGCACTTCGGCCGGATTGAACGGATCGACCTTGATCTTGGCGGAGCAGTTCTTACAATTTGCACGCAGATGCTCGAGGCCCTCGAGGTTGCCGCACTTACACTGCCAGTTACCGATCTGATACTCGACATATTCGAGCATCGCCGTCTCGCGAAAATCTGACACCGGGAAGATCGAGGCAAACACCGACTGCAGGCCGATGTAATCGCGTTCCTCCGGGATGAGGTCCATCTGCAGGAACCGGTTGTACGATTCACGCTGGACCTCGATCAGGTTAGGTATCTGAGCCGATGTGTAGATCTTAGAAAAATCCACACGCTCCGGCGACTTGCTTGTTCTTACCCCAAGTCCGTTCGAGCTGTTTTGAAGAGGATTGTTGATCATATGATTGATAGCGGACTATTAAAAAAAACTGTTGATTTTAGCGGGCGTTGCTGTTACGATGCTCGAAACGCAAGTTCCCACCAAAACCGTTCGCGAGAAAGACGCCAATGGCGGTCGTGGGTATAGCTTACCCAGACCGCTTCTAAGCAGTTTCTGCTCTCTAATCGAGTTTTCCGAGCGTGCCAAAAAGGTGCACTCACTCTCCACTTGCTTGCGTCAAAAACGCGTTAAAAACAACGGAAACTATTGATACTAATAGAGTTTCCGATTATTGCCTGTACCGGCCATCGCCGCCCGTAAATAATAGTCAGACTGCGAACCTAGTAGTATAACAAGAAAAATTCACGAGAACAAACGAAAAAAGCCTTGAGTCAGGAGTCTTAAGTCTTGAGCCGGAGGTTCTCCGACTCAAGACTCAGGACTCAAGACTTCAGACTATTCAAGTTATTTGAGCTCGACGGTAGCGCCAGCTTCGGTCAATTTGGCTTTGATCTCTTCGCCTTCTGCCTTCGAAACGCCTTCTTTGATCGCCTTCGGTGCGGCATCGACGAGATCCTTAGCTTCCTTGAGGCCGAGGCCTGCAACGACTTCGCGGACGACCTTGATCACCGCGATCTTGTTGCCGCCGGCTGACTGAAGGACAACGTCAAACGAATCCTTCTCTTCTGCTGCCGGAGCGTCGCCGCCAGCCGGAGCTGCCATCATCATCGGTGCCGCTGCGGCCGCTGCCGAAACGCCGAAAACTTCTTCGAGTTCCTTGACCAATTCCGACGCTTCGAGAAGCGACATACCTTTTAAATACTCA